>CAZNFT010000064.1:0-8992 GCA_964572745.1 uncultured bacterium
TGAGTTCAACTTTTAAGCCAAATGATAAATTACTTTTTATAGGTGACAGTATAACTGATGCGGGACGAACAAATGACCATCCACCTTATGGTAGAGGGTATATGTATGTGTTTAAAAATATGTTCACCACAATTAATCCAGAATTAAAACTTAATTTTATTAATAAAGGTATATGTGGAAATACCCTCAAGGGTCTTGAATTGCGTTGGGAAAAAGACGTCCTAAATGAATCACCAGATCATATATTCATCTTGATTGGCATTAACGATGCAGCCGTTCAGCTCGACAAAAAGCAGAATTTAGACATGATTTTGAATGATTTTGAAAAGACATACTCGCACTTACTCAGACTTTGTATAGAAAATAAAATTAGTTCAATTACCTGTATGACTCCCTTTTATATTAATAATGATAGCACTTCTCCACTTTCTAAATTAACTCTTCAGTACATCGAAATAATTGAGAATATTTGTTATAAATTATCTATTCCTTTAATAAATATTCAGAAAGTCTTTCAGGATTTATTAAAAACCAGCTCAGCAGATCTTTGGTCTAGAGATGGTATCCATCCAAGTAAAGCGGGGCATATTATGATAGCCGAAGCTCTTTATAATAGCTTAGATATTGAAAATAATAAAATTCTATAGTTTTTAGCTTAACTAATAGGAATTTTCGCTAACTTTATGGTCAGTCATAAAAGTCAGACAATACTTAGCTAAATTGCCAGTCGGATTTATTCTAAAGGAGAAAAAATGAAAAAGTATAGCCTATCTCTCTCAATCTTAATTTTTATTTTCATTCTATCAGGATGCAAATTACAAACTAATTCATCAGATTGGCGAGGTGTATGGATAACGAATGTTGATAGCAAGGTGCTTGACAGCAAAGAATCCATTGATGAAGCTATGAAGTTTTTAGCCGATCATGGTTTTAATGTTGTGATGCCGGTTGTATGGAATGATGCCTATACTTTGTACCCAAGCAAAATTATGAAAGATACGTTCGATCGTGAAATATCACCACGTTTTAAGAATCGTGATCCACTTGAAGAACTCATTATATCTGCTCATGAACATGGACTCCAGGTCGTAGCATGGTTCGAATACGGTTTTGCTTCATCCTATAATAAAAAAGGGGGGGGCCCTCCTCGAAAAAAAACCCGAATGGGCAGCTAAAGATATTGACGGCAATTTACTTAAAAAAAATAATTTCGAGTGGATGAATGCCTATATGCCGGAGGTACAGGATTTTATCATATCCTTGGTTATGGAAGTTGTTAAAAATTACGATGTAGATGGTGTGCAGGGAGATGATCGATTACCCGCTCAACCTTCTCATGGCGGATATTCTGACTTTACCGTAAAATTATACCAATCGGAAAATGGCGGACTTTTACCTCCCGAAGACTTTAGGGATAAAGATTGGATGAAATGGCGAGGAGATAAACTGAATGCATTTGCCAAACGCCTCTACGATACCGTTAAAGCTGAGAATAAAAATGTATTGGTCACTTGGGCGCCTTCAGTTTACCCTTGGTGCTATGAAGAATATTTGCAAGACTGGCCGGAGTGGATCCGTGGCGGCTATGCCGATGTGGTGATTCCGCAAGTTTACCGTTACAATATCGACGCATACGAAATAACTTTAAACGAACTTGATAGCATAAAAGAAAAACTCAAGGATTACAAAACACCTATATTGCCCGGGGTTTTATTAAATGTCGGTAAATATGTCATGGAAGATGACTTTCTCTTAGAAACCATCAAGATGAATCGTCATCACAATTACAAGGGTGAGGTCTTTTTCTTTTATGAAGGTCTAAGAAAAAAAATGAACAGAACTGCTAAACTTATCGCACCTATTTATAAGGGAGAAGAATGAAAAAGCGAATATCGTTCTTAATATTAACAATTTGTGTTAATGTATTATTGGCCGATCTTCCAATTGAGTTGAGAGCCGCAAAGATTACCAATGTGGATTCGGACATTATGTTCTCTGATCGAAATATTGCAGAAGCTATGGCATATCTTGATTCGATTAATATCAACACAGTTCTTGTTTGTGTATGGAATTCAAATTCAGCAAATGGTGATTATACCCTTTATCCTTCTGATGTTATGTGGCGATATTTTGGTGAATCAGCTGCAATTCATCCAGCTTTTTCAGGACGAGATCCCTTACAAAATATTATTGTTGAAGCCCATGCGCGAGGTATAGAGGTGATGCCATGGTACGAAATGGGCTTTTCTACGTCATGGTCGCAGCAAGGTGGGCATATCTTGCAGAAATACCCCGATTGGGCATGCAAGAAAAGTGATGGATCACTTGCTGTTAAAAATGGTTTCGATTGGATGAGTGCCATTAACCCGGATGTACAGGATTTTATTCGCAGACTAACACTTGAGACCTGCAAATATTATGATATTGATGGTATTGAATATTCAGATCGTATTCCCGCCATGCCCATAGAAGGTGGATATGAACAGGCCTCAGTCGATTTATACAAAGCAGAACATGATGGTGCGTCTCCTCCCTCTAATCACCAGAATGCAGCTTGGACAAAATGGCGAGCTGATAAATTAACGGATTGGTATCGGATTGTCTCAGATTCAATCAAAGCAATTGATAATAATCTACATGTTTCCTCAAGTCCCTCGGTCTATCCATGGTCTTATTATAATTATCTACAAGATCCTAAAACCTGGATGAACACCGGGATTTGTGATGACGTTATACCTCAATTATACCGAAAAACATGGACTGAATACCGGCCAACTTTCTTTTCATCCATTGCCAATTACAATGATGATTCAAAAGTTTTTTCTGGTGTGTGTTTATATCAATTATACTCCGATTTTACCGGTAAAGAATATTTGATGGATCCGGAGTATATCATAAACTCCATGCAATTAAATAGAGATAATGGCGTGATGGGAGAAGCCTGGTTTTTCTATGAAGGCTTTCAAAAACAATTTAGGCATTTCTTTGATGAATTTGATCAGTCCTCATCTACGACAGTGGGTGATACTCTTGTAGCAAGTTTTTATTCCCAAGAAGCACAACTCCCTCATCGGAGTGACATAAATTGGCGCCCCAAAACTGACTTTATTGCCGAAAACGATAAGCTAAATGTCATTAAAACACCCGGTTGGACTCGTCCGGCCCCACAGCATCTCTCCCAAATGACTTATCGTGGTGATAATATATTTTACAGCACTGGAAATGATACCATCGAGTATAGACAAGATATAACTGAAGCAGGATACTATAATATTTATGCTTATAATTCCAAATTTTCAAATGCCTCTCAACTTGCACCCTATATTGTCGGACAAGACACCTTCCTAATGAACCAAAAAGATCCTGAATCCTCGGGCTGGCGTAGGTTGACCACGAAATATCTTGAAAACGGTGTCCAATCGATCGTAAAAGTGCATTCCAATGCTTCAGACGCTAAACCTGTATTAGTCGATGATGTGATTGCCTTAATTAATCGCAATTCTACCCTTCAAACGAAACCCGAAAGCTCTGTAGAATCTGTTACGGAACCAAAAGATTTTTCACTGAAGCAAAACTACCCAAATCCCTTTAATCCAAGAACAACAATTGCTTATGCAATATCAAAAGACTCAGATATTAAACTCAGTATTTATGATATGTCAGGACATCTTATTGAGACGCTTGTCAATGGATTTTCTGAAGCAGGTCTCTATGAATTGACATGGGATGCTTCTAAGTACAGCTCAGGAATCTATATAAGTCAACTTGTAAGCGGAAATTTAAGTACCTCAAAGAAAATGATATTAATAAAATAATTCTTTCGATCAAAAGACTGACAATAAAATATTAATTCGTCATCCTGTCCGCCAGCTGGCGGACAGGATTTCTGCAACCTTAAAGTTTTCTAAATTATTCAAGCTATTATCATATATCTATATCAGAGACCGAAAGAAAAGATCTTCGTCCTGATTTGAAGAAGACAGAGCATTGCTCTGTCTCTACTTCTGCCAGGAAGTTAACTTCCTGATGAAAAATACATATATTAATTTGGTCTATTACCTCTCCTTCGCCCCGAAATTTCGGGGCGAAGGAGAGCAAACTTTAAACTCATTCTAAAAATTTATTATAATACTTTCGTTCGCTTATTTATTCTTGACATATTTTTTCAGCCATTCATCTTGCTCCCAAAGTAGGTGGAGAATACTTTCTTTAGCTCTGTAGCTATGACTTTCTTTGGGTAAGATCACCAATCGTACCGTGGCTCCCAATCCTTTTAAGGCATTAAAATAGCGTTCACTTTGCATGGGATATGTCCCGGCATTATTGTCGGCTTCGCCGTGAATTAACAATAAGGGATAATCCATTTTATCCGCATGCATAAAGGGAGACATTGAATTATAAATATTTGGATCATCCCAATAATTTCGCTCTTCGCTCTGAAAACCGAAAGGAGTCAAGGTCCTGTTGTATGCACCACTTCTTGCAATACCCGCCGCAAAAAGATCCGAGTGTGACAGCAAATTGGCAACCATAAAGGCACCATAAGAATGTCCAGCAACGGCAACTCTATTTCTATCAATATAGCCCAGATCATCAAGGGCATCTATCGCGGCTTTTGCATTGGCAACCAGTTGTTTTCTAAAAGAATCATTGGGCTCTTCGTCTCCTTCACCCACAATGGGAAAAGATGCATTATCCAAGACCACATAGCCTCTGGTTACCCAATAGACCATTGATCCATAGTAAGGATAGGTAAATTCATTGGGATTTTGTGCGCTTTGACCTGCAGATGATTTATCTTTAAATTCAGTGGGATAAGCCCAAATGATCAAGGGCATTTTTTCTTTCTTTTCCATATCGTAACCCACCGGCAGATACAAGGTACCTGAAAGATCCAAGCCATCGTCACGTTTGTAATTGATGACTTCTTTATGAACATTCTGGATGCTAACAAAAGGATTTTCAAAATGAGTGATCTGCTTTAAGCTCTCACTTTCTAGATGCCTAAAGAAATAATTGGGGTAATCTGTAGGAGACTCAATGCGCACGAGTAATTCATTCTTGCTTGGATAATAGGAAGAAAGACTTTCAACTCTATCGGTATATTCGGAACGATAAATGCGTTCTATTTCGTTGGTCTTTAAATTTATTTTATCAAGAAATGGAAATTGCCCGTCCTTGGTATATCCATCACCTATCAAATAAGCATCATCGCCGTTCAAAGCCAAAACAGAACGACCCATAGTATTTTGTTTACTTACAAAAGAACCGGGATTGCTGTAAATATCCTGATAATTTCTGTCGGACAATATTGTAGGCTCAACAGAAGCATCTGATGGATTAAAAACATAGGTTTTAACATTTCGGGTATTCCACCAATAATCGTAAGCAATGGCGGTGGTGTTATTTCCCCAATCTATACCACTGAAACGGTTGATAGTTTTTAAAATACTCTTTTCATTATCTTTAAAAGGATATTCCATTTCAAAAACTTCATCTCTGTAAGGTACTTCAACAGCAGGATCACCACCATCTAAAGCTTGAGTATAAAATATAGTGGCCGCTTTGTCACTACGCCATGAAAAAGCCCTTTTACCGGTTCTCACAGACATAAATCCCTGAGGTAGATCTTCGATCAAAGGTACTTCTACAAGAGTTTCAACTAGCTTGCCTGCTTTTGTATAGATTTTTGTTTTTGAAGGAAATTGATTATAGGAAACCAAATAAGAAAAAGGTTTTTCTACCGTTTTTACAAGAATATAATTTCCATCGGGAGAAAAACGTGTTGAAGTATAAATATCCTTACCCAACCATTTTTTAGCTTTCCCCTTAAGAGATACTTTATAAAGTTCCGATAATGCCAATTGCTCAAAATTATGTTCATCGTTCGGGTTTTTTAGCAAATCTTGATACGTTGGATTCTGAGCTTTTTTCCCCTCGTTAACTGACACGGTAGGACCGCTTGGTATAGATGTTTTCGTATCGATCAACGCTTCTCTGTCTTTCGCTACCATTTGAACCAAAAGCGCTTCACCATCGGCAAACCATGTAAAAACACTACCCAGGTTTGCATTAACAGTAGCTTTTGTAATTTTACGAGCTGTAGCTTTGGCAACATCCAAAACCCAAAGCTCAACGCCATCTGTTGTTGTATGAGTAAACGCTAATTTTTCTTGTTGCGGTGACCAGGTGAAATATGTCAGCTTGGGATTTTTGGGAAGTCCTTTAACGCTTAAAGCTTCAGCATTAGCTTCTTTTAAATTCTTCACCTTCAGATTGGTATAATAACTAACCCGGGAACCGATATTGGTTTTAGGGTCAATACGCAAACCACCCAAACGAAGTTCTTCTTTCGAAAGCTCATCGATAGATTGATAGGCATTTCGGGACACCAAGATCATATAATTCCGGGCTTCATCAATCAAGACAGACGGAGCGCGTTCAATATCTACCAGCTCCAAAATTTCCTTCGATGGTTTTTGGTAGGTCAGGCTTTCTTGTGCATTCACAAAGGAAAAAGACAAAATAAAAATCAATAACATAAAGCGTTTCATAAAAAATACCCTTTTGGTTTTTGTAATGAGCTTTTTTTAAAGTCTTGAATTAACTACTCATTTAGATTAAAAACAATATCATGGATAATTTCGATTTAAATTTTCTTATTATCAAGGAATTTGTTTTTTAGCGCTACTTAGATTCGGCACAGGGCAATTAAGCTGGAAGAATAGAAGCTTAACCCTTCTAAAATGTACAGACGCGATGTTTCGCGTCTCGGTTCCCCTCTATTCTTTAAACATTATTTTGCAGGAAAGACCAAAAGATAGGATCTTCGTCCTAAATTGAAAAAGACAGAGCGATGCTCTGTCTCTACTTCAGCCAGGGACTTAATTCTCTGATAACAAAATTTACGTCTTAATTTTGCCTTTAATCTTTTTTACTTACAAACAAAAAAGCCTTGAATTTCTTCAAGGCTTTTTGTTTGGTACCGAAGACCGGACTTTCCCAAAGGGACCCCTCTGGGGGAACCGGCACGTCCGCCAGCTGGCGGACGAGAGATTTTAAGTATAAACATTCATATTTGACACAAGGGACTAATTTTCAACTCTATACAAAAAAGCCTTGAATTTTTTCAAGGCTTTTTGTTTGGTACCGAAGACCGGACTTGAACCGGTACAGCTCTATGAGCCGAGGGATTTTAAGTCCCTTTTTTAGCCTTTATCCATGCGGGTTTGCGGCAAAACGGTGCCCAAAAAGTGCCAGGTTTGTAAAAAAACGCTTAATGCGCCGTAAAGTTGAGTATTGATGCGGGTTTACGGTTTATGTGTACCGGGATGTGCTAATATTTTCTCTAAGAAGAAAATGGCATCATTCTTGATGGCCATGACTTCGTCAGACATTATCTTTGGTTTTGCATCAATAATTAATTTCAATTCATAAATGGATTTTCCTGTTTGCCCCATATCATAATATAAACTTGCAAGCCAAAAATGAGGAGCCAGCATTTGGGGGAACATTTTTGCCACAATGATAAAGTTCTTTTCTGCTTTGTCATATTCACCCAGACTCCAATAAGCGTTTCCAAGAGAAATATAAATATTTTTATCGTTAAATCTCTCAAGTGATTTGTTTAGCAAGTTGATAGCTTCTTCTGGCTGTCCGACGAAAGAATAAGCTGCCCCCAGGTGAAACTGCAATTCACCATTATCAGGTAAATATTTAAGGGCTTTTTGATAATATTCAATTCCTTTGATCCAATTTCCATTATAAACCGATTCTTGTCCTTTTTTCCATGCGATTTGACCTGCGGAGTTTTTTATTATCAGGTAGCTGTTAAATAATAAGATGCATGCACATAAACTGATCAATATCCAATTGGAATTAATTCTACAAGTAAATAAAGTTTTTTTGAAAAGATGGTTATTGTCGTCGTATTTATCTGTTTTGAATGAAATAATCGCGAAGATAAAATACAAGATCACGGCAATCGGCAGAACATGCAAAATGTTGTCGATCAGGGAATGAACAAACATAACGATGACAATCGTTACCAGGAATCGGAGATTGGTTCCACTTTCGGTTTTTAATAATGAAAACGAATAATAAAAAAATAACATAAAAATACCGATAAACAGAAGGAATCCGATAATGCCCGTTTCCGCAAGGGAATGAACCATTTCGCTGTGTGCGTCTTTCAGGCTGGATGCCTTGTCTTGATAAATGACATTATCTTCATCCTCAAAAAACTTAGCCTGATAATTGATATATTGGTAACCATAATTTCCATATCCGATCCCAAGAAATGGATGGTCTTTGATCATTTCATGGCTGACTCTCCAAATATAGATTCTTCCCTCTGATGAGTCTTTATTGATCATATAAAAACCAACAGAAGATCCGAGTAATAACAAAATGATAAAAGGGAGGATGATTTTATTTGATTTTCCAATTATCTTTGGCAAATAAAAGAATAATATTCCGATCATGCAGGCAATCCAGGCCCCCCGACTGAGAGTCAGGATGAGGGTCGTAATGATGATTGCCAATGCCATTAAAATGGCTATTATTTTTGTTCTTTGATGGCTTATTTTCAATAAATATAACCCACAGATCACACCGATGGCAAGAAAAGCACCCAAAGCGTTTTCACTGCCGAATGTCCCGATAGCATTTGATTCATTTGACTGAAAGATAACTTTACGAAAGAAATCAATGTTGAAATATTGCAGCAAGCCATAGAGTCCCTCAATTGTAGAGACAATGAATGTGCCGATGATTACAAGGGTAATCGTTTTGTCAAGGGCAGTATCAGATTTTGAAGAAGAAGAATTTTTAACTAAAAGATGAAACAAAGAAAGAAAAAACAAGATATCGATATGATGGGAAACAGTGGAATAACGTTTTAAAGATAAGCCGAAAATTATAAATAATAATGACCTCAGGATGATCAGAATATCGAGCCAATTAATCTTTAATGAAATATTGTTCAAAAAAA
>CAZNFT010000065.1:0-8927 GCA_964572745.1 uncultured bacterium
AGGATAACAAGATGTACCTGATGGCCTTTCGACAGGATAACAAGATGTACCTGATGGCCTTTCGACAGGATAACAAGATGTACCTGATAGACCTTTCGACGGGATAACAAGATGTACCTGATGGCCTTTCGACAGGATAACAAGATGTACCTGATAGACCTTTCGACGGGATAACAAGATGTACTTGATGGCCTTACTTGCTTTTCAAATTTCTTACTTTTCGACGAATTTCAACTTTCTTCTCGCCGAAATTTATCAAAAGACCAAGATCATAACCGGTCGCTTTCAAATAATTGACTAATTGTACTTCGTGTATTGAAGATAACTGGCGTGTTGACTTTAGTTCAACAATTATTTCATCGTTAATAACCAAGTCTGCAACAAAATCTCCAACATCATATCCGTCATATTCCACTTTAATTGGACACTGTTGTTTTATGTCCAGACCACGTATTTTAATCAATTCAATATTCATACACTTTTC
The DNA here is from genome assembly GCA_964572745.1 of uncultured bacterium. Taxonomy (GTDB): domain Bacteria; phylum Fidelibacterota; class Fidelibacteria; order Fidelibacterales; family Fidelibacteraceae; genus M50B103. The sequence continues at coordinate 485 of CAZNFT010000065.1, forward strand.
ATAGACTTTTTCTAAATAACCAAAGCCCATTTGATTATATACCTTGTATGCTGCGCCAATGATCTTTTCTGTCACTTTTTCAAATAACATTTCGTTCCCCTCAATTTATTATTTAACTAAGTCAAATTTACACTATTTTTCTAAATTTTCATTCAACTAATTTTCTTTACCTCTAAAGTGTGACCTAGGTCACATATTTTTAAATTTTTACCCCAATTAAAACATAATCTTATCTTGATTACCCTCTTATCGCGCCGAAACACTATTTGGTTTATCCTGATTATCCTGTTATCCTATCAAGCATTACCTATCCTGGTATCCTGTCAAGTATTAGCTATCCTGGTATCCTATCAAGCATTAGCTATCCTGATTATCCTGTTATCCTATCAAGCATTAGCTATCCTGATTATCCTGTTATCCTATCAAGCATTAGCTATCCTGGTATCCTGTTATCCTGTCAAGTATTAGCTATCCTGGTATCCTGTTATCCTGTCAAAGATCTTCCCTCTTATCCCGTCAATGTTTAAAATGCCGCATCCCCGTATATACCATCCCAACTCCAAGCTCATCAGCTTTGGCAATGACCTGCTTATCACGTATTGATCCACCCGGCTGGACAATATTTTTTAGTCCGGCAGCGTGCGCAACTTCGACATTATCGGGGAAGGGGAAAAATGCATCCGAGATCAAAACAGCTTCAGCCATTTTTTCTTTAATATAGTCTTCAAGGTCCCCTTGCCCATGCCACTCTGCTTTAAGATTTTCACGACTTCGTTTGATACTCAATTCTGTTGAGTTTAAACGATTAGGTTGACCACAGCCCATGCCTAATAGCTGACAGTAGCCATTCTCCAGCTTGCGAACGATACAGATAGCATTGGATTTTAACTGGCGAACCGATTTTAAACCAAAATCAAGAAGTTCTACATCGATCTTAGCTTTGGTCTTTGTAACATTATCGATCTTAGCTTTGAGTTTTAAGTCTGAATCCTGATACAATAATGCATTGTGGAGAACCTTCATGTCTTTCTCGGGAGATAGAAAATGAGGATCGAATTCAACAATGCGTAAATTTTTGTGAAGTTGTAAATATTCAAGCGCTTCAGGAGTAAAAGCGGGAGCGACAACGATCTCAACGAATTTCCGCTGGCTTTTATCTTCGGCGTCCAGGGCAAAAAATTCCACTGTTTCACGCTCTAGCTTAGTATTAAACGCAATAACAGAACCAAAAGCCGAGAGAGGATCTCCAGCCCATGCCAGTTCCATTACTTTTCGCTGATCGTCACCGGTCGCCAATCCACAAGGATTGGCGTGCTTGATCACGGCAATGGCGTGCTGACGCATATCGCGAATAGACTCAATAGCGCCATACATATCGAACATATTATTATAGGACAATTCTTTTCCATGAAGAACCTTCATATCGTAATAAGAATGATCAGCGCCCTTTTGGCGAAGAAAATAGCCATCCTGATGTGAGTTTTCGCCATAGCGCAATTTTTGGGCTTGGTCGTATGCCAATCTTACAGATAATTCACCGGCCTCGGCATCCATTGTTGTGGCAATCAACGCATCGTAGTCAGCTGTATGGTTAAAGGCCTTTCGCATAAGATTAAAGCGTGTTTTTTCTGATAAGGCACCATCATTTTCGGCAAGTTCTGTCAATAAATGTGGATAATCATGAGGATCGACCACACTGGCTACATATTTATAATTCTTGGCTGAAGCACGGAGCATGGTAGGACCACCGATATCAATATTCTCAATAAGTGTGAGCAGATCAGCTCCCTGAGCCTTTACTTTTTCAAAGGGATAGAGATTGCAGACCACCATATCGATGGGCTCTATATTCAAAGATCCGGCCTCTTCGGCGTCTTTTTCGCGGTCATAAAGCAATGCGGATTCAATTTGAAAAGAAATTGTTTTCATTCTACCGCCAAAAGCTTCAGGATTGCCTGTTACTTCTGAAATATCTCTCACTTTAATACCGGCTTCTTCAAGAACTTTCTTGGTTCCACCGGTTGAAATGATCTCGCAATTTTGTCTTTCAAGTGCCGCTGCAAAATCGACAACACCTGTTTTATCCGAAACTGAGATCAACGCTCTTTTGATCTTGATCATGACGCCAGGACTCCTTTATTTTTTTCTTATCAATACATTATCGACAATAAGCTTTTCTCCATTTTCTAACTCCAGCAAGAAAAAGCTATCACCTGTATATTGAAAATCTTTTATGACAATTTTTCGTGTATTAGAATATTTATAAAAATAATGCAGACCTACATGCTGAAGCGTTTTAAAACTTAATTCCTCTGTACTTAATTTTAAATCACTTTTGACTCCCGGAATAACAATATCAATGCCCAGCACATAATTTAAACCAACAATTTCATCCAAATCATCAGCGATCCGATACTCTGCAGGATCTACATTCTTGCTATGCCAAATACTCTCAACATTTCCCGCCTGCAAGAATTCAGGAGACTCTTCCCAATTGACTATATGATCTTTTTGCAAATCTTTAGAAAAAAGCTGATATGCTTCCACGACAGACTGAACATTCTTGGCTTCTTCAAAACTCTTGGGAATATCGGTGATCCAGAATATACTCATCCCAAGAAATAGCAAACTCGCAAGGATCCGGAACCACAAAGCTTTAAAATCAAAGACCCAGTAGATCAATATTAAAAATAGCGGCAGGATAAAAGGTAAATAGCCTAATAGTGCCTGACTGCTATCCCCCAACAAAAGAAGCTGAACAAAATGAATGCTATCCACAAGGACCAGACAAAAAATGACAGGTAAAAAGACTGCGGCAAGCAAATGCGAACGCGAACCTTTCAGCCAGATAAAAAACAGCATTAAAAGAGCAGAAAACACCAAGACCATCAACTCTGATAAACTGTCGGTAAAAGACATTGATATTCCATGAAAACGCCTTAAATACGATATTAAAATAATACGCAAAACCACATAAATGCCCAAACCCATTAGAAGCCTGATAATAAACTCCCAAGCATTCTCGTAATATTCCACCACGCGCAGGCGATTTCTTTTTGCTTTTTCGAGATTAGTGGGCATATTTTTACTACTCTACCTTGAATTAATGTTCTGTAGTAGAAACGCGATGCATCGCATCTCTACATTATTTCTGTCCCTTAATTTTGTTCACAATATTCCTGAAAACACTCATTCCTTCTCCATCTTCACTTATTCCGGGATCACTGCGTTTCTTGCCAGCCCAATCGGGGTGATTATAAAGAGAAAGATAGGCCTCGGGATGAGGCATTAAACCAAATACCTGACCGCTTGGGTCACAAAGTCCTGCACAGTTTAAGTCCGCCCCGTTTGGATTTGCAGGATATTCCGCTGTGGGATTTTTATCCTTATCGGCATAGGTCAAAACATTGAGTTTTTTTTCAACAATAGCTTCACGGATTTCATCATCACGGATGATGAGTCTTCCTTCACCATGACGCACAGGCAGATCCATGCCTTTTATAGCAGGGTCACTCAAAAAAGCTGTAGGATTATTTTCTGTGATCAAGCAATGCACCCAACGGTCTTCAAACTTTCCTGAAGCATTATTGCTTAGAGTTACTTCTTGTTCAAAATTACCGCCAATATTTGGCAATAATCCCATTTTTACCAATGCCTGAAAGCCATTGCATACACCGATAATATATTTTCCATCCTTTAAAAATTGAGATATTTCATCAATAAACAACTTACCTGATCTCATTTTCTTGAATTTGAATTTATTTGCTAAAACTTTGGCTGAACCTATATCATCTCCAAAAGAAAAACCACCCGGAAAGTTCAGGATATCGTAATGATGAATGCTGTCCCTCTCCTGAAAAAGTTCATTCAGGTGCAAAATAGTCGCTTCAGCACCCTGCAGACGGTATGCCGCCGCCATTTCTTCTTCACAGTTAATGCCAAAGCCGGTTACGATCAGCGCTTTTACCATGATGTTTCCTTTATTTTCTTAAACCATTGATCCAGGCCTCTTGGAGGTCCGAAACTTTGCTTTTTATCACTTCATTATTTTCAATAAGGACCGACATCATATCGTCGTCAGTCACATTGCCCAATCTTATGCAATCATCAGCAAAAATAGCCTCAAAAGCAGCGACCTTGGAGGGTTCTACCGATACCACAAAACGAGAATGTGATTCGGAGAATAATTCTGCTAAAACACCAATCTCTGTTTTTGGCATCTTAATCTGACAGCCTTTATTACCACCAAAAGCCGATTCTGCAAGGGCGACTGCCAAACCGCCATCCGACATATCATGCGCTGAAGCGATCAAGGCCTTTGCATTGGCTTGGGCCATTTTATCATAAATGCGTTTAGCATCATCTTTCCTGACTTTGGGGACATTTGCACCCAATACACCAAAAAGGGCGTAACATTCCGATCCACCAAGTTCATCATAGGTCTTACCTACCTGATAGATCATATCACCTGCTTCTTTAAAATCTGAGGTGACTGTTTTACGCACATCATCAATCTTGGCTACCATGGAATAAAGAATAGTCGGCGGAACGGAAATCTTTACATCACCCTTCTTGAAATCATTCTTCATACTGTCCTTACCGGAGGTCATAGGAATATTGAAATAAGTAGCCATATCATAGAGCGCTTTATTCATACGAACCAATTGCGCCAATTTATATTTTCCATCGGGATTCTTGACTGGATCGTAGAGTGAATCCGGAACACAAAAATTATCATTCGCAGTCCAAAAAATACCATCGACGACATTTGGATCGGGTAATTTTCCACCCACTGCAATGATCTGACGAACCGCCTCATCAAATGACCCGGCCGACATTTCATAAGCATCAATATCACCATAGCGAGGAATAATGCCATTAGAAACAGCTACTCCGGTAAAACTATCATGATTAATTCTGATCACGCCGGCATCCTGGGGGGCGTTTCCATCCTCGCCCATTAAAGGCTTGATCACTGTCTTACCTTTAACTTCATGATCGAAAACACGAATGACAGGAGCTTTAGAACAAATATTCAAACTGCCCATTAGCTGAACAAGAATATCATTATGATCGGCATCAACTATAGTAGGTTCTTCAAGAACAGGAGCTTTCCATTCAGCTTCCATGTATTTTTTGGGAACAGCATTATGCAAGAAATCCAGATCCAGATAAGCAATACGCTCACCGTGATAGAAAATATCAAGATATCCGGAGTCTGTAAAATACCCAATATCCGATAGCTCAACCTCATAATCTTTAGCCATTGCAAATAAAGCATCTTTTTTATCCGGCTCAACCACAAATGTCATGCGCTCCTGAGATTCGGATACAAAGATCTCCCAGGGTTGAAGTCCGGGATATTTTAACGGCGCCTTGTCCAATTCAACCACAGCACCATTGGTAGTTTCAGCTAATTCTCCAATAGAGGAAGATAAACCACCTGCGCCGTTGTCTGTAGAAGATTTCAGGAGTCCGGCTTTAGCAGCCTTTTCCATAAAATCGCTCATATTTTTCTGTGTAATAGGCGAGCCGATCTGGACAGCTGAACGTGGAGAATGCTCATCAATTTCCAAGGATGAAAAAGTTGCTCCATGAATACCATCTTTGCCAATACGACCCCCGGCCATAACAATGCGATCATCAATATCAATAGGTTTGTGCCAAGAAGGACGGCCATTGTATTCATAAGGCATAACCGCAGCAGTTCCACAATAAACCAAAGGTTTACCGGCAAAACGATCATCAAAAATAATTGATCCATTAATAGTGGGAATACCGGACTTATTACCACCATCTTCAATTCCTTTAACCACGCCGCTCATAATACGACGAGGATGCAATTGGCCTTCGAGTAATTCACCATCGTAATACGGAGAACCAAAACAAAGGACATTGGTATTAAATAAGCATTTTCCGCCGCCAATTCCAGTCCCCATGGGATCGCGGTTTACACCCACAATACCCGTTAATGCTCCACCGTAAGGATCCAAAGCTGAAGGCGAATTGTGAGTCTCGACCTTCCAGATAAACACATTTTCATCATCGATCTTCACCACGCCTGCATTATCATTAAATACTTTGAGGATCCAGTCATTCCCGCCTTTTTCAAAGCGTTCACGAATGATCTTGGTTGAATTATAAATATAAGTCTTAAATAAAGAATCGATCTGTTTTTCTTCACCGGTATCAAGGTCTTTGTAAGTGATCATTGCATTGAATTCTTTATGCTTACAGTGTTCACTCCAAGTTTGCCCCAAAACCTCCAATTCTATGTCGGTAGGGATTTTGCTCATAGCATTTTTTTCGCGAATGGCCTGAGTTTCTTCTGAGAGAAAATACTCTTTGATCTTTTTCATTTCAACAAGATCTAAGGATAAAAGCATATTCTTGGAAAGAGCAAGTAATTCATCATCCGCAAGATCAATGTCAATTGTATCGACCTTTGGCTCATTCTTGATCAAAACCGTTGGCAGATATTCAATTTTATTCTTGAGAGGACCATAGCCAATGTGATTGATCAGAGGATTACCAAGAAGATCATCACCCAGGGTATTCAATTCATCATTTGAAAGAGGATTTTCGATATAATAATATTCAGCGGTAAAAATAAACTGATCACCGGTATGCTGATCAAGATTAAAATAATCGACATAACTTTTCTGAGCAGAAACACCTTCATCGTCGGTCACACCCGGTAATTTTGCTATAAATAAGTGACGCTGAAAAGCATCATTCCTGTAAAGTGTATCCATATAAACATTGTGAAGAATGGCATCTTTAAGAGTCAACTCGGCAAATTTCAAGATTTCCGACTGTTTTTTATCGGAAAGAATCGTAAAAACCTTAGATGTTCTTACCTTGCCTGTATTGATATTAAAATAGCGCTTTGCCTCCTGCTGAAGCGACTTTCCACTAACATCGAGAATATTATCCTTAAGCATCAACTGAATCGTGTAGATATTCACATGGCCTCCTTTATATTAGCCTTCAACATCATAAGACAAACGCTGAGGGTCTAAACCTTTGGTATCAATAAATATTTTTGCTTCTTCGCTAATCGAGCCACAGATCTTAGCTTCGTATTTTTCTTTTGTAATATTTTTTATCATCGCTTCAGCTTCGTCAGCCGGAACGACCAATAACATACCATTCCCCTGATTCCATAATCTGTAAGCTTGTTTTTCAGAAACCTTGCCAATTTCCTGGATAGTCTTCATCACAGGAAGCGGCTCATAAATATTATCAAGAATGGCACCGTAGCCACTGACTTTTAATACGCGCCCAAGATTATCGCCCAGGCCGCCACCTGTTACATGGGATATACCCTTAATATTATGTCCCGCTTTACGAAGCTCCATGATCAGAGGTGTATAAATAAGAGAAGGCGTCAACAAAGCTTCTCCCCATGTTGTATCGCAGTAAGGATGCTCATGCCAGGTATCGCCAAAATTATCTTCCATAATGTGACGTAAAAGTGAATAGCCATTGGAACGAAAACCACGACTTTTCAGCGAAATAACAAGGTCACCGGGTTTTATATCGGCACCATCGATGGGATCTAAACCTTCAGGCAGCATAGAAACCCCGGCAGCACACCAATTAAAATGCATTTTGCTGCCATAACCACCAATACGATTTCCAAGCTCGGCAATTTCGCCACCTGTAATAATTAGTTTAGAAAAATTCGCCGCTTCGTTCAACCCCCTCATTAGCTCATTGATGATATCATGATCAAGATGATCCACGTCAAGAATATTGGTCATATTAACGGTTTCCATACCATTGGCCGCCAGATCATCGGCCGTCATTGCAATAAGATCGTAACCAAGTGTATGATAAATACCGGTACGCTCAGCAAGTTCTATCTTGGTGCCGATACCGTCTGAAGACATACCAACTTTAACACCACGAAAATTCATGATATTAGAAAAAGAACCATCAACATCAAGTTGGGGATTCCCTTCACCATCAACACGGTTTGCAAAAGTTTTTTTAGCCCATGCGTAGGCAGTGCGGGAACACTGATTGCCTAAATCAATATTAACACCGCTGTGAACAGTCTTGGACATAGCTATCCTCTTATTTTATTGGGATGTGGAAAAGATATTTTTCGTTTATTTTTATCACAGCCGAAAATCGTAAAAATTTACCTTAGAAACAATGAATATTTTAAGAAAATTATTTCCTCACACGCCAAGAGAAGCAAATAGTATAAAAACAATAAAAAACGCAGATATTTCTAAATTTTTCCCCAGCACTCTCACCTCTACTTCGTCCCGACAATTCGAGGCTATGTAGAGCAGGCTTCTTACCTTCTTACCTTCTCACCTCTACTTCGCTCCTGCGGAGCTATGTAGAGCAGGCTTCTTACCTACTTACCTTCTTACCTCTACTTCGCTCCTGCGGAGCTATGTAGAGCAGGCTTCTTACCTACTTACCT
>CAZNFT010000066.1:0-8910 GCA_964572745.1 uncultured bacterium
AAATAGATTATTTAGGGCAAAACCCAGTAGAGACAAGACACCCTGTCCGCCGACCTCTGCATCGAAGGTGTAAGCCCCGAAGTTTCGGGGTTCGGGACGCAGAGGCCGATTCCTTCTTAGATTACTTATTGTTGTTATGCTCATTTTTTGACCTCTTAAATATTGAGTTTTTTAATGTATTATGTTTACATTATTCAAAGTAAGATTACTAGAAATTATTATATCGGATATACATCGGATGTTCAAAGGCGCCTTGATCAGCATAATCAAGGAAAAACAAGATCTACAAAGGCATATAAACCTTGGGAATTAGTTTTTACAAAAGGTTTTGAATCCAAAAGGAAAGCAAGACAGATTGAGCTTAAGATCAAAAAAATGAAAAGTCATAAGTTTATTGAAAGATTAATTAATAAAGAAATTGATGATTTATTTTATGGAATAGATAAAAACTATTAAGATAATAACTCTTGTTATCCTCCATCCTTTTTTCTTATATTTCTGCGCTTTTGAAATAAAGTTCAACGGGATGTGGCGCAGCTCGGTAGCCCCGAAGCCTCGGGGTTCGGGACGAAGAGGTCAACTCTCGCATGAATTATAAAAGCTTTCATTTGAAATATTGATTTTCGGGATGTGGCGCAGCTCGGTAGCGCGCTTCGTTCGGGACGAAGAGGTCGTAGGTTCAAATCCTATCATCCCGACAAATGTGATTAAGATCGCTTGTCATTTAAAAGAACAAAAGACGCAATTTCTTGCGTCTTTTGTATTATTGATCATTAATTCGGACATTCTTTAGCTTAGCTTGCTAAATAAATGCCTGATATATCTTTTATTCTAATACTGTTCTAAATCTTTTTGCCATTTTCAAGTAGTCATTGGCTTTTTTATCATCGTATTTTTTATACGCAGTATAGACAAGGTAATAACCCTGAGCAATTCTTGCTGAATCTGCTTTTGTCAGTTTGTAAGGATCTCCGGATAATTCCGGGATACAAAGTTCTATGCCAACAGGAAGAAAATCAGGTGTTGAAATTGCTTCAAGATTTTTTCTGTAGATATTTGGCCATAAGCTATATCGTTGATAATACTGATCCGAAAGTCCCCACAAGGTATTTCCTTCCTGAACAATATGGATCAATGCATTTTCATCTTCGGAGGCCTGAGTGATTATTTTTATTTTATCCATGGAGCTAATGACCTCAACAGTCTTTTCTTCTTTGACCGGCGGAGTTTTTTCTAGCTTTGTATCCATAGGAAGAGCAGTGATTTTCTTTTCTGGAAGATTTTCAGCTAATTTAGCTTTGATCTTTTCAATTAAACTAAAATTTTGCGAGCTTTTTGTAGAAGTAAAATTAGCTAATTTTAAGGACCCGCTGGGTACAAAATATATTACCCCTATGATCAAAAGGATCAGCAAGAGAGGAAATATCCAGCGCCAAGGAGAGGGTTTCTTCTTTTTTTCTATTATAAAAGTGGGAGATTTTTTATTAAGCTTTGAATTGTCTGAATTATTTTTTGATTTATCTTCATCAGATAGTGATGGCGGCTCTTCTTCATCTAAAGGTTTATCAGCCAAAAGAGGATTTACTTTTTTGGCAGCATCATAAGTAGGAAGATCTTCTTCACCGTAAATAATTTTAATGCTTTTTTTACTCTCTACATCGCTATCTGATACTGATTGTTCAGATGAGGCTTTTTCAGCTGAAGCTGGGACATTCTTGATAGTTTCTTCTTTTTTTACTTCTTTCACTTCTTCTTTTTTACCAAGAACTTCCGGTTCTAAGTGTGCATATTTCTCATTTACACGCTCTCTGAGAGCTTTTTCGGGACGATAAACAATTTTTTTATGTGCTTCTATTAATGTGGCTTCACCGGTTTTTGGGTTAATGATTTCTCTTTCATTAACTTCTTGCAATTTAAAGATGCCCAAACCTTTAATATTGACATTTTCATCTTTGCGTAAACCTTCTTGGACACTAGTAAAAATATCTTTAATGAATATGTTCGAAAAAGCTTTTGTTTCGCCGGATTTTTCGGAGAATTCATCAACAAGTTCTTGGAATGTTATTTTGTCTGCCATAGATGTTCCTATCTGAGATCTTCTTTCATTTGTGCAGAAGGCGTGAAAGAAAGGAGTAATTTTTTGGGTAATTGAACATATTCTTTAGTGGCCGGATTAAATGAACGCCGACTTTTCTTTTCTTTTATCTTAAAGGAACCAAAATTAGGGATAGCTATACCTATCTCTTCTGAAAATTTTGATTGCACAACTTCCGTAAATATTTCATAGAGTTCTTTAGTTCTTGTTTTTGATAATTCCGACTTTTCAGAAAGACTCTGCAATAGTTCGGCTGTGTTCATATTTACTCCTTATTCGAATTCCTTGAAAATTATTGGTTTGCAGAATAAAATGCAAGCTAAAAGAACTAATAAGACAGGTGTTTTTATTAGCTTATAAACTAAATAATCAGGAGTGATCTTTTCAAAATATTAAAGCTTTTTTGAGCTTAAGTCTTATTCCTTGCTATATTTTACTTGTATATGGATGAGAAAATTGTAATCTTACACACATGATAAATACATTAAAAAATTATACTTATGAAGAATTGCAGGAGTGGGCTGTCCAAGAAGGATTAAAGCCTTATGTTGGTCGACAGATATTTGAATGGATCTTTGCTAAGGCTGTTAATAATACTGATGAAATGCTCAATATTTCGAAGACAGTCAGAGCTCTGATAGATGCCCACGGTTCTCTGGATGTTCTTGAGCTCAGCAAGCATGAAATTTCTGATGAAGATGCTTCTGAAAAATTCTTGTTCACCTGCCATGATGGCCATTCTATAGAAACGGTTTTATTACATTCTGGTAATCACTTTACTCTATGTCTAAGCTCTGAGGTTGGTTGTGCCATGGGATGTGTCTTTTGTAAAACCGGTGAAATGGGTCTTTTGCGTAAGCTCGAGACAGCCGAGATCCTTGAACAGTTTATACAGGTTCAGAGAATTTCCAATCAAAAGATATCAAATATCGTTTTCATGGGCATGGGCGAACCTTTTAACAATTATGAAGCTGTAATTAAAGCCGCAGAGATTTTAAATCATCATAAAGGTCCCAATATTGGCGCGCGACATATTACCTTGTCAACCTCCGGCATTGTGCCCAGGATCAAGGAATTTGCGCACTTGCCCTTTCAGTTTAAGTTGGCGGTCTCACTGAATTCTGCAGATAATAATAAACGGAATGAATTGATGCCTGTTAACAGACGCTATCCCTTGCAAGAATTGCTTGCTGCGGCGAGTTATTACACCCATGTTACGAATAAATTGATATTTTTTGAATACGTTTTACTCAAAGGGATTAACGATGGCCCGAAAGATGCATATAATCTCTTAGAAAAATTAAATAGAATTCCCTGTAAATTGAATGTGATTCCCTATAATGAAACCGATACAAAGTTTGGGCGACCCGAGGAAGAGCATATCAAGAAATTTGTCTCCTATTTTAAAGAGGCGTCTTTTCCTGTAACACTACGTTATAGTGGTGGAAGAGGTATAAAAGCGGCTTGCGGACAATTATATCACGAGAATTTAAAAAAATGATTGTATGCCATAATGAAGATAGAGCCTTAGACCTTGCTCTCGAGTATTTAAAGAGCCAAAAGATCTTTGTTTATCCAACTGATACACTTTATGGTTTTGGAGCAGATGCAAGCTCTGTAGAAGCTCTTGATAAACTTTATCAATTAAAACAGCGTCCGCAAAATATGCCTCTGAGTATTCTTGTAAGCAATATAGATATGTTAAAGCAATATGCAGAGCTTTCGGGACTTACAAAAACTTTAATAGAGGCTTTTCTTCCCGGTGCTTTGACCCTTGTATTACCCTCAAAATCCAAAAATTTACCCCAAGGATTATACAGCATGGAAGGCTATCTGGGTTTTAGAATTCCCGATCATAAATTTTGTTCAAAGCTCAGCCATAAATTCAATTCGCCCTTTATTACCACATCAGTAAATATATCGGGACAAGCAGCAATGAATGATATTGAGTCGATTAAGCGGGTTTTTTCTAAAGATGTTGATCTGATGATCAGGGATGAGAGGCTTGATAAAAGTAAATCAGAACTAGGATCTACAGTTGTTCTGATCGATAAAGCATCTAATTTAAAAATACTGCGCGAAGGCCGTATATCCGAAAAAGAGATACGAGAGCTTATTCGGTAAAATCTTCTTCTATAGAATCAAAAAAATCATTGTTTTCCGGCGATAGTTCTCTGAATAAAGGCAAGAGAGCAGTATCTTGGTAAACATTGACAAAGTATTCACTATCCTTGTAATGCATATCAATAAAAAACTTTAAAAATTTGTTTTGTTCATCAAGTTCTTTGGATTCCAATAAAAGATTTAATGCGTCTTCAAGATAATACCAGCCTTCTGTACCGTCACCTTCATCAATTGCCCAAAGAGCTTCATTGTATAGATTTCTGGCCTTGCGAAGCTTAAAATCACCGGTTAGTAGGTCAAAATCTTTTTTTCTCTGTTCCCAGCCTTTAGGCCATTGCGAGGAAATGCCTCTGGCATAGGTTTCATTGGCAAGATCGTAAAGCGAGTTTCCACCCATATCTTCAATACCATCCAGTTCGGTAGCCATGATCAAATAACCGTAGTAATCAATGATATCGCGCAGCGGGTTGTAAATCATTTCTCGGAATAAAGCTTCACCCTCGGTAAACTCAAAGGACCAGCTATTGTCAATATATCGCTGATCGTAACCATTAGAAAAGAAAGCGTTTGCACTTATTCCTAATTTGGAGCCGGTCTGGGATATATTTGTTACATATATGTGTATTTTATATGGAATCTGTAGATCATATACTTCATCGCTAAAACTGTTTGAAGATATATATTGCTCAATGGTATTTATCAGCTCTTGATGAATACGTTGCTGATATGCATCCGGATTTGTACCTTCAACGGAAACTTCAGGATAGAAGGTCTGTGCGAAGAGTACTGAGCCTAGGAATAATAATGTAAGTAGTCGTTTCATTGATGGTCCTGATCTTTGCTGAATTGATATTGAAAGAATCGTAATTCAAGTCTTTGTATTTCAAGTCTAATATAGTATAATTTAGCCAAATAATTGAAATATTTTTTAGGAGTTATTAAATGTTCAAATTGAGAGTCAAGCACATAGCACTTATCCTTCTTCTGTTCACAGCTTTTGTATTTGCTGTCACAGATATTGTTCCCTCGCAAAAAGGATTTATTTATACGGATTCTTTGTATTCTTCTCTTTATATCAAGAATGCTTCCAGCGCACGGACTCTGATCTCTTCGCCGGGAGCTGGCCGTTTTTTTACTCTTTCGCCGGATAATAATTATATTGGATTCAAATATCGCGAAGTTCCCGGTGGTCTCGAGGCGCCTGCACTTCTTGAAATAGAAACATCTAAAATCATAAAATTGAGCCAAGATGTTCAGCTTGCGGGACAAGTCTCATTCTCGGATGATGGAAAGATAGCTTATAGCATCGGAAATATTTTTCATGTAAAAGATGGCTCCTCTGTAAAGACTTACGATCTTGGCACTTATGCGAATATTGTTCCCATTTCTCCTGATGGCGAAAAAGTGGTTTTTAATGACGAATATGACCAACTTTGGGTCCTGAATTTGAATTCTTTAGAAAAAGAACAAATCACACATGATGATTATGGAAAAGTTTTTCCGCAATGGTCGGCAGACTCACGGTATATTTCTTTTCAGACTCTGGATGGATTCTTAAAAATTTTCGATACACAAAATAAGCAGATACGAAATCTTGGAACTGCTACCGACCTGAGATGGGGATATACTGATGCTTCCTATACCTACACCAAAGTCAATATTGTCGATGACAGAGAAATTAAAAATACTCAGGTGATCTCCTGCAATGCTGAAGGCACTATCATTTATAGCACAGAAGCAGGAAAATCTGAAAGCATTGCCTATATCGATCTTAATAATTCTTTGCATGTTTTTAAAAATGGCAAAATACAGGTAGCTGAACAGAACAGTTCCTTGTTTAAGAGAACAAAAAATAATGAAGAATTTGTCACGGAACCTGTCACTTTTGCTCAGACAGCCACAAGTGAAGATGAGTATTTAACTGTGCCTTATGTTCATCAGGTCTATGACACACCCGGTTCACGCGGATATTCTTCCTGCGCACCCACAACGGCTTCCATGGTTCTTGCTTATTATAAATTGATCCCTAAATGGCCCTTTGTCTCAGGTTTTGGAAATTTAAGTAATTACGGTGCTTATGTTCATGAACGCTATTATTACAATGATAATTATTTTGATCAGACTTATACCGACTGTAATAGCAGTAAATCATATTGTTACACCTGCTATGGCGGTATGGGTTATATGTGGACAGGTGGTTCTCCTAATTCAAGAATGGCCGGTTATTACGAAAAACATGGTCTTTCGGCAAAACAAACCTGGAATACTACCTGGTCAGCCGTAAGAAGCGAGATTGATAAGAAAAAACCTTTTTCCATCTGTAACTTTTTATCCAGCTCCGGTCATCTCACTGTGGCCATCGGCAGAGTTTCGGGCACACAAAGAACTGTGATCATGCATGATCCTTATGGAGACAGGAATTCATCTTCTTGGCCAAATTATTATGGCAAGGCTGTTAAATACGATTGGCCGGGGTATAACCATGGTCATGCAAGTTTAAATTATGCCAACTCTGGTTATTCTACAATGCCCTGGTGTATTGCTACTTCTTATGCTCAGCCGGCTTACCCGGACTCAATTATCGATGACAAACAATTTGAGAATGGTTTTTATTTAAAAGCAGAAGGCAACACAGTTCCTATGAGATATTATCGTAGCACAAAAAGCGGTTATGGAAATCATCATTGGTGGACTTATACAGAAGAAAACGAAAAAGATCAGTGTTATGCCACTTGGACACCCAATATAGATTCCGCTGCTTATTATGAAGTATTTGCTTATATTCCTGCAAGCGCTACAGCAAGTACCGCTAAGTATAGAATAAACCATACTGCAGGAAAGTCGGACTTTATTTTAGACCAATCCAGCTATTCTGATGAATGGGCATCACTGGGTAAATATTTCTTTAGAAATGATGGTAGCGATTTTATTTATCTTGGTGATTCCACTGGCCTAGGTAGCCAAAAGATTGCTTTCGATGCCATAAGATGGGATAGGGTTGAAGTCCAGAATCTTGACTTTACAAGTGATTATAGACGTGGTTATACAGGTTTTGAGATAAAATTTTGGGTAAATGCTCCTGTTAGTGAAGGTAATTACAATTATACCTGGGATTTTGGCAATGGCGAAACCGCAACAGGCGATACCCTTATCTATAAATATACCGAAACAGGTACTTTTGATGTGCTTCTTACAGCCGAAACGAACGGCATTTATTTTTCTACAGAAAAAACTGCTTATATAGAAATTAATCCAAACGAAGGAAATTTTGATCTCTTATATCCAGGTTTAGCTTCTATAATTCAAACATCCCGACCCATGTTATCTTGGGAAAAGGAGGTGAGTGGAAGCTCGCAGACCTATGTCTATGGCCTTTGCTTGGCACTGACGCCAGAGTTTAAAGATACCTTGTTCAAGGATATTACAAGCGAGAGATTTTGTGAGGTATTAACTGATCTTCCGGAAAATAAAAACATTTACTGGCAGGTTTCATGTGCTCCTGATAATTTTTCATGGGAAAGTGACGCAAATAAACTGTATTCCAAGGTCGCTGTATTTACTGTAAATGCTCACAACTCCCCACCGCTACAGTTTTCACTTATAGCTCCCGAAAACAAATCCATTGAGGATACTTTTCGCCCCGTTTTTTCATGGTTGGCCTCCAGTGATAAAGATCCCGGTGATACTCTCAGATACAAACTTAACCTAGGAAACTCCAAAGATAGCATGATTTGCATTTATACAGGAAGAGAACTGAGCTATACTATGAAGACTGAGCTTATAGAGAATGGACATTATTACTGGTATGTAGAAGCTATAGATGCTTCAAATGCAAGCACAAGGTCAGATGAATCTTATCGTGAGTTCAGTATCAATACAGTAAATGAAGCACCACCGGCACCCATACAGCTCGCACCTAATGACATGTCTTATCAAACTACCCGGTATCCCACCTTTATCTGGACAGCCGTTGTAGATCCTGATCCGGGTGACGAAGTAACATATAAAATGTTTTATTGGTATGAAGGATCAAATAGCATATTTAGTGTAAATACAGTCAATACTACAAGCGATGGGAGAAGATTTGGCGACAAAAGAGAATACTCCTGGACAGTCGCAGCTATCGATAAAGCCGGTTTAATGACATTTTCTGATACTCTTACCGTTTTTATTGATATTGAACTCGATGTTATCGATATTCCCCATGAATTTTCTCTAAAGGGAAATTATCCCAATCCTTTTAATCCTTTAACAAGAATATCCTATGGCGTCCCGAATAGCGAAAAAGTCAATATTTCACTTTACGATGTTTCGGGAAAATTGATCTCGACTTTATTCAATGATATCCAGCAGCCGGGTCAACATTCTATAGAATTAGATGCTTCCGGTCTCCCGAGTGGTATTTACATCTATAAAATGGTAGCAGGGGAGTTTACAGCCAGCTCTAAGATGCTCTTGCTGAAATAGATAGATCTGGCAGTTGGTGCTTGAGTTAAGGAAAGCCTGCTGATTGGTCGTTTGTGAGAGGACAAATGTACGATTCATTCCTCACACTTTTGCTTTTGGCTCTTTACTTCTGAAGGACTGTTATCCAGTCTTAATGTACTTATCAGGGAAGAAGGGAAGAAGGGAAGAAGATAAGAAGGGAAGAAGATAAGAAGGTGAGAAGGTGAGAAGGTGAGAAGGTGAGA
>CAZNFT010000067.1:0-8830 GCA_964572745.1 uncultured bacterium
AAGGTTGAAGTGGTGAAAATATTCAACCCCGACGCATGGAGGGGTTGATCTTTTCCTTTCATTCTAGATATGATATTAAAATTAGAAGGATTTTATGTTAAAACCTAAATTATTTTCAGTGTTGCGCGGCTATGATAGATCGGTTTTTAGTAAAGATCTTATTGCCGGTGTAACTGTTGGTATTGTCGCTATTCCTTTAGCAATGGCTTTTGCCATTGCCAGTGGCCTGCCGCCTGAACGGGGACTTTTTACAGCCATTGTTGCCGGTTTATTAATTTCTCTTTTCGGTGGAAGTCGAGTTCAGATCGGTGGTCCTACCGGTGCATTTGTTGTGATAGTATCGGGAATTCTCGCACAATATGGCTATTCAGGTCTGGTTGCCTCCATGATATTAGCGGGAGTCATTCTTATTGTCATGGGCATAGCAGGTATGGGGGCGCTCATCCGTTTTATTCCTTTTCCGGTTACAACCGGATTCACCTCCGGGATCGCTGTTGTTATTTTTTCTACACAAATTAAAGATCTTTTGGGGCTGCAGATGGCTACGCCGCCAGCTGAATTTATTCCTAAATTGGCAGCCTACTTTAGGCACATCGATACCATCCATCTGCCTTCTGCTGCCGTTGGCATAGCTACCATCCTAATTGTTATGGCCGTGCGGCGCTTTCTTCCACGCTGGCCTTCCTTGCTTGTGGGAATGTTCGCCGGTTTGATCGCTGTGCTTGTTTTTAAATTGGACGTGGAAACCATTGGCAGCCGATTCGGTGATCTGCCACGTTTTTTACCATCTCCATCCTTACCTGATATATCTTTTAGCGAAATCAAAGGGCTCATTAAACCTGCCTTTACTATAGCTATACTTTGTGCTATCGAATCCCTTTTATCAGCCACCGTAGCTGATGGAATGACGGGTGGACGTCATCGCTCTAATATGGAGCTGGTTGCCCAGGGTTTGGGCAATATCGGCTCGGCCCTATTCGGCGGTATTCCCGCAACCGGTGCCATTGCCCGAACGGTAACTAATATTAAAAGTGGCGGTAAAACTCCTGTGGCCGGTGTGATCCACGCGATTACCTTAACACTTGTTCTCTTATTTTTGGCTCCTGTAGCTGCTCTCATTCCACTCGCATCGTTGGCCGGTATTCTTGTTGTGGTCAGTATTGGAATGTGTGAAGTGGATCATTTTATTCGCTTGTTAAAAGCACCTCGCAGTGATGTGATGGTTTTATTGACCACATTTTTGTTAACTGTATTTGTAGATTTAACGGTTGCAGTGCAATTTGGCCTTGTTTTGGCGGCGCTTTTGTTTATCCGCCGTATGGCTGAAGTTGCCGATGTCAGCGTGATCACTCGCGAGTTAAAGGGCGATCCAGACAATGAAGAAACTGCTTGGATGAGCCGCTTGGAAGATCTGCCGGAAGGCCTGGAGATGTTTGAAGTGCAGGGACCTTTTTTCTTTGGTGCTGCAGACCGATTTCAGGAGGCAATTCGTAGCATCGAAAAACCCGTTCCGGTTATTATTTTACGCATTCGTAATGTGCCTGCCATTGATGCGACAGGTTTACATGCCATACGGGAGTTTTTAAGGAAATGTCGCAAAACCTCGACGCAGCTTATTATCTCGGGAGTTCACACCCAGCCGGCCAGTGCATTAAAACGCTCCGGATTATGGGAAGAAATTGGAGAAGAAAATATTTTCAAGAATATCAATCAAGCCCTGAAGCGTGCAAGGGAAGTACTTGAACAGAAAGCATGAGCGGATGATTAAGAGCGGGGAGCGAAGTAGAGGTCAGAAGGTCATCAGGATGATTTTTTCTTGGCAGAGGTAAAGACGCAATGCATTGCGTCTTTACAATTGAGTTTTTTAATAAATTAGGATGAACGATTTTCGATTTAGGAAATCCTCAATATAAGAAGTTAAGAGGGTATTGGGTCAAAGGTCATCAGGTTGCCTTGTCTCAACAATGTTTTGGCGAAGATCATTTCTCTCGTGAGATGTGTAATTTTAGAAAAGATCGGGGGGGGGAGAGAGCAGGAAAAAAAGCGAAGATCTAAAAAAACTATCCCGAATATCCTGTTTTTGTTTTCTGAATTATTTATTTATATTAGACTGTCAACAATAAATAGAGGTGAATGTATGAAACGGGCAATTTTGTTTCTTTTTATCTTATTCTCATATTCTCATTCCCAATCTTTACATGTGGAAAGCGGATCCTATAATCGTGTCTATGAAATTCAAGATCTTAAGCAATTACAGTTTATCGATCTTGATAGTCTCTCACATGCATCTTTAAGTATTCATACGGTTAATGGAATTGACCAGATCGCACTCAGTGATATTGATTCAATACTATTTATGCCCGAAAAAATACTGCGTGTGCATTATCTAACTTTCCAACGTGATATCAGGTTGGCAGATATAGATCATGTGAAAATATCTTCTCTGACCTTTCCTGATAGAAATGATACGGCGCGTAGTGGGTCCGAGTTTATGAATGATATTCTTGGGACAACTTTTCAGGAGCGTGAACCCTTGATTCTCGCAGAAATTCTTGCAGGAAATATTCCCGATATCTCAAGAGAGTTCATTAGGCTTAGGTCGGTTTTTAAAGATGCAAATGGAGTAGAGCATACCGTAGAATATGATGTGATGAGCGATTATCTGTCTATCGGTTCAAACCAGGATTACTGTCGTATTCCCATGGGACCTGCAACAGCACAAAAAATTGCTGATGCTTATGGGTGCATTCTGACTACGCCAAAGCTGTGCGATGATATCTGGAAACATGCCACGGTAAAATTAAGTCCCATTCCCTATGCTCCTGTGGGAAATAATAATTCTCAAGTCTATAAGTTTGTAGAACATAATAGCGATATCAATTCGGCACGAGATCTTGCGGGTGGTGGGATTGAGGAGTTGATCGCCGGTATCAAGAAAGATGTGGTTATTTGCAATATTATGGCAAGCAAGCCCGGGAAAGTATGTATCTATGGTTGGCATTATACAAGCGGAGCGCCTATTCAGCCTGTGTATTCCGGACATGGTGATTACTATGTGGATTATAGTCACGGCATTCGACTTGTTAACGAGTATCTCTATGTTGATGGCGTGACAATGTCTGCCCACGATATCCTAAAAGATCCTGTTCTTTTCAAATTGTTAAGTAATGAATCCACGCCCATGACTTTAACTCGTTACCCAAAATAGGAAATACAATGAAAAAAATTAGGTTTTTTCTATTCATGATATGGCTTTTGCCTTTAAGTGCTCAAACATTTCTTCTGTGTTTTAATGATGGGACTGCAGATTCTTTAGAGATTACCCAAGAGATGATCTTTTATTTTTCCGATCCCAATGCCGATATTACTCAATTGACAGAACCGGCTAATGCAGCCACGAATGTAGAATCTCAACCCTTATTTAAATGGCGCGCTATTGAGGGTAAAAAATATGATTTTCTCATCTCTGAACTTGCCGATTTTTCTGATAGTCTTGAGTATGTGGAAGCTCTTGATACGAATATATATCGCTTAAGCTATAGCCTTGAAAACAATACAAAATACTATTGGAAAGTTCGTTTACATGCTCGGGAACTTTGGACTTTAGCACGATCTTTTACAACATATTCCCCTCCTAAGCCCAAGAAAATTTTATCCTGGGCGCTTCAGAATTCATCATCGGGGATTGAAATATCTTGTAATTATGAATTCGAAATAGATTCACTGATGCTGCTTTTGTCCAGTGATGGGCAAAGTTTTAAGGACACTCTTTTTTGCGATAGCACAGATATGAGTTTGCCGAATTTATTGGAGGATTATTATTATGTGAAAATTGCCGGTGTTAATACCAGCGGTTGCGGACCTTTGTCCGAAATGCTATTTGTCACACGCGAATACAGTCCGCTGCCCGCTTTGATCATTAATGGATTTGACAGACAGACGGCAGGAAATACGGGCGACCTAATCCTGCGTCATGCTCAGGCATTAAGTGAATTTGAAAATGCTATTGTGTCTGCAACAAACGATGCCATGCTTGAGGGCTTATTAAATTTTCCTAATTATTGTCTGGTAGATTATATGCTTGGTGAAGAATCTACGGTAGATGAAACCTTTTCTTCTTCAGAGCAGGAAATGATTAAAGCATATTTGCGTTCCGGGGGGAATCTATTTGTATCCGGTTCCGAGATAGCCTGGGATCTTGATAATAAAGGATCAAGTAGCGATAAAGCATTTTGTCATAATTTTTTGCATCTAGAGTATTTTCAGGATTCCCCGGGAGGAAGAGCCGGAACCGTGTATTCTGTAGAAGCAACAGGCGACAGCATATTTTTGGGTCTGGGAGTTTTTAATTTTGATAATGGCTCTCACGGTACTTACAATGTTCGCTACCCCGATGTTTTCAAGCCTCGGGGAGATGCGCAAACATGCTTAAAATATCCCGGTTATTCCGGAGCAGCGGGTGTGGTGTATCAAGGCTTGTTTCCGGGTGGAACTACTCCGGGAAAAATCATGGTGCTAGGCTTTCCCTTTGAGACTGTTTATCCGGAGCAAAAGCGCGTGGCCTTAATGGGCTCTTTTATTCAATTAGCTCATCATGGCTTGCCGGTAGAGGAAAGCATGTTTCCTGATAAACATCAGTTATTGGCAAATTATCCCAATCCTTTTAACCCTCTTACAAGAATTGCCTATCAACTAAAAACAAAGAGTCAACTAGAGCTTTCCATCTATGATATGAATGGCAAGAAACTTGCTGTGCTTGCAGATAATATACAAGCAGCAGGAAGATACGATTATAACTGGAATGCTTCGAATTTTGCCTCGGGGATCTATCTTGTTATTATGAAAGTTGATGGACAGTTAGTAGGATCGCAAAAAATGACCTTGTTAAAATAAGTCAGGAACCGGGAATCAGGAACCAGGAATCAGAAATCAGGAATCAGGAACCAGGAATCAGGAACCAGGAATCAGGAATCAGGAATCTGTATTCTGGATTCCGGAATCAATTCACCGCATTTCATCAATAACTTTCTGCAAGGAGGAAAGTGCGTCATCCGGTAATTTATCGCGACTGACTTTGCTGTTCTTGTTGCTGCGGACAAATTCAAGGCGTTCTTTAAAGCGTTTAATGAAAACTTCACGGTAGGCTTTGTTTTCTAAAGAGCAGTCAAAACCGTCTATCTCCATGATCTTGATATCAGTGAAGGGAGCCCAGTTTATAAACTTGTCACGACCTTCTACGATGGCTTCAATGATGCCCAGGGTGTGATGAGGTTGGACTTTTTTAGACATAAAGTAGCCGGTATTTAAAACATAGCAATTAACACCGTCTTTAATGAGGTCTTTAAAGCGATGATAATCTGTTTCCAGTGAATAGGTTCTAAATGGATTTGCATAGGGCTCCACAACCAAAGCATCGGGATCTATACCGGGAGCCAGTCGTTCGGCGGAAGTACGTTTGGTGGCTAAAGTTGCGCCCATGCATGCACCGAGTGAAGCGCCTTCAAGCTTGATCACAGGTGGAATAGTCGGATCTTTCATGAGCCAAAAAATGGCGTTGATTGGGTCATTTATGCGGTCAACACGGTTTTTTGTCCAAAGTTTAGATTTAACGGCACGACCATTACCATTTCGCAGATCTTCGGTAACCGGGTATAATTTTCCATCTGCGTATTTGACGGCGCCATTATTTTGTAAGGTGAGAATGAATTTATTATCCTCGCAGTTCATGGGGTAATCCTGCGTTTTATCAAAATATGCGGGCTCCATGGCAATGGAATATTTTCCTTGGGCATTAATAATAAAGGCGTCATCATGAAGAACTGTCACATCGTATTTTCCGCCGTGTTTTGCGTGGGTAATAGTGGATTTTCCTGAGCCGGAAAGTCCAAATACTGCCAGAGTATAGCTGCCATTCTTGAGATTATAACGCTTTAGGCCGCCATGGCAAGAAGCGTAGCCATTGCGAGCGGCAGTCCCCCAGGCCAGCGTAAGTGTCGCTTTTTTATGTTCACCAAAATAACGCATGCCTAAGAGTGCTGCGCAATTATTCTCGGAATCGAAAAAAGTAAGTCCCAGCGGATGCTCTTGGTGCTTCCAATCGGGATCTGCAAAAATATAAATATCGCCTTCAGCTAAGTGGCGAGAGTTTTTGTAGAGTTCCTTGACCTCATCAGAAAAATATTGAAAATTTAGCATCCAGGAAAGCAGAAGGTTTTCATGCATTTCGGGGATGAGAAAATGCGCTTTTACCATAAAATCTTTATCGAGCCCCACCACAGCTTGGGCATGATACATTTTGCGATATCGAGTGGCATAAATTGCTTCTCTTAATTTCCCCGAATACGATCCTATATCAACGCCGGGGTCGCCCAAAATTCGCCTAGCGGCTGCACAACGACCAATGATCGCACCGTCATTAAACAAGAGCACATTGGCGTCTTTGGGAAGTCCTTGCTCTTCCGGTTTATAAATGGGCATGCCGGTCAATTCTATGGTGCCCGGAGACCTTTTTGCCAGCGAATATGCCTCAGCCACCGTTCTTACGCGGACAACATTATTGCCAAAAAATGCCGTTTGTATGGTGCTTCGTATTCTTGAGCTGATGGCTTTAAATTCTTCGTCATTCTTGTAATTTTCTATGCTTGCCACAAGATGCTCCTTTATTTTTTCAGCATTTTACAGGCTTCATATATATTTTCAAAAAGTTGCTCAATTCTAGTGAGGGCAACAGCCGAATAAGCCAAACGCAAAACACCGCGAATAAAAACACTGCCCGTATCAAATTCTTTTATCAGCAATTTCCTGAGCTCATCGCCATCAATTCCCGGCTGCAGCTTAAGGCACATAAAATAACCCGAATTATAAGGCAGCGGCTCAAAATACTCGGCATAGCGCTCACCTTTTTTGCTAAAAATCTCTTTGACTTTGTTATAACGTGATTTTAATAAGTTGTAGTAGGCCTTTTTTTCTGTAGAATACTCTTGCGCACGGAAAGCACGAATTAGCATGGATTGAGAAATATGTGGTGAAGAAGAAACAGAAGAACGAATGGCACCCGCGACTCTATCTTCCAGATTTCTGTAAACAGCGGGAGATAAGTTTTTACCGCCAAACGTAATAAAACCCGAGCGAAAACCCCAAACATAATCCTCTTTGGTTGCGCCATCGACTTTTACGGCAAGAACATTGTTGTGCAGATCGCTTAGGTAGGCAAAAGGAGATTGGGTCTCTATACCGTCTTCGTAAACCAGACCAAAATAGGCATCATCGCAGATTATCACAATGCGATTGCCTTTTTCAGCAGATGCCAATACCAGCTCCCTGATCTTTTGCATTTCTTGCAGGCTGGGCGTGTAACCTGTGGGATTGTTGGGAAAATTAAGAAGAAGAACTTTCTTGCCAATTTTGCCTTTGAGTAAACGATCTTCAAGACCGGCCAGATTCATGGCATTGCCATCGTAAAAGGAATATTGGTCAAAATTGACTTCAAGGCGCTCTTTCACCAGCATATTATAATTTCCCCAAAACATATCGGCAATGATCACCGTATCGCCCGGATCGAGGAAAAGCGTGGAGATAATGCTAAGTCCATGAGATAAACCCACCGTTACAATAGGGAGAGAAGTGGTCTTGTTTTTTAAAGCCGGATTTTTTTCCTGCTGCATTTTTTTCCAAATTTCTCGCAGTTCCTGTAGGCCGGAATTTGGTGCGTAGCAAAAACAATTCTTGGGATCTAAAGAGATCATTTTTTCAAAAGAAGAAAGATGAACGGGAGAGCCATCATCATTTAGGGCAATACCAATGGTGGCATTGATATCGGTATTTTTTGCTTGCATGCTTTGAGAGAGAATACCGGATTTTGGAAAGTAAGATTCACGTCCTTTTTGGGATAAAAGCTCATAAATTACAGGAGCTTCTTTTTTTAATTGCTCGTTTAATTCTATGGCGAGTGGATTCATGCTGTCTCCTTAGGATGCAGGGATTTCCTGCGATGATCTGTTTATGAAAACCAATAAAGCAATATAAAGAAAGTATATTAAAAAGTAAATTGAATAAGCATAAAAGCTGTGGGAAAATATAAAAAAACTCAGATAATTTGAGGTGAAAAAGTTTTTCTCGAATTGTCTAAATGTTTGTAAAAAGCTCAATAATCTTAAGAATCGTTAGCTTAAAAAGTCATTTCATCTTAAAGAGCTCACTAAAGAAAAATTTCTCTATTAAATATCAAGAATGCTTCCTGCGCATGAAACTTCTTGCGAGAGTTATGAAAAGTTTTGTAACATCTTTTATGATAACAGGGAAAGGTTTTAGCATGAAAAAGATCACATTTATCACCACGGGCGGGACAATAGAAAAAACCTATAATGAACATAGCGGGGCTTTGCTGAATCAGCACTCGATCTTATCAAAAATATTATCGACCTTAAGATTACCGGAATTAAGCATTGATCAACGAAATGTTATTTTTAAAGACTCCCTGGATATGACCGATATTGACAGGGAGATTATATTGGATATAGCCCGACAAGCGCAAGAAATATCGGACGCCATCATTATTTTGCATGGAACCGATACGCTTGAACAGACCGGTGCTTTACTTTACAAAGAGATCCAAGAACCTAAATGTCCTATCATTTTTACCGGTGCCATGCGGCCTTATGAATTCCGCGATAGCGACGCCTCCCAAAACGTGATCGAAGCCCTTTTAGCCGCAAGAATAATGCCTCCCGGCATTTATGTGGCCATGCATAATAAGGTGCTCACTTTTCCCCATATACGGAAAGACCAAAAGAGATTGACCTTTGTGAAGAAGAGATAAGAAGATAAGAGG
>CAZNFT010000068.1:0-8809 GCA_964572745.1 uncultured bacterium
ATATAATATTTGCTGATTGTCAAGCTGTTAAAACTAGGAACAATCTCAAACACCATAAAAATGTACAAATCTCGCGTTTAGTGTGCGGATATGCTCGGATAAATTGTGTTTAGTATATAAAAAACCTTGGTAAACAAGATTGCGATATTAAAATATGACGAATAGATCAATTCTCATAGAGATCCTGAACCCCGATGCCCTGCGGTCATCGTTTCAGGATGACGATAATTATTGGTTTAAACCTAAGGCTATTGATAAATTTATTAGATAAAGCAAGGAAGGGCCTAGCCCCTTCCCTACATATTTCATTCTTAATTCTTAATTAAATTGTCAATTGTCCTTTGCCTGTCCTCCGTAGCCTTGTGCGAAGGAGGATCAATTGTCGACTATTCCTTCGCCGAGATCTCCCAAGCTACGCTCCTTAGAAACTAGGGTGGATACAGTATTTCGCAAGGGCAAGTAGCTGACAGATCTAGCAGAATGAAAATATAAAAATTATATTTAATTAAATGTTAAATGATAAACTCTTAAGCAATTTTTCTTGGAATGAATAGATCTCTCCACTTCGGTCGAGATGACATGCCTTTTTGCATTTTCATTTAATTCTCAACTATAAAAAATAGGCGAACATTCAAGTGCGCCTCTACTTTATATTTTTTTCTGAGTGTCTCTACATTTTACATCTTTCGACCAGCCAGCAGACCTTCTCCCGAAACTTCGGGATCAGGTACCAGCAGGCAGGTCATGTTCTAAAGATCACCGCCCAGCGAAAACAACCATCGTGGACTCGAAAAGCCGTCGCCATTATATTCCCAGGCGCAATCGATGCGTAAAAGCGCAAAACCAAGGTAAACACGAATACCCGCACCGACTGAACCGATCATATCATCCCAGGTGTTTCCGATCATCCAAGCGCCATTTTCAACCAGTTGTAAATCACCGGTCCATGCGGCACCCAGATCGGCAAACAACACACCGCGGACCTGGAAGAATCGAAGTGGTGGAAAACCAAATTTTGCATATTCAATAAAGGGAAATCTGAATTCAGCATTCATCAACATAAATTTATTGCCCCAGGTCTGGAACATAGCCGCTCCACGGACCGGCATAATATATTCACTCAGATAATACATGCTTAACTGCTGTGAAAAACTTTCTCCGCTATCACCAAATATGGGTGCATTGGGATTATAAACATAGTTGATCCAGTTATCAACTCCACCTAACAAGAAAGTTTGAGGATTTGGTCCAAAAGAGAGACCACCGTTAAAACGGAAGGCTAAATGGTAATTATTCGTTATTTTAAAATACTGTCTAAAATCAAGCTTTGCGCTATAAAACTCCGGAGTTTTATGAGTAATTTTAGGTGACATCTCAAAACTCAGACGATAGCGATTACCGTCCATGGGTCCGGTGTAGGAAAAAATGGTATTATCTTTTACAAGAGCAACTTCTGCACGGTATTCATGAATATCTTCATCATACTGAGCTGTGATTTCCTGGTTATTATCTAATAGATCTCGTTTTACATAGTAATAGGAGTTATTCAACTCAAAGCGCAAATATCTACTGATGGGATAATCAGCAATCAAATGCATGCTTCTATTAGTATAGCGCGTCACAAAATAACCATAAGGATTTGTCTCGGATATTACACCCGGGATATATGTCATATAATTATCTGACTGATTCTGTAAAACAATACCGAAATTCGGTCTGTATTTGCGGTAATAGTAAGCAAGTGCATAATCCGAGTTTTTCAGGTCAATATATAGATCTGTTCCGATATAAACCTGATGATCTCCCATAACATCGGAAAACATAAAGGTCGCCTGTCCCTGCATCCCATAAAAAGTAGAATATCCAAATTGATTATCAACAAGATCTAAAGAAAAGCGGGTCTTATAGGGCTTATCAATATATTTTCCTTCTTCATCGATGATCTCTGTAGAATCCAATTCAACTATCTGCGAATCAGGAGCATCCGTTCCCAAAGCATAGCTAGGGACAAACACATAATTTGTGTAATCTGCTCTTCGATATATTTCATCATCGCCTTTTATGATGCTTCGCTTTTCTTTGACATCTTCCTCACCCTTGGCCAATGCTAATTCTCTCTCTTGTCTCATTGAGCTTTCTGTAAGGTCAAAGGGAGATTCAAGAGATGTTTGGCGATAAAGTGTATTAGCCAGATCTTTTGCTTCCATTTTAAAGGGATCGTTCATACGGAAAATATCCCAACCATAATCCTGAAAGGCGCAAAATATCAAATTCTTGCCAGTTTTATCAAGATTAAGGTGGAAAATTCCACCGACGACATTGGTGATAGGATAAGCCTCTTCATTCCTGGGCTTAAGATAAATATTTTGAATACCGTTGGCGTCCGAAGTATAGACCAAACCTCTATCAAGAGGATCGGAAAAAGGATAATCTTCGTCAAAATCGGTTTGAGTCAGGGCTATTTTTTCTTTGGTTTTAACATTCAGCTGATAAATATCGCTCTGGTAAGGATGGCGCGGATCACGATATTCGGGGGATTTCAGTCGCTCACTCGCATAGACAATTCGCTCACCACAATGGCACCACTGAGGATTACTATCACCTTCCGGATCATTGCTGAGGTTCACCAAGATCTTATCATCCAGATCATAGATAAAAATGTCACTCTGCGATCCGGTATTACCGGTAAATGCGATCAAAGAATTATCTGTGGGATGAAATGCTGCGGAATAGATCCCTTGTAATTCCGGGATGGGATAAAATTCTTGCTTGCCTTTTTCAACATCGACTAAAACCAAAGCATCGTACTGACCACTTTTAGCTGCAAAAACAATGTGTTTGGAATCGGCTGACCAGGAAATACCCGGAGACAGCCATTTTAGTTCTTCCAGACTTGCCTTGCGTTGTCCACGAACCAATCGCCGGATATTTTCTCCATCTTGCACATCCATGAGATAAATATCGGCATAGCCCTTTCTATCACTTAAAAATGCTATTTTATCACCCGAAGGAGAAATGGCGGGAGCGAGATTCTGGTAATTCTTGTCTTTTTTATGATTTGTTAATCGTACCGATATATTTGAAATATCCTCAGTCATACTAATATCCGGCCAATATGTTTTCTTGAGATAATGATGCCATTCCGAAGTAAATTCTTCTTTAGACATATTAAAAGAAAACTGTATGGCTTTATTGACATCATGATACGCTTTGAGCTTGGTGTAAAATTCGGTGAGTTTTTGATATCCGTAAGTTTCTCTGATGAATTTAAAAATACTCTGTCCGCCTTTATAAGCATAATAGCCGGTTAAAGCCTCCAGAGGATAGGCCTCAAACCGAGAATTATAAGCAAAATCCCGCATGAACATATCCGCTTCGGTATCCCAGCGCGATGATTCATATTCCGCAGATCCCTCAGCCAACCATAATGGAATATTGAGTCTGACCGCTCCGGAAATAAGCGATTGTATGCTTCCGCTATAATACAAATCGTTCATAAAAGCATGAATAAGCTCGTGATGTATAACGTGTCGAAAAGCCCTATAAGAGCCCTCAAAAGGTACGACTACCCTATTCTTGAATAATTCTGTAAAACCGCCCACTCCTTCAGGCATGAAAGAATTCGTGGTATTGGTTTGCTGAAAATCGCTATGACTATCATAGACAATAATGGCGTAACGTTTCTTGAGGTCCCAGTCAAGAAGAGTGGAAATAGATTCATAAGCTGCCTCGGCAGCTTCTGCACAAAAATCTGAAATAGCTTTATTATCACCATTAAAATAGATATTGAAATGCTTACTCTGAATAAAATTCCAGTCAAAGACATCATATTGAACTTTATTTTGACCAAATTGAGCAAATAATGTCGCGACCAACAAAATGATAAGCATCGTAATTTTAAAGAAATATTTCATGATTTTCTCAATGTTAATGATCAGTCAATGCGCTAGAGTAGTGATAGTTTCATTTATACTCTATAATTTTCCAAAACTTAGCAAGTTATTGAAAACTATCAAAGCTTAAATTCAATAATTGATTTGCATTGTTTTTTTACAAAGACAGATCAAACCCTTCGATAGATCCTATATCGATAAAAATGGATTATTTAAACACAGCATAAAACCCTTAAATATATGATTTCTGCCTGGGAGACGCACATGACATGTGCTCCCTAGACGCGCCTTAGCGCGTCTCTACAGACGGCCTATATTAGAGGGCACCACACGCCGACCTGTCCTTCGTAGCCTTGGCGCAGTAGGATGGCGTGTGGCGATTTGATCAATGAATACTTGTACAGACGCACTAAGGTGTATCTCTGCTTAAATTCTGTTTCTGGAATGTCTTGGGATTAGTTATTATGTATCTTTTAGTGTTATCAAATTCAATGTCAGATCTTATAATTTTATCATAAAATCTAGCTTTCCATTTAAAGGGAAGATTGTTTTGCTTACAATACCTTGTTACCGCACCTTTGTATTGATTAATAACCAAAGAAATTGAATTTTTCTTAAGATGAGATCCTTTTTGAGACGTGCTATAGCACGTCTCTACTTGTATCATCTTATCTTGGCGCATCACGCCGACCTGTCCTTCGTAGCCTTGGCGCAGTGGATGGCGTGATGCAATTGGAATCTTAGTAGTTTGTATAGACGCGCTATGGGGCGTCTCTTTTTCTAATCGCTTATTAATTTCTAAAAGTAAATGAACGTGATCCGGCATAACAATATGCGCATGGTCGACAATAAACGAAAAATGTTCAGGAATATTAAGTATATATTCTTCAGCAATTAGGCCGATGGAATTTAATATCATTTCACCATTCACAATTCCCCCAAATATATTACCCTTGTTTTTTGCGTTTATTGTGATAAAATATTTTCCTTCATGGGAATAATCCCATTCTCGAAGACGTAGAGTGTCTACATGATATTTATCATGATAAAATTTCCGTCCCATAACAAAATAAACAAAAATTAGTCATGAAAATCAATGCCTAATATTAAGGTGTGATGTGTATCACATTTTTTATCACTTTTAGTATTATTTAGACGCTCCATAGAATATTTACGTATATGTATTATGCATACGAGACGCGCCTTGGCGCGTCTTTACTGGTAGCTTTTCTAGGAGGGCGCCACACGCCGACCTGTCCTTCGTAGCCTTGGCGCAGTAGGATGGCGTGTGGCGATTTGATTAATGCATACTTGTACAGACGCACTAAGGTGTATCTCGAAAAAATGCGTCTCGCCGGGGTGTGTCTCTTAAGATATGTTTTTTATCTCTAAATATTTACTTCAAATATTCTTCAATTTTATTTATAACTTCCTTATGTATCTCTAGGATACTTCGATTTCCATCTATCAAGATACAGCGTTCTGGTTCTGCTTTGGCTAATTCATGATATCCATGACGGACTTTCTCGCGGAATTCGCGTCCTTCAACTTCCATGCGATCGGCTTTGCCAATTCGCTGTGCACATACTTCAATATCCGTATCAATAATAAAGCATAGATCAGGGACAAGATTATGAGCACCAATCATATTTAAGGTATTAATTAGATCTTTAGGTAATTTGCGACCATAGCCCTGATAAGCTGTCGTAGAATCATAAAAACGATCAGAGATAACTATACCACCTTTTTTTAAATGTGGTTCTATCTCCTCGGAAACAAGTTGCGAGCGAGCAGCAGCATAAAGTAAGAGCTCAGTTGTCGCATCCATTTCTTTATGCTTATTATCTAAAAGAACGGCACGAACTGCATTCCCTATTACTGTATGCCCAGGGTCAAAACAGTGGAGAACATCATATTTTTCCGACAGATATTCTACACATCTTTTTGCCTGTTCACTTTTACCGGAGCCATCAATACCTTCGAAAGTAATAAACATTTGCATCCCATTATTTAATTATTGGCTAATTTAGGACTTTAGAGCTTAAAAAGAAAGTTGATAATCTCACAAATACCAAGAAAGCATCCCTGAACACATTTGAGATCACTCAGCAAAAAAAGCATACACTAGGATCTATTAATCATCACACTTTATAGTCGGCTTATTTTCATTATTGATTAATCTCATTTGCGCTTGCAAAAATTATTATTTAGATTACGAGTAATTGTCATTATCGTCTTACAGCTAAAATTCTGGCGAATTCAAAAATGTAACAAAGACGATTAACGGTGCTCATTAGAGCGGAAGTTAATCCAATTGTTACAGGCTTGCCAGAAGCCCTAGCTGTTTGGCTCTGGCTTCCGCTTTTATTAAAGATCAGAAATATTTAAACGATCCGAATCTACTTAATACTCGTCACCATTTCAAAATCTGCTCTGCCTCGTTGTATATCAATTTTTATAACGCGTACATTTACCTTTTGGCCTAAAGAATAAACTTTCTTAGTTCGTAAACCAATAAGCTGAAAACGCTTTGGATCAAAATCCCAAAAATCATTGGGCAAAGAATCCTTGCGGACAAAGCCTTCAACAAAAACATTATCCAATTCAACCCAAAATCCACCGGCAGCAACACCCGAAATTATGCCGGAAAAGACCTCTCCAAGATGAGTTGAAATATAACGCATCTGTTTGATCTTATGATACTCTCTCTCTGCTTGAATTGCTCTTAATTCTGCGGCTGAAGACTTCTTGGCAATTTCTTTTAAGTGACTTTTCATCTTGGGATCAAAATAGTGACCTTTGAGATATAATTTCAGAAGTCTGTGCACAACAAGATCCGGATATCGACGGATGGGCGAAGTAAAATGTGTATAATCTTCAAAAGCCAAACCAAAATGTCCTACCGGCTTAACGCTATATTTTGCCTTTGTCATTGTTCTTAAAGCCAGTCTCATAATATAAGGAGACTCGTTTTGCTTTAGAATTTTCTCTAGGGTTTTTTGAAATTTCTTAGATGTAACAGGCATTCCAAAAAAGGAAACTTTCAGTCCAAAGGCATCCATTAAGGCAAACCATTCATAAATAGAATCAGCTTCCGGTATATCATGAATACGGTAAATAAATGGAATGTTGAGCCCGCGGGTTCTTGCAAAATTTGCTACATTCTGATTGGCAAGCAGCATAAATTCTTCAACAATATGATGCGACCATGTCCGCTCGCGCAACTTAATTTCAATGGGCACAGCTTTATCATTTAAAATGTACTCCGGTTCAGGTAGATCAAAGTCAATGCTACCCTCATCTTTACGACGCTTATTTAAGCGCTTAGCCAAGTCGCTCATTAATTCCAATTCTTCAGAAAAATCACCTTTACCTTTATCAAGAATTTCCTGAACTTCCGTGTAACTAAACTGTCGTTTATTATTTATCAATGATTTAAAAACATCATACTTCAGGCATTTAGCATTTTGATCAATGGTCATCATAATACTCATTGCCAAGCGATCCTGACCTTCTTGCAGTGAACATAATTCTGTAGAAAGTTTTTCGGGTAACATGTGAACGACATGATCGGTAAAATAAACCGAAGTTCCGCGCTTAAGTGCATCTTCATCCAAGGGCGTGGATTCTGTGACATAATGTGAAACATCAGCAATATGAACACCGAGCAAATAATGCCCTTCCTCTGTTTTTTCTATAGAAATTGCATCGTCGTAATCTTTGGCATCATTCGGATCAATAGTGAAACAATTAATATCTCTGATATCGCGTCTTTCAGGATCATCGGGAATGGAAAATTCTATTTCATCAACTTGCTTTAAGGTTGCATCTGAAAAACTATCAGGAATATTGTGTTTATTCGATACCATAATAGCATCAAACTCAGCTACATGTTCCTTACCAATAATACTAAGAATCTCACCCTTGTGACGATTTCCACCTTTGCGCCATTCGGTGATTCTTGCCATAATGTAATCACCCTCAGCAGGTGCCAATCCATTACAATTTTCTATAACAATTTCAGTCTGTAAATGATGTATTGCCGGAATGGCCAAAGAATAAGAATGCAATTTATGATAGGTGCAGACGAATTTATCTTTACTACGAGAAATAATTTTACTTACATGGCCTTCTTTGTTTTTACTGCTGGATTTTTTGCTATGAATTAAAACTCCAACATTGTCGCCATGACAAGCTGTAGCAAGATTCTCCTGAGAAATAAAAATCTTATCCCCTGCTTCGGTATGCACAAAAGCAAATCCATTGGGGTGCATATCAAGAATACCATAAAGCTCGCCCTTTTGATCCATTAAACCATAACTATTTCCTTTAAAACGGTATAATTTTCCTTCACGAACAAGATTTTTAACACTATCGCGAAAAAACGGATATTCGTTCTCGGGGATTTTTAGTATTGTAGCAAATTGCTTTATCTTAAAACGAGTTTGAGGATGGGCTTTTAGATACTTTAGAATAATATTTGAGTAGTTTTTCATAGAAAGAAATATACATAAATAATTAGCAATTGACAAAGAGCAAATAAAAAAATAAGATGAATACAAACTCAGGTTTTGAAGAGAAGAAGCTGAGAAATTTAGTCAATATTTTGTGCAAGGGCTAATTATGCTTTTACGCTTGGATCTAAACTGCTGTCCTTCGTTGAAGTGTACAATTGTTTAAATGTTGAAGTGCTGAAGTGTTGAACATAAAATGGAAATAAGGATAAACAACAAGCTTATTGAACCCCGACGGGGTTCTTTTTATGTGAGTTGATCATTTTCTACTGTTATTCGACCCCGCCGGGGTCTTTTTGAATAATGAACAAGGATTAACGATTTTCGATATTCAAGTACTTCCTAAATCGTATATCAGCGTTCCTTGTTCGATATTCGAAAACCTCGCAAATCATATATCGG
>CAZNFT010000069.1:0-8587 GCA_964572745.1 uncultured bacterium
TGGACCGGGGGTTCTCCCAAAGGGACTCCTTCGGAGGAATCCCTTTCTCTCCGCTCAAAAACCCGCCAGGCGGGTTTTGTTTTTTCTTTAGAAAAAGTGCAAAGGAATTTAGAAGAATAAGAAAAATATCGAACAAGGAACAAAGATATGCGATATATGATGTAAATATTCACTTCCTAATTCACTAATCGGTATTCCTTGTTGGATATTCAGTTATATTATTATTTTTTAATGGATTACCAAATATTTAGAATAAATGCCTAGGAGGCTAGCTTATGTGAGAAATATTCGATACACGTATGCAGACATTCACATGCTTTGGCAATTTACAAGGCTTCGGGGCATAACCTGAGAGTCCTTCAAGCGCAGTTAGGTCACGCTTCCATAAGTACTAGTGCTGTGTACCTGTTGGCTGTGGATGATGATATTAAAGAGGCTGTAGAAAAGCTATAAAAGGGGCTGTTGCTCCTTTTTACAATATCTGGCGTTTTATAAAATAAGAGTTCGGCTTAGAATAGGTCTCTAGGGCATGTTTTGCCCCATTTCACAATATTTAATATAATAAGTGAGCGGTTTGTGGCATGTTTACTTATAGTAGTGACGAGGATACCACTTAGTGAAGTGCTGACACCCCTCGAAACTCGCAAGAAATGCGCTCATTTGTGGTGAGAAGGGAGTTCTATGAAATTAACAGAAGAGAAGATTGATGAAATGGCTGAAGTATTTCTACTTTATGTTGACGATTGGCTTAAAGAACAAAAATGATTGATAATAATGCGTATATGTAATAAGTTATCACAAATAGTAAATAAGGTGGTTATTATGTTTTATTTTTACGCTGTTGGAACTGGAATCATTCTAATTATAATTGGTCTTTTTACTTTAGATCCCATTAAGATAATAATTGGGATTGTTATCGCGTTGGTGGCTTTTTTAATTTATAAATCAAAGTTAAACAAGGCCACAAAAGATCCGATATTATTTGAAATGCTGAAATCAATAACCGACATCAATGAAGAAGTTCAAAATAAAATCCGAAGTGGGAAGAATTATTCTTCTAGTAATAATAAATACATGGGAATTATTCTATTAATTTATGTTGGGTTTGTAAAAGCAGCATCAGCTCGTTCACCAATTGACAAAAATAAATTTAAAGATTTATTCTATGCTGCATTTACTGCAATTAACTTTTCTTTAAAAAAAGAATTAATAGATACTCTCTTCAACTTACAACAAGATGAAAAATATAAAATTGCTCAAGAAATAATTCTTCTTGGAGCTATAACTTACTCGCGCAAACTTCTTGATCAGGAGTATCTTAATTATTGCATAGTAGCACTTGACGAGGTATACAATAATCCAGAAATACCGGATTCAATTGAGGGGTATTTTACTAAAACACCAATTAAAGAAATTCCAATCAAACATTTAGAAAAAAAAGAGAATACCGCCTTAGTAGAAAGACTAAAATCTATTGAAAATAATCAAGATGCTGAATCTATTTATAATTTGGGTGTGGCATATGCAAATGGAGTAGGAATAGAAAAGAACGAAAAAAAGGCTGTTGAATTATGGGCTCAAGCTGCAGAAATGGATTATTTTATCGCAAGTTATAATTTGGGAAATTGGTATTTTCACGGAAGAGAAGTAAGGCAAGATTATAAAATAGCAGTTGAATATTATAAAAAAGCTACAGACAGGGGTATGTTGGAGGCTATTAATAATTTAGCAAATTGTTATTATCGGGGATTAGGCGTTCCAATTGATAATGTAGAGGCTGCAAGATTATATTTACTAGCAGCTGAAAAAGGTTTTGCTGAATCACAATACCATTTAGGAAATTGTTACTATTTTGGTCATGGCGTAGAAAAAAGTAACCACGAGATGTTTATATGGCATAAAAAAGCAGCTTTGCAAGGTCATGCAGAAGCTGAATGCAATTTGGGCATTTATTATGCTGATGGTATTGGGGTAAGAAAAGATCTGAACGAAGCATATAATTGGTTTAAGAAGGCTGCCACACAAGGTGAGGAAAGAGCAATTAATGGTCTAAAGATGGTAGAAAAAGAATTAGGAATTAAAAATTAATATTTGACTTCCTTTCTGAAAATTGGCCAGGATGGAGTATTAGTACAATTTTATTGAACCTGCCACAAGTGGAATTCAAGGAGAAAAAATATGAATCAAGAGGAATTTAATGAAAATCTGCGCAAAGAAATTCAAGATATTATCGATAAAGTGTACACAAGATCAATTTTTTTAGAAGAAAAAATAAAATCAAATAATGAAAATTCAATGTTAATTACTTCAGAATTTACTTTTGCCCTCCTATTTGCAATTGATCTATTATTATTTGAAAACTTGGGGTCTGAATTTAGAAACGGAATAATTGATATAATAGTACCTAATGTTTTAAGGGGGTATATTAATCATTTTATTACGGATAAATCAATCTCAATGGAATTATACGAAAAACTGGAAAATGCTTATAATCAACGCTTATTAGTATATCCCAAATGTGAATTAAATGTTAAGGGGATACCTGGAAAAGGTTCTGTTGCTTTTGCTATGAGTTATTATATGCACCAACAAAAATATAAAAAACCATTGGAAAAAGAAATTGATATTTTGACAGGTGTTGGACATATAAACTCCAATGATATGAAATCATTACCTAATATTGAAGATGTTATGAAAAATCATTTTGAATTAATGGCATCTTTAACAGAATATGAGTTCCATAAAAATATTAATAATTTAAAGATAATATTGAGCGTATAAAATATATATACAAATGCTCTCTTTGGGTAATATGGCAGGTCTTTTTCCATTTATCGAAATAGACTAAAGAGTTGGAAAAAATAGAAAATAGCTTAGCTATTACCAGCGTATATTCTACCCCAAACACCACATATCCGACCATATCCGTCCGCTAAACGCGAGATTTGTGCATTTTTATGGCATTTGGGCTGTTCATAATTTTAATAACTTGACAATGAGTAAATATTATATTAAACATAAACTTAAGTAATATTAAAGGCTCCCATTTCTACCCGTTGTTTGTTTTTATAGGAGTTAAAGCCGAATTTTCCCCAGGTTTTTTGGGCGATTTGGTTGTTAGCGAGGACTGAGAGTTCTACATAGTCTATATTTTTGCTTTTAAACCATTCCTTGAATTCTTTGAGGAATTTTCTGGCTATGCCGAGTTTGCGGAATTCTTTTTCGACAAAGATATCATTTATATATCCGTTTTCTCTGATCTTGAATACGGGTGACCTTGCTTGAATTTCAGCTGCAGCGTATGCGACTACTTTACCCTTATTATCAGCGACCAAAAGAAGTTTATCTTCTGAATGCAGGCATCCATCAAAAAACTTTTGATATATCTTATCGGCTGTATCGCTTGGAGTAAAATATGGATCAAGCTCTGAATGTTGTTTTAATAAACTGAGACCATGCTTTACTAGATCTTCTATGTCTTGCGGTTCAGCTTTTCGTATGTTCATAATGTCCTATTTTTAGAAATTTTATTTTTTTCTGCCTTTTGCCCCTTCAACTCAAAGTATAATATAGGAAACTCCTTTATTCTTCCTATCCTTTTCCAAGGCTTCTTTGATATCGGGACATAAATTATAGGCTTCCTGGAGATCATCGATGTTTTTGGAAGGAAAATCGCAATTATAAAAATGCTTAATATGACCACTTTGTTTTTTGGCTCTTAGACGCTTTATGACTTTTTCGCGAATGACGCCACCTTGTCCGGAAGAGCCGTAACCGTGAATGACTTTTAATGCTTTTACGCCCAAACTAGAGTTTTTTCTGATCTCTTTTTCCAGTTTTTCCAGAGCCTCATATGCCAGCGGTTTTCCTTTTTCAATATTGCATGTCACTAATTTTTTGGCTTTAGTTTTCGCTTTTTCTTGTTTTGCTCCACAATATGGACATTTGGGTATTGTAGTGCTTATTGGATTTCCGCAAAATTCACAATCTTTCATTTGCTCTCTCCTGTTTTCATATAAATCGAGGCTCTTACTATAAAAATTATACTTGCTTTGATATCAAACACTTTTTTGCCTGCGACTTTAGCATTCTTGCTATAATATACAAAATTATTTTTTTCATCATAGCTGTGATTTTTACTTATCTTGATATTCAGGCAGATCTGGCATTTAATTATTGTCTTAACTTTTTTAGTTTTTGCGTGTCTAAATAGTAGAAGAGCAAGAAAAAAGAAAAGGAGATACCATGAAAAAGCGTCAATTATTCATTACACTGCTATTACTGACAGGTATTCTTCTCGCAAATCCCGGATATGGCGATGGGCGGAATTATCACCCGAAAAGTGACCGTAGCAGGGATGATCAGGACAGAAAATTGATCGTTATAAAAAATGATGATCCCAGCTTTGTGTTTCGTTTTGATCCTAACTCATATCATGCTTACAGAAATAATCCAGGGCAGAGAAATTACGTTCGGCGCACTTACAGAGATCGCAGACATGATGATCGTGTTTATTTTCGCAGTGATCTTCGCAAACATTGTTTTAAGGGTCTTGAGCCGATAACTTTAAGAAATATAAAATCGCTTACGGATAAACTGGATAGATACTATAGGCGTGGTGTGATAGACAAAAAAGAGTATCATTATGCCAGACGTGAATTACACAATATGAGCGGGAAATT
The DNA here is from genome assembly GCA_964572745.1 of uncultured bacterium. Classification (GTDB taxonomy): domain Bacteria; phylum Fidelibacterota; class Fidelibacteria; order Fidelibacterales; family Fidelibacteraceae; genus M50B103. Next base: position 4,683 of record CAZNFT010000069.1, read on the forward strand.
ATATCCGCGCAATTATTGCAAAGATCATCTCGAAAGAGTTATTGAAGAACTTAAGGATTTAGGCAGACTGCGCAGACGAGGTAAGATTAGCTCGCAGGAATATGCCCGCTATAAAATAGAACTTCTGAAAATGTTATAAAATAATGTATAGATCCGACTGAATAAAAGCAGGAAACCCCGGATTAATGGTTTCCTGCTTTTATTTTAGCTATTAAATTTGAATTAATGCATTTTTTGTTGTATTTAAGACTGTAGGTTTCTATAGAAAAAACGTTTAAAAATGGTATCATTTAATTCAATTTTCTTGCCATTAAAAAACTTAGTGAATATATTCGCTTGAAAGGGCATATTCCGTGTCCATAACTCGCCAGTAGAAGGATGCATTTAAACATATTAAACAGTCAATCCTGAAGTGACTAAGTACCATTATCAGTTCGCTGCTAATGATCTTTAAAAGACTGCTATAAACATGGATAAAGATAAAAATGAAAAACACATATTTTGACCTCATTGATCAGAGTTATTATTTTCCTCAAGAGGGATTTGACTTAAGGGACGGCTATTTAACTTTTCATGGTGTTTCTTTGAAATACCTGATAGAAAAGCATGGAACGCCCTTTCGTTTTATATATTTACCTAAAATTGGCGATCAAATAAAAAAAGCCAGGAATTTATTCAATCGTGCCATAAAAAAGAACAAGTATAACGGGAAATATTATTTTTGCTACTGTACAAAATGCAATCACTTCTATCATGTTATTAATGAAGCTTTAAAACACGATGTTAATATTGAAACCTCCTCTGCCTACGATATCGACCTTATCTTACATTTGTATAAAGACAAGAAAATTGATAAAAACCGAATCATTGTTCATAATGGTTATAAAACGGATGACTATCTTGAAAAGATCATTTTGCTTCAGGAAGCCGGGTTTCATAATTCTATATTGGTTCTTGATAGTGTAAAGGAATTAGATCGCATCCGTAAAATCCGTCCCAATCACAAATTGAAGATCGGCTTGCGTATGGCTATTAATGAACAAGCTCAGTCGGCTTATTATACCTCTCGTTTAGGTATTCCTTATAGTGATATGATGAATTTTTACAATGAACAAATTGAAAACAATCCCAATGTAGAACTAAAGATGCTTCACTTTTTTGTTGATACAGGTATTAAAGATACGCTTTACTATTGGGGAGAATTTCAGAAAGCGCTTAAACTTTATGTGGAATTAAAAAGAGAGAGTGCGTCGCTGGATTCTTTTAATCTTGGAGGCGGTTTTCCTGTTCGAAATCATCTTGGCTTTGAATATAATTACGAAAGCATGATCAATACCATTATTGAGACCATTAAAACTACTTGCAGTCAAGAAAACATACCCGATCCAAATATTTATACGGAATTTGGAAAATATACTGTAGGAGAAGCCGGTGCCATCATTTTTAAGGTACTTGAGCAGAAAACACAGAACGATGCCGAGGCCTGGTATATTATCAATAATAGCTTAATGAACACAATTCCCGATGCCTGGAGCATTCATGAGAAATTTATTCTTCTTCCCTTGAATAAATGGCACAATGAATATCAGCGCGTTAATATCGGCGGTATAAGTTGTGATCATTCCGACTATTATAATTCCGAAGACCTGAATCAGGAAATATTGCTTCCAAAATATTCCGATAAGGATAAAGAACCCCTGTATATCGGCTTTTTCCATACAGGCGCTTATCAGGATTCGATCAGCGGTTATGGGGGAATTAAACATTGCCTCATTCCTTCTCCCAAACACGTGATTATTGATCGTGACGAAAAAGGTAATTTTACCGACACGGTTTATCGCGAAGAGCAATCTGCTCATGAAATGTTTAAAATATTAGGATATGATAAATAAAATGAAAACTTATGCAGGCATTGAAGAAGAATTCGCGGGTTTTAAAAAAGCCGCCGTTCTTTTGCAATCCATTCCCTACGATGGTACCAGCACCTGGGGAAAAGGTGCAGATAGTGGCTTTGAAGCTTTTCTTGAGGCCTCTGAGAATATGGAGCTTTATGATATCGAAACCGATAGCGAAGTTTACAAAAAAGGCATTCATATTTTATCGGCTATTAGTGAAAATGCTTCGCCTGAAGCAGTCTATAAAAAGGTACACAACAATACAAAGTCTCTGCTTGAAACCGATAAATTCCTGACTTTTTTTGGCGGAGAGCATTCCATTAGTATTGGCATTATAGACGCCATGATAGACAAGTATCCCAATATCACCATTGTTCAGCTTGATGCTCACGCCGATCTGAGAAAAGATTATCTGGGCTCAGCTTACAACCATGCTTGCGCACTACACAGGGCAAACGAACGCGCTAATCTTATACAAGTGGGCATACGCAGCATGGATTTTTGTGAAAAACAATATCTTAAAAATGAGAATTGTTTTTTTGCCCAAGAAATTGTGGGTCGCACAGACTGGATACAAAAGGCTCTTGAAAAAATGACAGATAAGGTTTACATCACTGTGGATCTGGATGTTTTTGATCCTTCCATCATGCCCTCAACCGGGACCCCTGAGCCGGGTGGATTGGATTGGTATCTTGCTACGAAATTTTTAAAAGAGATATTTAAAAATAAAAATGTACTGGGTTTTGACCTGGTTGAATTAGCACCTATCAAAGATAATAAAGCCCCGGATTTTTTGGCGGCTAAATTATATTATAAGATGCTATCATACAAATTTAATAAAAGTGAGAAAAAAGATGAATAACAAAGGTCCTGTTTCACAGTTTATCTGTGAACATTATAAGCATTTTAATTCGGCAACATTGGTCGATGCCGCCAAAGCTTATGAAAAACAATTGCAAGATGGTAACAAGATGATGATCACCCTTGCCGGCGCTATGAGTACAGCCGAATTAGGTAAATCTCTGGCTGAAATGATCCGTCAGGACAAGGTGCAGATCATTACCTGTACCGGTGCAAATCTTGAAGAAGATATCATGAATCTGGTTGCACATTCACATTATAAGCGTGTACCCGAATATCGCGACCTGACACCTCAGCAAGAATGGGATCTGATGGAAGCCGGTTTAAATCGCGTGACAGATACTTGTATCCCGGAAGATATGGCTTTTCGCAGACTGCAATCACATATTTTTGAGATCTGGAAAAACGCAGAAAATAATGGTAAAAGATATTTCCCTCATGAATACATGTATAAAATGCTCTTATCCGGCGTACTGGAAGAATATTATGAAATTGATCCCAAGAATAGCTGGATGCTGGCTGCCGCTGAAAAGAATTTACCCATCGTTGTGCCGGGTTGGGAAGACTCCACTATGGGCAATATTTTTGCTTCTTATTGTATTAAAGGTGAGCTAAAGCCTTCGACCATGAAATCCGGTATTGAATACATGATCTGGCTGGCAGATTGGTACACCCAAAATACACAAGAGAAAGGTATAGGATTTTTCCAAATCGGTGGTGGTATTTCCGGTGATTTTCCCATCTGTGTTGTCCCAATGTTGTATCAGGATCTTGAAAGGACAGATACGCCATTCTGGAGTTATTTTTGTCAGATCTCTGATTCTACAACAAGCTATGGTTCATACTCAGGTGCTATACCAAACGAAAAGATCACTTGGGGAAAACTCGATGTGACGACACCCTCCTTTGTGATAGAATCGGATGCCACTATTGTTGCTCCCTTGGTATTTGCGTATTTGTTGGGATGGTAGCTTAACAAGTAAAAAGTCGAAGACTTGCCGAAGCTTTCTGTTCGGCCATAATCTTGGCGTAGGCTAGGCGAAGTTGGAGGCAAAGGTGTGTCGGAAGTCAGTTAGGAATTAAGAAGGAATTTTGATAGATCCTGACTTGATTTCCTGTTTTCTGATTAAGTTGCTTGGGTCAACCTTG
>CAZNFT010000070.1:0-8528 GCA_964572745.1 uncultured bacterium
GGGTCAAGGAATTTTGCTTAATTGAGCCACATAAGCAAGAAAAATAAAAAATATTTCCAAAAATATGATCCATGTCAGGGATATTTTCATTATATCAAGTCGGGTGTTGTTATAATTTAAAATAGTAAGCCGTGAGTGGCAAACCCTAAATTGAAGTCATCAGTAAACTTGTGAAGGCTATGAATACCAGACACTTTGGCTCAAACTTGTCCATAAACCTAGCTAAGGCTCAGACTTTGGTACCTAAGGCAAAAGTGAAAAGCTAAAATGATCCGGAAGTTAAAAGTAGCATAGGAAAAAAGGATCAAAATCGAACGCTTGTATTTTCTTGCTTATACCATCGTTTAATTGGGTCAATTTTTTTAAGTCAAAAAAATGTACTCAAAATATCAAGCCCTAAATTCCTCTTTACTGAAAGACGGGTCCGTCTTGCGTTTCACATCGTCCCAAACTTTATCCAATTCTTCAAGTGTGTCATCTTTCATCTTGCGACCTGATCTAATATAGTGTTCTTCTACTTTATTAAAGCGACGATAAAACTTTTCATTGCTTTTTTTGAGAGCCTCTCCGGGATGGATATCATAAAAACGGGCAAGGTTTACTAATGCAAATAATATATCTCCAAATTCTTCTTCAGCGTGGACTTTGTTGCCCGATGCATGAGCTTCTTTGAATTCCGAAAATTCTTCGTCAACTTTTTTCCAGACATCAGAAACATGATCCCAATCAAAACCCACAGACGCAGCTTTTTGCTGCATGCGGAATGAACGATGCAGGGCAGGCAAAGATCTGGGAATGCCATCTAAAATCTGACCTTTACGTTTCTTGCTTTTTTCTTTTTCCCAAATAATATTGGCTTCTTCGGCCGTATATTTTTTGTCAGAATTAAACACATGAGGATGTCTATCAATCATTTTACCTTTAATGCCATTCATTACATCGGCAAAACTAAATTCTCCCTTTTCCTCGGCGATCACTGTTTGAAATACAATATGCAATAGCACATCGCCAAGTTCATATCGAAGCTTATCCATTTCCCCATCTTCAATAGTTTCAATAGCCTCGTGAGTTTCCTCCAAAAAATAGGGGGCCAAGGATTCATGTGTTTGCTGTTGATCCCAAGGACAACCATCGGGTCCTCGAAGCTTTTTTACCACATCTATTAATGCATCGAATTCTTTCATAATAAAATATTCACCTTAAAATTTCAGCTTTTTTGTTTATCTGTGTATTGAGATTTCATTTAATTTTCAACTTAGTAGATTCTTCTCCGTCTGTTACTCACTTCCCTGCTTCTTATATCTTCTTAGGTCTTCTTCGTAATTCTGATGCGATTGATACGATTCCCCTTCATTTCATCAACCACAAATATATGTTTTTGATATCGAAAAGAATCATGCTTTGCGGGAATTCGCCCCAAGTGGTCCATTACAAAACCACCTAGTGTATCGTAGGGATGACCATAAGGAAAAGTTATATTCAGTATTTCTTCAAGATCATCAAGATTAATGGCAGCGTTGACTGCACACTCATCATCCGTTAACCATTTTATAAAAGGACGAGCTTTTTCATTTTCATCTTGAATATCGCCCACAATTTGTTCTATTGCATCTTCCAAGGTTACCAATCCGCTAATACCACCATATTCATCTACCACCATAGCGATCTTAGTCTTTTTTTCCTGAAAAACCGTGATGGCATGTGGTACAGAACATTTTTCCGGTAAAAACAAGGGTGGATGTAGCAAATTTTTCAGCTGCGTTTCTTTCTTGCCATCTATATAAGGCAAAATATCTTTTTCAAAAATAAAACCTATTATGTTATCAAGATTATCTTCAAAAACAGGTAATCTTGCATAGGGTTGATTAGCAACAAAATTAATAATATCTTTTAAACTTCTACTTGCATCTACCGCTAACATATCGGGACGAGGGATCATTATTTCGCGCACACTCGTATAAGTCGATTCCAGCAAGGATGTGATCATCTCTGTTTCTTTTCCCTCAAATTGCCCCCGTTCCTCACCAATTTGCACAAGCGTTTTTATATCTTCTTCACGCTCAATAAGGGTGTCGCTATTTACTTTAAACGAGCGTTCTGTTATTTTTCCAAGAATGTAAAGGACAAAGGTAATAGGGAAAAAAACAGTATAAAAAATTGCAATAAGCCAAGAATTCCTTAATGATACCTTCACGGTATTTCTAAGAGCGAGGGTTTTAGGGATAATTTCACCAAAGAACAAAACCATTCCCGTAATAACCACGATCTCAATAAATGCTATAACGATAGGTGGCCAACCATGTTTTTTTGTAAGATCGTGCATAAATAAAGCAACTATAGCTGTCATTGCAATATTAACAATAGTATTTCCAATTAAAATTGAGATCAATAATTTTTGTGGACGCTCTAATAATCTCAGTGTGCGCTTTGATGCCGCATTTTTAATTTTCTTTAAGTTTTCTCTGCGAGATCCAAACAGTGCCGTTTCGGATCCCGAAAAGAAGCCTGATAATAGAAGCAAAACAATAAAAATAGGTATAAGTAAGCTAAGTGTCATTTCATAGGCAGGTATCATGTTATTTATCAAAATATTGAGTTAAAAAACGATCTTCAAGAGCTGTCATTTCAGCTTTTTCTTCATCGGATACATCATCGTAGCCACACAGGTGGCAGGCACCATGAATAAGGATCCTGGCAAATTCACGCTTGATTTCTTGGCCGAATTTTTCTGCATTTTTTGTAATTCTTTCCGGTGAAATATACAGTTCACCTTCAAGTGGATCTTCATCGATATTAAAAGAAATAATATCCGTATAAACATCCATATCAAAGTACTGTTTTTTCATTTCCCTCAGGGCTTCATCTTCAAAAGAAATAATATTTATAAAAAACTCAGCCTGGCCCAGATCTTTCATTACAGCAACTATCATTTTTCTAACCGCCGTTTTATCCAGAGGAATATCTAAATTACTTTCCCGGTAAAAATCGATTTTCCAAGTCATGCTTTTTCTTCTTTCTTGACCTCTATATTTTTATTGGAAATATCCGTGTCATCTTTTTTGTTTTCGTCCTTAGCCTCTTCGGCTTTCTTGTCATCCGGATAGGGAATACGTTCATGATATAAACCAACAAGTAATGGATAAATGGCATCTTTGATCTTTGTAAGATCAGCAAACCTGAGAGGGCATTCATCAAATTGTCCGCTATTTAAACGTTTTGATATCACTTCTGAGATCTTCGTTTCGATATTTCTTGGTGTTGGCTTAGGTAAAGAACGAACTGCTGCCTCGGATGCTTCCACGATCATAAGCAAAGCTGATTCTTTAGTTTGAGGCTTGGGACCCGGATAACGATATTCACTTTCATGAACAGTATCACCCGTTTCTTTAGCCTCAGATAGAGCTTTTTGATAAAAATAATCAACTAGCATAGTACCATGGTGAGTAGCAATAAAATCTTTGATCTCCTCGGGCAGTTTTTCTTTCTCAGCTAATTCAAGTCCATTACGCACGTGGGAAATAATAACTTTTGCGGCCATGTGTGGCTTCAGATTATCTAGTTTATTCTCACCACCTTGTTGATTCTCTACAAAATACTCGGTTTTAGATAATTTACCAATATCATGATAATAGGCACCCACCCGAGCCAAAAGAGAATCTGCACCTATCCTTTCGGCAGCAGCTTCCAGAAGGTTGCCTACCACAATAGAGTGATTAAAGGTACCCGGCGCTTCTAAAGATAATCGTTTAAGCAGAGGCTTATTCATATCAGAAAGTTCCAGCAAAGATAATGAAGTTGTAGTTCCAAAGACCTTTTCTATGAGCATCATTAAACCATTAGCGACAAGGACAGATACAATTGCATTTGCCATCGCCAGACCCATCATGGTCAACCATGTGGAAAAGCCCTCAAGAGAAGCAATATTTATGGCTGAAACAGATATAAAATAGCCGGCAACTAAAAAGAACAATGGTCGTAAAACATTTTCACGCGTGCGAGAATTCTTTAGAGAAACAACAGCCATCACAACAGGAAAAGCATGCATTAAGATAAAGCGAAATGAACCGCCCATAATATAAGCAAGAACCAATAAGATCGTTGTTGAGCCCATAAGCGCAATACGCTTATCAAAAAATATCATCAATAACATTGCAGTTATACCAAGAGGTACTAAGATCATTTGTGCCGGTGAAAGCAAGGCTACAGCAATACCTAAGCCAAGTGAGATCGCCAGACATATCATTAAAAGGAGAAAGCGCTTTATATTCCAAAATATGCTTTTATCATAGATCAGCAAGAAAAGTACAAAGATCATAAATAGCATGGAAATAACTAAGAGATCGCCAAAGGCAGAAATAAAACTGCTAAAACCTTGTAAGTTTTCCTTATTTTTTTCTTCAAAGTATTTTAATGAATGTAATTTTTGATAAATTTCCGGTGTTATTAAGGTATTGGCACCGACAATTTTTTCATCTTTATATACCTTTCCGGCAACCTGAGGAATCCTGTTGAACGCCTGTTGCTGGCGCGACGAGGTCCTTTCTTTATCGTAGATCAGATTGGGTTTCATTAATAAATGCGCAATTCTTGATATAAGTAGTTTTTGCGTATGAAGATCATAGTCTTTAGAAAGGTTTTCAGTCAGCTGATCTGTTGCAGTCGCGAGATCAAAAATATTCTTGACAGAAGCCGGCTTTTCTATATTTTCCTGCCTCAGAGAGATCTGAGTTGAGCGAATTGAATCCAGAGGAATATCTGTTACGCCACTTTCAAATAATGTGGAAAGATGAGCAATAAAATTCATACGCAAGGTATCGAGAGGGATTTTTTGCCCTTCAGTAGGCATATATATCTCGGTAAAGGGTGATTCCATAGCATGAATGGAAAACTGCTCCTGCATGGCATTGACTACAGCCATATAAGCATTAGAATCTGTACGAACGGATTGGTTTAAAGCTTGAAGATCATCTGTTGTAAATCGTTCAATACGGAGTGTTGTTTGTGAATTTTTATATTTTGTGTAGCGTTCTTCGAGGTTTTTAGCCATTTGAAAAAAGACTTCGGTTCGCTCAATTTGTTGATTTTTGACACTTTGATCTTCAGAAAAAACAAAGGCAAGCTTTTTAATAGCCTCATCCCGTTCTTTTTTAATAGCCGCCTCTGGTTTTAAAATATCAAAATCATCGGGGGCAATAATATCCATTCGGGTGATATCGCCAATGTTATAATTATATTGATGAGTTTGTTCTTTGGGAACCGCCATAGTAGAAAAAAGAACGATGACCACTAAAGAGATAATAGTCCAGATCGATACTTTCTTTGAGCCTTGTTCGTGATTGTTTTTTATTGACATTATATCCTCGATATGTTCTACTTTAAAATAAAACACTTTATGCTATGAAACAATGAATTTTAAGCTTTAAAAGGTCGGATATCCTTGATCACCAATTGAATATTTCGCATACCATTCCATTCGTTAATGGTAGGTACAAAAGCAAGATCTACCCTCTGTCCGGGATCCATTATTAATTCAAATTTTTCAAGCATATTCCACGCAATACAATTGATGGTGATCCCATTTCCTTTGATAGAAAATTTAAGATGCTTATCCTTTAGAAGTGCAGTATGGTAAGTGCTCACATTTTTTACAGAAAATTTGGGCCTCATGTTTTTTGGACCAAAAGGTTCCATATCCTGTAAAAAGTCCATTAAACCCATGTTGATCTCAGCTATTGTTAGATCTGCTTCTATCTTAAGAGTCGGTTCAAGCATATCATCACTTATATTTTCTTCAGCATAAGCAAGAAATTGCTCTTCGAAAAGCGGGATATCCTCTTCCTTAATCGTCAATCCTGCAGCCATCTCATGTCCGCCGAAACCAAGCAGATTTTCAGAGCAGACAGACAAAGCTTCATGCAGATCAAATCCTTCCAGAGAGCGACCGGATCCTTTTCCTTCGCCATCCTTCAGGGCAAGAAGAAAAACGGGACGATGAATTTTATCTTTGACTTTAGAAGACACAATACCTATCACTCCGGGATGCCAAGGTCCGGCCAGCACAACAGCTTTAGGCAGATTCCGTCCATATTTTTCATTCAATTGTAATAAGGCTTCTTCTGTAACAAAGCGTTCAACCTTTTGTCTTTCTTCGTTTTCGCTATTTAGCAGCCGAGAATAATCTTGTGCAATTTTCCGGTCGTCAGTAGTAAGTAAGGTTATCGCCCTGGAAGCCGAGCCCATGCGCCCAACAGCATTAAGTCGTGGAGCAATACCAAAAACAATATTCATAACAGATATTTTTTGGACATCCATCTGACAAACATTAAACAAAGCTAAAATACCTAAACGACATTGTCCACGGCGTAAACGCTGAAGTCCTTCTCTGACCAAAGAGCGGTTTTCGTCTATCAGCGGAACAATATCAGCAGCGGTGCCAATGGCAACGAGGTCAAGATATTCTTCTGCATCATGTGTGTTGCCATATAAGTCTATGCAAATTGCTTCAACAAGCTTATAAACCACACCTGCACCGCAAAGAAAGCGAAAAGGATAATTGCAGTCTCTGCGTTTAGGATTAAGAATGGCTAAGGCATCAGGGAGGATTTCATCTTGCTCATGGTGATCGGTTACGATCATATCTATACCTAATGATTTGGCATAGAGTACTTGCTCATAGGCAGTAATTCCGCAATCACAAGTAATAATCAGGTCGGCCTCTAATTCCTCTGCACGATCAATACCTTCTTTGGAAACGCCATAACCTTCTTTTTCTCTTTCAGGAATATAAAAGAAAATATTTTCATTTAATTTCTTTAAGAACAAATATAAAATCGATGCCGATGTAACGCCATCAACATCATAATCACCATAGATCAAAATATTTTTCTTTTCCTGACACGCCGCAATAACAATATCTGTAGCTTTACGCATATCTTGCATAAGGAAGGGATCATAGAGTGATACTTTTTCTTTATTGAAGTATAATTCCAAAGCATCTTTAGAACGCAGATCACGATTTAAAAGGATGGATGTAAATAAATATGATAAGCCAAAACGCTTACTGAAATCGAGAACATCATCCCCCGAGATGTTGGGATAAACCCATTTCATAGTGCTCTCTCTTAAAAACTATTAAAAGCTCAAAGCTGGTCGTAAGCCGAATTCTGTTATCCTGACCTAAGTCAAGACGATGACCATTTATCTGGTCGACCCGTCACCGGATCGATCTTGCCACTACCATAAGAGCATGACTCGAGCAAAGTGTTACTCTCATATTTGTGTTGCTCCGAATGGGGCTTGCATAGCTTCCGATGTTACCAACGGAACTGGTGAGCTCTTACCTCACCCTTTCACCTTGACCTTAATTCCGACGAGTCGAAACAAGGACTTCTACTCTCTGTTGCGCTTTCCAGCCCTTTCAGGCTCCTTGCGTTACAAGGCATTCTGCTCTGCGGAGTTCGGACTTTCCTCACCTCTATTTCAAGAATAAAGGAGCGATCATCTCTCCAACTTTAAGCTATTCTTCTTCTTCGTCAACTTCTATTTCCGTATCTCCTGCAAACAGGAAGCGGCCACAAAAATCGCAGGTTACAACTTGATTCTTTTTATAAATATTGACACGTTTTTGTGGGATTACCCTATTATGGCAACCGTTACACGCATCACGAACCAAAGGAACCACAGCTAAACCATTGCGAGCCTTGCGTACGCGAGTATAGACAGAATAATATTGTCTTGGTACGCCTTTCATCAATTCTGCACGTTTTTTTTCTAACTCGCTTTTTTCTTTTTCTGTCTCTTTTTGAGTTGCAGCTAAAGATATTTTTGCCTTTTTAAGATTTTCTTCCATTCCTTTAACGGTGGAACCTGATTCATCAAAGGCTTTTTTCAGGCGTTCTGTTTCTTCTTCAGCTTGCAATATTTGATCTTCAGCTTCTTTAACAGCATTTTTATTAAAATCGATTTCGGCTGTTAAGGCATCGTATTCACGATTTGTCGTAACCAGATAAAGCTGTTCCTGATATTTTTTTACTTTCAGATTAAGATCTTCTATTTTAGCCTCATTGCTTCTGATAGTACTAGCGTTTTCTTCAATGCTTGTCTCACGAATCCCGTTCTGTTCTTTTTCATTCTCGATTTGAATCTCAAGTGTTTTAACCATTTCGGGAAGATCACCTAATTTCTCGATCAGTTCATCTAAACGAGAATCAAGTCCTTGAAGTTCCACTAGTTGTTGAAGCACCTTTTGCATATGTTTTTACCTCCAAAAATTATTATATAAAAAAAACGCACATCTGTATATGCGCGTTATTTCTTTGCTACCCCGTGGCCAGCTATGTATTTGATGTCTTTCAATTTAAGAAAGTACCTCGTTTTAGAATAAACAAATCAACCTTCTAATATCGTCCTTTTCGGAGCAGATGTCAAATGTTAATTGATCTTTTATTTTAATTGTTGAAGAGTGGGTGGTATGCTTAGAGAAAGTTTGGCTCAAACTTTATTTCTGAGTTTGGCTCAAACTTTATTTC
>CAZNFT010000071.1:0-8510 GCA_964572745.1 uncultured bacterium
GTTGATTAATAAGTAGCAAATCAATCAGAAATAAGATAAGCTGATCTTAGAAAATATTTATTTTGGACGGATGTGTCTAAAAAACCTGAAGGTTGTTAAGAAAAAATCTTAAACTTATTGAACCCCGTTAGGGTTCGATTCTTTTGTATAAATACTTTTATACTCTTATTGCATCCCTTCCGGGATACCGGGAAAAGCGATGGATGGTAAAATGGTAGAGGTTGAATTGCTAATAGATACTTTTCCGAATCTTTTGTAGTAGGTGCTCTCGAAGCAATAATTAAAACCACGAATGTTAGCATAAAGCTATGTATTCGCTCTTTTACATTTTAAGATATTTTTCGCATGAATAGATTCTTCTACTACACTGCGTTCCGCTCAGAATGACAGGCTATGCTATATTTTAGCTTGCACTCAGTCTCTCTATGAATAAGGCTTGGGAGAACAAGTTTAAGCTTAGAAAAATAAAATATCAATAAATTTTTATATCGTACTTAGCCAAGAGTCCGGATATGTTTTGTATGGAAAACTTTGCGCCTTGAATTCTATTGTTTTCGGGGTCAATTAAATAATTTTTACTCGCTCGAAGATCAGCTTTTTCAAGATTCGTATGATCAAAGCGAGCATCTTTTAATTCACAGGCAAGAATGTTGACTTTTTTAAGATTAGTTTCAGAAAAATCTACATCTTCAAGGTGACAATGCTCAAATGAGCATGAGCGTAAATCTATCTTATAAAATGAAGCATGATCAAGACGACAATTATCAAAATCCGCCGAAAAGGCAAAGCCTGTACAGTCGTTAAATTGCAATCCCAGCATTTTACAATCGCGAAAAATAATTTCCTGAAATGAAGCTCCGGATAAATTCGCATTGGATAGATCGCAATCGATAAACTCACAGCTTTCAAAGCGGCACTCACTTAAATCAAGAAAGCTAAAATCGCAGGTTTCAAACACACAGCATTCAAATTCGCCCGCGCAAAAGCCTTCTTGGGAAAAGTTAATATTGGAAAATGTTTCTTTAAAACTATAATTGTCTGTCATGCTTATTCAATTATCGTAAAGGTGATATCAGGAATAGTATCGGTTTGCAAAAGATTGAACTGAGGAAAATCTACCATCATTTGATAGGATCCGGGGCTTAAAGTAATCTTTGGTTCCTGCCAAGGTGTTGTGGGTGCTAACCAAGTGCTTTTCATAGAATCTCCGGGAGCAAATTTAAGATAGAATACCGGTTGAATAAAAGACAGGCCATCCGTGGATCCCGCAATATATTGATCATCTTGGTAGATTGAAAACCTTACAAAGGGACCGCCATCGCCCATCGTAAAATCAAGAGAGTCTTCAGTTGTGTTCGTTAAACAAAATTTTACATTAAATGATTCACCCGGGTGAAAAGTTGTCGTCACCCTTCCGGCGGTATCGGTTAAATAGAAATAGGTTTCTTTATTAATAGTATCAGATTCCGGAGAAAAGCAAGATGACAGAACTAGGCATAAAGCCAATAAAAGCATGGTCATTTTTTTCACTTTTTTCTCCTTTATCTTATATAAGAAAGTATATTAAAATCTGATAAAAATGCCAAGTGGAATTTCGGTCACATGATATATTTGGCCATAATTTATATAGGCAGGGCAAATTGAATATCTTGCTTCTATAGACAGACCCATTTGTAGCTTGTCATTATTAACTAGTGTAAGATCACAGTTCGCTCCGGCAGAAAAGGTATATAGACTTTGCGGATGGAATAAAGCCAGTCCATGTTGCATTTCAAGACCTAGTTCTATCTTTGGTGACAATACTTTTGCCAAGCCCAAAGAAATTGTCGCTTGATTCCCCCACTGAATGGTTCTAAAATCTAAACCTGAACTTATTCGCAGATTATTTATGGAATAGATATAATCCGCGGACAACTCAAAGCCTCCCTTAAAGGCAGACCATTCATTATGTTTTATTCCTTGTGCATACTTCATAGAAATTTGAACATCTTGAGCCATTAATTGTGATGTGCAAAATAGAAACAATATAAACAAACAGCCCAGAATAACTCTATTAGATTTAATAGTTCTCATTGTGTCTCACAAATTTTATGATTGCTGAGCTCACCTGCTCATGTTGTTCTTCTACAGAAATTGTCGCCACGCCATCGCCTTCTTGAGCACCATAATCACCAAATTGCGCATGATTCCCACCTGAAATTTGATAATAAAAGGTTTTAGGCGAGAGCAGTTCCACGCTATCTATTTCGGACACATCAGAAATCATACAGGCCTCAGGCAAGAATGATGACGCCCCAAGAACTTCTTGAGGTGTTGATAGGCTATCATTTTCGGCATAAAGTGAAAGCACCGAACGATCCCAATCAGAAATGGCAAAAGATTCACTGGGATAGGTCCCAAGTAAAATCAAGCCATCAAATTCATCCGGACTTTTGCTCACGGCACTCAATGCCGCAATACCACCCAGAGAATGTCCGGCAATATAAAGAGAATCCGCATCAGGAAAAACATCAAGCAGGGATTCATATTTCGATAATTCAAAGATCGCTAAATTCGAGGTAAATTTCGGGATCACAATATTGATGCTATCCAGGGCAATTCTTTGCATCAGAGAAAGATATGCATGAGGATCCACCAATCCACCCGGCAAAAACATGAGCGTGATAAAGGCTTCGTTCTCCTTAAGCTCCAAAGCAATGTAATCCGGCGTTTCATTGTAAGTTAATCTTGAATCGACATGGACGTTTTCGGGTAAATATGAACAAGACAATAGAATGAGCATGTAAAACATCATGCCACAAATTACTACTTTGGGTACTAATTTCATTTTATGGTTATTTCGTTTAATGTTTAAAATAATTCATCTCCAAAAATTTAGGCAATTTACAGTTTTCAGCCATTCGGGAGCAACTTATTCCCCGCTCCATAACCGGATATCAACTTTACCAATGCACTGGGCTCTAAATCATGATGCATTTTTAATAAACGCTCTATAATATCAATTTTCTTATCAATGATTTCCAAGTATTTTCGTTCCCGATCTACTGTTGCAGTTGCTAGATCGGATTGTCGTCTATCATAAATATCTCTTGTTTGTTCAATAATTAGCAAGGTTTCAGCTTCAATTTTATCGTTAGACAGTTTAGATTTTTTCAACCACTCTTTCAAATGACCGATAGCACCATCAGCAATTTCAGCCAATTCATCTTTTATTGTTCTATCCCTTTCTTTATCAATAACAGTATTTAAAAGATCATCAAAGACATGGCGATTTTCTTTCGAATAGAGTTAATCTGTTTTTCATAAGCTTCATCGGGCAATAAGCGAGAAGGATTCGACACTGATATATGCTTATTTCCCTTTTGTAAACCTGAAATGACTTCATCAAAAATATCTACAAAAATATCTGCCGCCAACATCGCTTTCGGACTTTTAAGAATTGTCGCGAGTCTAATTGCACCCTTTCTGGTCACAAGCCAAGGTGGAACCCGATTCCCACCATGTTTAAAACTTGACATCATCCTGGATGATCTCAAGTTTTCCGTTTCCTCTTCTGTCAATTGAAATGCATACTTTTCAGGAAAAAGCGGTAGATGATGTTTATTGTTCGATTTGATATTCTGATTTAGTAATCGCGTTTCAACATCAAAGATCTTAGCTACATCCGAAGATAGCATCACCAGATAGCCTCTCAATTCAAAAATAAGTGATATTGACCCTTCTGTCGTCCCTGTCATCGTGGCCCCTCATTTTTTTGACATCATTCAAGATGATGTCAAGATTTATATCCTTTATAATAAGTTGATTTATCTCGTAAAATAAATAATTGCCCCAATTATTATGATACCAAGTAAGGCGAGCATTGCAATTTTAATCTTACTATAGGGTCTTTCACCCTGGACTTCGCCCGTACGCGCATTAACAAGAAACTGATAAAGCTTATCATTAAACTTAAACGCACTGTGATAAACCGGAAGTAATAAATGTTTAAATTTTACCTTATCAAAAACGGGGTTCATGCTTATAATTTGTTGTGTATCGCCACCAATATCTCGGTGGATTGCTTCTCGTATATCATCTTTCATAATATTTTGGGCTTTCGCGAAACCCTCTTCAAGCTCCAACTGATACCTTTCCGATACGAATCCACTCAGATATTCTTTAGAATAGGGGACTAAATTTTCCAGATCCCAAGGCTCCAGTTTGTAGGCATATTCTTCAGAGATCGACAAAGACGCCGGAATGAGAATATCATCAAAAAAAGCATTCACATTTCCACTGGCAGGATACCACCGGGTTTTTTGTACTTGTCGCGTTTTAGTCACAGTTTTTCCATTTTCAGTTGTAGTATAAGTTTCGGTCACATAATAATACTCACCTCTTCTCCCCGTATAATTGGTATGCGTATCAGTATCGTAGGACCAATATGGGATATAAATACCTTTGAAATACTCCAGGTCCAGAACCATTTTTTTAAGCTTATTGGGAGCCAAAAAGAGCTTCTTTATCCATTTATTAAGTGCTTCAAGTGCCTCTTTTTTATTCAACTTAAAAGGTAAAAGCGATTCAGGTTTTATTGTTTTTTCGTCATGAGCCGACTCAATAATTAAGGGCTCTGTGCAATAAGCACATTTCCCGGAAGTTTCATGCGAATTAAAAGTCAGTGTGGCACCGCAATTATTACATTTTATAAATTGCTCTGTAATGGTCATGTTATAATCTTCTTTATTCTCAAGAAATTTATGAAAATCGTACTCTTCAATTTCTATATCTGAAACTTGAATATCATTCACAGTACCACAATAATCACATTTTAAATGCTCATCACCGGGCACGAATTTTAAATTTGCGCCACAATTATTACATTTTATTGTATCTGTAGAAAGGTTTTTATCATACATGATTATTTCCCGGGAATTGGAGGTGGAACAGCAGAAAAGATCTTTTTCAGTTCAATTACATCACCGGAAGGTAGCCAATTGCTCATGCCTTCTTTCCAGGCAAGTGTGTTTTTATCGACTTCCTTAGCTTTGACCAACTCGTCAATTTTAGCAAGATTGTAAGGACCCGCTTGTTTTCCATCGATGACTAAATAAAAAGTAAGCTCTTTCGGCACAGGAGGTGGTCCGGAAGCAGCGGTTTTTTTATCACCAGACATAGCATTTCCCATTTGCCCTGCCATCGCAAAGCCCATACCCATGCCCATACCGGCACCGGCAGTTCCACTTTGATTTTCGGCAGCTTTTTCCATCGCTTTAGCGGCTTTCATTTTTGCAAGTTTATTCAAATCAATTGAATTTAAACGACTAAGCTCAAAGATCTCTTTTTTCAGCTCTTCCGGCATGGAAACGTTTTCTATCAAGAATTTTGTAACTCCAATTCCATATTCATTAAATTCGGGACCTATGACAGAATGCACGAATTCCGAGACTTCATTCACATTTGAAGCATAGCTTTCAACTGGCAAATTAGCCTCTCCAACCGCATCGGTAAAGCGTGTTACGATCATACTTTTCAGATGTTCATTAATTTCATCATTGGTAAAATTGCCGTCTGTTCCAACGATTTCTTTAATAAAGACGGGAGCATCGGAAATTTTAATAACATAGGTTCCAAAAGCACGAATTTCTATCATGCCAAATCTTGGATCGCTTAATATAATTGGATTTTTCGTTCCCCATTTTTGAGCCGTGAAATTCCGTGTGCTTACAAAATAGACTTCTGCTTTAAAAGGACTGTTAAATCCATATTTCCATCCTTTGAGCGTTGAAAGAACAGGCAGATTTTCCGTTGTAAGAGTATACATGCCAGGAGTAAATACATCCGCCAATTGACCTTCATTAATAAAAACAGCAACCTGACCTTCTCTAACGGTCAATTTTGCTCCATTCTTGATCTCATTCTGGTGGCGGTCAAATCGATGTACAATCGTATCATTGGAATTATCTAAAAATTCAATGATGTCAATAAATTCTGCTTTCAGTTTTGAGAATAGTCCCATGTTATCATCCTATAATTAATATTTTAATGTTCAATTTACTTTCCATCAAATTTTAAGCCAATACTACAATGTTTATAAAAGAAGTACCAGCACAATATTGATTATTCAATCACCGTAAAATTGATTGCGGTAATGGTGTCTGTTCTTAAGATGCTAAATTGCGGAAATTCCACATCCATACGATAAGATCCAGGACTTAGAGTTACCTTAGGATCTTGCCATGGAGTTGTAGGTGCTAACCAAGTACTTGTCATAGAATCACCTGGGGCAAATTTAAAATCTAATACGGGTTCATGGACACCTAGGCCATCCATTGACCCCGCAATATATTGATCACCTTGATAAATGGAAAATCTTACAAAAGGGCCACCATCGTACATGGTAAAATCTAAAGAATCTTCAGTCGTGTTTGTTAAACAAAAATTAATATTAAACGATTCACCAGAATAAAAAACTGTTCCGATAGTCCCGGTAGTATCTGCTAAATAGAAGTAAGTTTTACCCTCGTTATTCGTATTAGGGTTAAATAAACAAGCTAAAAATAGAAAACATAATAAAATGAGAGAGATAAATATTTTTTTCATAAAATCACCTTACTCAGTTATTGTAAAATTTATTGCAGAGATGGTGTCTGTTTGTAGTTCCGGAATGTCCGGAAAAGTTGCGACGGCTCGATAATTTCCCGGGGAAAGTGTTTTAATACTAGACCAATGACCAGGTGTAGGAGCAAGCCATAGACCTAATAGTGTATCGCCGGGAGCTAACTTGTCTTCAACAACAACCTGTCCAAAAACTAATCCATCCCATGAACCAATTATTCTTGAAATTCCTTTATAAATTGTAAAACTTACTTTTGGACTTGTATACGAATAATCAAGTGAATCTTCTGTTGTATTTATCAAATAAAAGTTCATACAAAAAGACTCACCTATCTTAAATGTTGTTGTTGGATTTCCATCAAAATCCGTCAAAAAAAATACATCACCAGATAAATTATCATCACTTGGAGTAAAAATGCATGCTGTTAAAAGTATCGTAGCAAGAATGGTGAAAATCAGTAACTTTTTCATTTTCGGCTCCTTTCAGACTAAGCCTGCTGACCCGACAACTCTGAAATATCTTTAATAAACTTGTTTGAATTATTTTTACCGTCAATTTTCTTTTTTGCCGAGGCCGGCAAGATCAGACGATCAAAACCCATGCGCTGTGCTTCAGATACACGCTGTTCTATTCGTTGGACAGAGCGAGTTTCGCCCGTCAAACCAACTTCGCCGATAACGCAAGCATTCTCGGGTAGAGGAATATTCTTGATAGAGGAATAAATTGCAGCGATAACAGGTAAATCCATGGCACGCTCCTTAAGCGTAAGTCCACCAACCACATTGACAAAAACATCATACTGCGATACAGGAATTGACATACGCCTTTCCATTACGGCAAGAAGCAATTGCAGTCGCTTTTGATCAATACCGCTGGCATGGCGCTGCGGTGTTCCGTAAGCAGCATGAGCTGCAAGCGCCTGAATTTCTACAAGCAGAGGACGAGATCCTTCCATTCCGCAGGTAACAACCGAACCGGCCGACCCGGGTTTTCGCTCACTCAAGAAAATATCACCGGGATTTTCAATGCCTTGGAGTCCATCCTGTTTCATTTCAAAAATTCCAATTTCATGCGTAGCGCCAAAACGATTCTTGACTGAACGCAGGATACGAAAATAATTTTGTTTATCACCCTCGAGATAGAGAACGGTATCCACGATATGCTCAAGGAGTTTCGGTCCCGCGATGGCCCCACTTTTTGTGATATGCCCAATTAAAATAATGGTAATATTGTTTTTCTTTCCAAGCGTCATCAACTCACTGGCACATTCACGCACCTGATTTGGTGAACCCGGCAAAGAATCCAGATTTGGAGAATACGTCGTTTGGATAGAATCAATGATAGCCACTTGAGGTTTTTCCGATTCCAGTCCGGCAATTATTTTGCTCAACTCCACGTCATTGGATATTTTAAGATCATCATTATAAAAACCAAGTCGTTTAGCACGAAGTGCCAACTGTCCCACCGACTCCTCACCTGAAAAATAGCAGAGTTTAATATTTTGTTCCACATAAGCCTTGCAAAGTTGAAGAGCCAGAGTGGATTTCCCCACTCCCGGATCTCCGCCCAGAAGCACAATACTAGCTTCCATCAATCCGCCGCCGACCACACGATCGAACTCCTGCAAATTAGAGACAAAGCGTCTAGGTTCCTGAGGATTAGACAAAGAATAGAAAGGAGGAGGCGACCCGGCAGACTTTAGGCGTTTAGAAGAAACTTGGGGAGCTTCGTAAGGCTGCAAAGTATTCCATTCGCCACAGTGGGGACATTGTCCCTGCCACTTAGGCGTCAGTCCATCGCAAGCCGAGCATTTGAATTGATCTTTGTGTTTAGCCATAAATTAATTTAGTAAAAGCGCTTAAGGAATCAAAGAGTAAGATGGTGGAAATTTGCATTGGCTCAAACTATT
>CAZNFT010000072.1:0-8194 GCA_964572745.1 uncultured bacterium
ATTATAAGCGGCGATATTCGTATTGAAAAGAGAAATTTTCTCTCACAAATCAGATCGTGTTAGCTTATGCAAAGGATTCTATTAAATAGGGATCAGAAAACAGAAATTAGATGTCAGGGAATAAGAAATGACTAAAAACAATCGGCCCTGCAATTACAAGTAAATGAAAGTAACTTATGTTAGATTTTACTGGAAATTTAAGCTAAAAGTATTAGCTATGTATTGACATTAAAGTGTTACCCATGTCCTGACTTTACCATCTTTAAATAAGCCTTCCCAACCTCTTAACGCGTAGCACGTGATTTCAGATAATATCTTCCATTTTCATTTTTAAGATCGATCGGCATATCAAATACCTTTGAAAGATTTTCAGAGGTCAGAATATCTGCTTTCTTGCCTTGTTGGAAAATGCTTTTATTATACATGAGGGCAATATGAGAGATCTCGGGAAATATTTCTTCGAGATGGTGAGTGATCAGTATAATCGTGCTGTGTTTGGATAATTTCCGCATTGTATGAATAAATTGATCCTGGGCTTTTATATCAAGTCCAACGGTAGGTTCGTCTAAAATAAAAGCCTGAGGATCGTGGATAAGTGCCCGACCGACAACTACGCGTCGCAATTCTCCCGTGCTGAGTTCTCCTATTCGCCTTTGCTCAAGATGCGAGATCTCAAGAATTTCAAGAACTTCCCTGACTTTATTAAGCTGTTGATCACTGAAAAGCTGATGCGGGAAAACACCAACGGAACTATAAAATCCGCTCAAGATAGCCTCATTAACTGGAATAGCTTTAGCATGATGATAAAAATAATTATGCAGGTCATTTGTGATGATCCCAAAATAGCTTTTCAAATCAAAAATATGCCAATTTTCCTGACCAAAAAGCTCTTTCTTGTAAAAGTAATAGGGATCAGGATATAGCTCATTACTTATCAATTTTATCAAAGAAGATTTTCCACTTCCATTGGCTCCTAAAATAGCCCAATGTTGACCACTTTTAATTTTTAAATTTACATTTTCAAGAACGGGTTCTGTGCCATAGTGTGCATGAATATTTTTAAAATCCAGAATAGGAGTATCTTGCATGTGTCAATTCCTTTTAAACTAAACGCAAGAAATCTCGCAAATCCCGGGCTGCTTGTAAAGAAATATTTTGAATATCTTGGAATATTTCACATAAAGAGAAGAAAGTTTTTTCTCAACTTAATAATTAATATTTTCTGTTGTTACTGTGCAAGCTCTTTTATAAGTTTGTTTATAAAATTAAAAACATCAAAGCAGAGCTATGAAAAATACTTTAATCAGAATGTTTCAGATCTTGACACTTACCCTACTGGTCTTTTTAGCAGTCAGCACATTTATGCCCCTAAAGTCTGAGCCTGGATTTCTTTATCTCAATCGTTTTTATGATTCCCCCTTGAATCTTTTCCTCTGGCTGATGCTACTAGTTATCTTGTTTGTTGCTGTCCTGTTCAAGGGTATTCGTTCATCCCGGCAAAAGATCCTGCATTTCTTGTTAGCTGTGATCATTATTCTTTTTATTGTTGACAAATCAAGCAATGAACGCTTTTTCATAAAGATCAGAGAGGGTGACACCTTTATGTTGAATGAAGTTATCACATCAGAAAATGAAATATATACTGTTGGCATTAAACTCACGCGTTTTGAGATCGATGTTCATGATGATAAAGAGACCCCAAAAGCATACCGTAGTTATCTGCAAATGAATGATGAAGACTTGGTGCTTGAGGTTAATAAACCGCTTGCCTTGGGTTCTTATCGTTTGTATCAGTCCGCTTTCGAAAGAGATTATTATTTTGATCTTAAGATCGGGGAAGATGAATTTAAAATAACCTTTGGCGACACGGTCATCAGTTCATATGGAAATATCGTTTTGCAGGATTACGATCCCCGCAACCGGCATTTCCGTTTATTAGTTGCGGGAGAAGTGCGCTGGCTTCCGCTCAAGACCGAGGTTTTATACGACAATTCGAAATGGCAAATTTCACCTAGTGGGGAGATCTATACTTCCGTGATCGAGGTCGTTGAAGTGAAGGGCTTGTTCTGGCTCCTGCTTGCCGGGATTCTCTATTTGCTCGTAATGGGATGGAGTTTTTGGAAACCCAAAAAGCAACATAGGGAGGAAGTATAATGGAAACTATCTTTCTGATTATTGCCTTTGTTTTATACCTTGCTTCCGCCTTACTTCGCCTATTGCCTGTTAATAAGCGGTATTACAAATTGTTACTACTATTAGCGGGATTATGCCACCTGGGACTGTTGATCACTCGCTCAGTGATCGCCAAGCATCCGCCATTTACAAATATTTATGAAACATTCCTTTTGTTACCTTTCCTCATCTTTCTCCGGATGGCCTTGTGGCCAAAGCAACATAGAGGATACTATGGAAAGATCATGAACTTTATTATAGCTGCTTTTTTGATGGTCGCCATGATCCTACCGGCGGACATCAAGGTTCCCAGGCCCCTGATGCCGGCACTGAACAGTGTTTGGATGTATATTCATGTACCGGCTTACTTTTTTGCCTATATGGCATTGATCGCAGCCTTAGTTTATGCTGTGCTGATACTTATCAAGAAAACAGATAACTTTGGACAGCTGGTAAAACGATTTGACGATGAACTCAAGATCGCATACTTTTTCTTGAATGTCGGACTGATCACCGGAGCGGTCTGGGCTTATGTTAGTTGGGGAGACTATTGGTCTTGGGATCCCAAAGAAACCTGGGCGCTGATCAATATTTTTGTTCTTTCTTTTGCTTTGCATTTAAAAACACCCTCTCCACAAAAAAAAGCCTTGATCTTGATCATCACCGTACTAACCGTTGCCTTTACTTATTGGGGTGTTACATATATTCTCAGCGGATTGCACAGTTATAAATAAAGACAATGTCAATAAAGCTTTGTAATTCTTGGCTGAGTTGCTAAATTAAGTAAAATAATAAATAGCAGGGAGATAATATGAAACTTATGCGCATGATTATACTCTTTTTGTTATTATTCAACATAGGTCTTTCAAAAACACCTGCCGGTGAGCAAGCCTTTGGTACGCGGAAATATTCCGATTATGAAAAACCCGAAAGCTGCAAGAGCTGCCATACCAGAATTTATCAACAATGGTCGCAGTCCATGATGTCTCAAGCCTACACACATCACTGGGATGAGATAGAATACTGGGAGCTCGCCGTACCGCATGCTGAAAAAGATCCAAGTTTTAAAGCTGCTGCTGATGGCTGTAATGGCTGTCATGCTCCTCTGGCATATTTAGCCGGTGATGTTCCTCCTCCCCGCCCAAGTGAAAATTCAAGAGCAAATGAAGGTGTCAGTTGTGATCTTTGTCACACTATTACCGGCATTGATGGTGATCCATTTAACTTCAATTGGATCTCAGAACCCGGTAGAACCAAGTATGGTGCAAAAGAGGGGCTGGAATCGCCTCATCATATTACTCAATTCAATGATGTTTATACCGTCGCCGATTATTGCGGGGCCTGTCATAATGAAAAAAATCACTTTGGCTTAATGGTCAAATCCACACAGATAGAATGGGAAGAAGGTCCCTATGCCGAACAAGGTGTTGCCTGCTTTGTTTGCCACATGCCCAAAGCCCCTGGCAGAAGTGCACCCATGGCCGAAGAAGGCATGGTAGCCCAACATATTTTCTTGGGAGCGCATAGCGAAGCCAAACTAAAAAGTACAATCGAGGTCTCCATTCATCCGGATGAACGAGAGATCCTTTATGATGGTGCCGTGATCTTTCAAGTAGAGCTTTTTAATGCTAAAGCGGGCCATAAAGTCCCCACCGGATCAGTGGAAGACCGTCTTCTCTGGCTGGATGTCCGGGCCATCGACTCTGATGGGAAAGAATACCATTTAGCAGTGGACAAGAAGGGATTTGAAGGCGAGGAATACACCATTGCTTCCGATGAACTGGCTTACAGTGATATGGGCATTCCCCTCGGCATCAAAGATTTTAAAGGTGTTCAACGTGATGGTATTCCCCTTGGAAACCGTATTTTCCGCATGCCATACTTTGACGAAAAGGGCGTAATGACCATCCAACAGTGGAATACACGTTCATTTGGCGTGGATTACCGCATCGGACCGCGCGAGACAAAACTGGAGCATTATACTTGGCTTATGCCGGATGATATTGCCTTTGGTCCGGTAAGCATCACGGCACGTTTATATTATCAAAAACTTGTAAAATCCGTTGCAGATTTTCTAAAGGTCCCCGCCGAAGCAAGCGAACTGATACTAATGAATGAAGCTTCAACAACCATTGAAGTCTTTGACTAAGGAGGAGAACATGAAAAAAACTACAAAAATACTATTGATTTGTTTGATCGTTTTTTTTACGACACAAAGTTTGATAGCCATTCCAGCCTTCGCCCGGCGTTATAAATACTCATGTACCACCTGCCATGATCCTTTCCCCCGTTTAAAAGATTACGGAGATGAATTTGCCGGGAATGGTTTCATCGAACCAACAGAAGAAAAAGACCGCGATTATATTTCGGCAGGAGAGGACAAACTTTGGCTGAACCGGGTCTTTCCCTTTGCCGTGCGTTTTGATGTCTATGGATTGGCAGAGACGACCGGCGACGTCAAGCTCGATCTTCAAACACCTTATGGCGTAAAGTTATTAACAGGCGGGGCTTTGTATAAAAACATAGGATACTACATGTATTTCTATCTTTTTGAAAGAGGTGAAGTTGCTGGACTTGAAGATGCTTTTATCCATTTTGACAATGTGTTTAAAAGCAATCTGGATATTTTAGTAGGTCAATTTCAAACTTGTGATCCACTAATGAAGCGGGAACTTCGACTGACCTATGAGGACTACAATGCATACAAAGTGAAAATCGGCAATTCGAATATCAACCTTGCCTACGACAGAGGACTGGCGTTTGCCTATGGCATTGATAAGACCGGAACAGATATTGTTGCAAGTATTACTACAGGCAATGGTATTGCGGAAGCCGGTATCGACAAACGCTTTGATTCGGATCCTTATAAAAACTTCATGGTCCGACTCGCACAAGGTATCGGTGAGCATATCAGTATCGGCGGGTTCTATTATAGAGGCAAGGAAGATAGAATAGTTGATGATGTGTTAACGCCTGGATTGTCCAACACGGTTACATATTATGGACCAGACCTTGTTTTAAATATGGGAAAATTCGTTCTGACGGGTCAATATCTCCAGCGGATCGATTCCGACCCAACTTTTACCGGAAGTGCATCGCCTATAAAAACCCATGGTGTTGTCGGTGAACTTGTCTTTGCTCCCAAATATGACCGCTCCAATACTTACTGGACCTTATTATATAACCGCATAGATTCCGAATTAGATGCCCATGATTATCATACCATGGCATTCAGTGGCACCTATCTGATAGCCCACAATTTGCGAGTGATCGCAGAATATATTTTCGATCTGGAAAATACGAACCACATGTTTATTATGGGGCTTTCATCGGCATTCTGATCTGCCTTTTGGAGTTTATAGCATTGCTGTCCAGGAAGGCAAATTTTTGACGCAAAAAACTGTGTTGATTAAATGAGTTCTATAGTTGTTCTAAATAATGTCAGTTTATCCCTCAGCTGAGAGATATGAAGGATAGGCAGCACTCAGGTTTTCTCTATAAAACAAAAACCGCCCTAAAGCATCAGAGCGGTTTAATAATTTATATAGAGATTTGAGCTCTTTCCTGATTCCTGGTCTCTGATTCCTGGTCTCTGGTCTCTACTATTTCAACATAAGCATTTTATTGCTTTCAACAAATTCATTAGCATGAATTCTACAGATATAGACACCACTTGAAAGAGAATTACCATTAAAATCTCTGCCATTCCAGATAAGATTATAATGACCTGCTTGCTGATCTTGATATGACCAAGCATACACCTGACGACCATCCATGGTATAAATTGCAATAATCACATCCATCTTGTCATAAAGGTCATAGGCTATATTAGTCACAGGATTAAATGGATTTGGCATATTCCCCAGTAAGGAAAAACCTTTGGGTAATGAATTATCAGTCGCAATAATTGTTACAGATTTATCATTATGCTTGATTTCTTTATTTGCAAAATCCACGTCGGCTAGTGTATAAGTGTAAGAATAGCCTGACATCACATCCGTATCGGTGTAAGAATAATAATGAGTTTCACTTGAAGTACCGGCCGCTTCTAAATTTGCGATCACAAGATTATTTCTATAGATTAAAAATTGTGCATTATGTGTTTCTGAAGCAGTTTCTCAAGTGAGCTTTATACCCTGGTGAGTTCTTTCTGCTGAAAATTTGACAAGCGAAATCGGAAGTGGAACCTCAGAAAGATCATATTCATAGGCTCCCATATCAACAACGGCACTACTATTATCATCACCATCAATCACTCTGTTGTTTCCAACAAGATCAGTTATAAGAACTGGCGGAACAAGCGCATTTGACCCCGCATCAATAGCTAAAGATGTATTTTCTAAAGTATAATCACCATTTAGATTTGGCGTATTAACGCCTGTTGGTGCTATTGCATCAATAAAGCTTGGGTTTGATGTCAAGCAATTGCTTGCATTTAAGGCGCCGCCACTCACAATATTAATATCACCTGCTTCGTTACCATACAAGGAATAATCAACATTTGCTGTACAAACTGTAGATATATAAATATTATTACCACTACCGCTGGTGTTTCCCCATAAAATGGTATTCTTAATATTTACGGTTGTTGTATTGACTATACTTATGGCGCCACCACGTTGTCCGGAATTATTTCCACTAATTGTGGAGTTAATAATTTCAGCTCCAGCTTCAGCATTATAATATACTCCTCCACCATGTTTTGAAGATTTATTGCCGGAGATCAGGGTGTTGACCAGTTTTGAAGAGGCATAACGACTATAAAATCCACCCGCCTGTTCGGCCGCTTCATTTCCACGAATAATACAGGATGTCAAAATTGAATGATGCCTATCATTAAAGATAGCTCCTCCATATACAGCGTAATTTTCTTCAAAAACACAATCGCTTATCTGAACATCTGAATCATCACGATTGTCATCATTACCACTTTCAATGTAAACAGCACCACCATACAAGGCTTCATTATTCCTGAAAGTACAATGTTCAACCATCATCTGCCCCGGATCGAGTCGACTTCTTATTGCCCCTCCCTTTCCGAACATCGTATTGACCGAATTATCCGTAAATATACAATTGAGAATAATGGGACCTTCTGCAGCATTTGATGTAGCACTATAAATTGCACCTCCACCATGAGTTTCTGACGTACTTAAAACAGTATTTAAGGTAAAAGTACAATGATTAAAAACTGGCGTATTGCGAAAATTATAAACAGCTCCACCTAGAGTTGTCGCCGTATTGTTTTCAAAATCTGAATAGCTGATCGTTGGATTTGAATACCTGGAATTATATACAGCAGCCCCTAAAGCAGCTTCATTATTGCTAAAAATACAATTTGTAATATTTGGATTAGAATAACCGGAAGAATAATTATTAAGCATACCACCGCCATGTGCGTCGTCACCGGAGCCAACTGCTTTTCCATCCGAAATAGTAAAACCATCTAAAATTGTGCTGGCTCCTAATGATACACCTTCATTTCTAATTACATGATAAACAAAAACAGAACTTCCAAGATCACCGCTTAAAATTGTTTGATTTGTCGAAAAATCACGATTATCAAGATCATAAGTCGACATATCTTCGTTACCAACAAGCCCTCCATAAACTGCTACACCGTTGACCAATTGAAAGGTTTTGTAGCTATCGCCTGTGCCACCGACTTCATTACTTGGCAGATAGGTTCCTTTTGCGACATAGATCTTATCACCTGAGGATACAAGTGATAAAGCAGATTGCAAGGACGTATAGGCATTAGCCCAAGTGGAGCCATTATTACTACCTGATGCATCAGATTTTACAAAGTAATTGCTTTGTCCCATCAAAACTGATGACAGTAAAAAAGCCATAACAATTAAGATAACTCTTTTTTTAATTTTATTCATAACTCTCTCCCATGTTTTGTATCATTTTAATTGTTATCACATGTAAAACCAATAAAATTATATCTATAAAATACAGTTTTTCAATTCTCATTTTTTAACTAAAATTCCTTCAATAATTATATATATTAAATAGA
>CAZNFT010000073.1:0-4568 GCA_964572745.1 uncultured bacterium
GTGACGAAGCGGATAATCGAGACGCGATAAATCGTCGTCTTTATTTTCCGCTTAACAAAACAGAGAACCGAAACGTCTCAGAGATTCTGAACAAGCCTCTCCGTGCCTTTTTAGAATGACAGCTATTTTCGTGTCATCCTGTCCGCCAGCTGGCGGACAGGATCTCACTAAGATTGTGGTTTTCACTAATATTATCCGACGAGGACTCTCGCAGAGATTTCGCTACGCGATCCGTCGTGCGACGGACTGAACAATTCCGAAACGAACACCGTTCGTTCCAGAATTTTCAGAATGACGCTACTGCGCTCCGACGTATCGGAGCTACGGAAGGGCAGGCTCCGAGTAGCTAAGCATCAACGATCAGAAGTTGGAAGTCAGCAATCTGAAATCTGGAATCATGTCTTCAACCCCGAGTATTTCGAGGGGGTTGAACAAATTCAATATTTCAATAGATTTAAACCATGACTATTTTTTCACTTCGTTATGCTTCTTTTCTTTATCTTCCAAACCTTCCTGAGTGACGAAGCGGATAATCGAGACGCGATAAATCGTCGTCTTTATTTTCCGCTTAAATAAAACAGAGAGCCAGAACGTCTCAGAGATTCTGAACCAAGTTCAGAATGACCCTCCTGCGCTCCGACGTATCGGAGCTACGGGAGGGCAGGCTCTCACTGAGGTCGGTGTTTTTACCAATAGGACTTCGCAGAGATTCTGAACAAGCCTCTCCGTGCCTTTTTAGAATGACGGTTGTTTTTACAGAGATTTCGCTACGCGATCCGTCGTGCGACGGACTGAACAATTCCGAAACGAACACCGTTCGTTCCAGAATTTTCAGAATGACGCTACCATATGTCACCCTGATCCCGAATATTCAGGGACAGGGTTTTAACGAGAATATGCTTCTTGATCTTATATCTTGCCTTAGCAATTGTCAGAAAGAGATTTTGTTTTTATATTGACGGGGAGAGGATCATAAATAAAAGCTGTTAAAATAATATAAACTCATATGAAAAAAACACATGCTAAAATTCTGCTCGTTGCCCTCACGGCTCTGCAAGTCTATGCTCTTCCTGATATAGCGAATATCCATCTTAGAATCTTTGATATAAATGGTCGAAAAGTCAAAGAATGGTCAATTTCTGATCAGCAGGCAGGTTGGCATAAGCTGACTTGGGACGGCAGAGATATGAGGGGGAATATCCTGCCCAGCGGAGTTTATATTTATAGCTTTGGGGTCATAGACTCTGGGCAGAGTTTTTTTGAAACAAAAAAGATGCTCTTCTTAAAATAAAATGCTTAACTTAAACTTCCTTACTTCTCTTTGGTCAAGAATAATAAGGAGACATTTGCATTTAATATCAGAGCTGAGTTATCACACCCAGACTATCGATTTCTTGCTTAATAGTATATTTTAATGTTTCAAGCAAAGTTGAAACAGGTTCTTCAAGATCTTTTTTCAGTTCTTCTTTAATCTTGTTCTCTACTTTTTTCCGGGCCTTATTCAATAAGGTCTCGATCTTCTTATTCGTCATAACTCTTTTTAAAATTTTATGGCTGATAAATTTTGATTCGGCATATATTTTTGCTTTTTCCCGCCCTAATTTTAAAACCATAAATGCAATGACAGCAGCAATAAGAAAACCTATGATCCATCCTATAGGACCTTCCAGGAACAATGCTATGCCACTACCTCCTGCCAAACTGCCGACAATGGCTCCAATTATCGAAGAAATAAAAACATTCACGCTTTTAACTATGGACTCTCCCAGATCCAGGCCACTATCAATAGAAGAGATCTGTTTATAATCGGAATTAAAATCAATATTATTAGCAAAGAATTTTATTCCGTTTTCGCCAAACCATTTTTTAGTTATCTCTAATATTGTTTCTTGAAGACCCTTCCCCCAATAAGCCATATTTTTTTCTATCACAGCTTTTATTTGTGGCTCCAGAAATTGAATATCAGAGTATATATTTTCATTTAAGACTTGAACAGTCCCACCATTTTCCCGAAATTTTAATATTCTTGACTTTATTTCCTGTCCGAATATTATCGATGATACTTCCCGGGATAAATGATCAATGATATTACTTAGCTTTAAATCAATTTCGCTCTGAACCTGAGTTTTAATAAAGTGATCAAGGCCTGTTGATAAATTCCTTTTACTTATGTTAAGTTTGTGTTTTAAATGAGGATATAGCACAAGCCCTTCGCTGATGGCTGCTTTGGGTTTAACACTGCTTAACAACTTAGTTTCATCAAGATGTAAAGCAGTAAATAAAATCTCTTCGACAAAAAGCCATTGACTGCTTCCACCGGTCAGGATAACTTTATTTATATCGCTTGAACGTATTTCATGTTTTTCCAATCCGTCGATCAAGGAACTTTTAAACCAATCTATTAAGTTAATAGTTGAATTATCGGTGAGAATGCTTTGTCCTTGCTCTGTTTCTGATAAGTATTTTATAAAACTTTTATGTGCTTTGTACTTTTTTGCGCGACTGATAAACTCATCCCAGGTCATGTTTTTTAAGGAATAATTTTCCCAGACATTCCTTTTATTGACCTTTTGTTTTTTATCGGAGCGCATTTTGTTTGAGAAATCTTCTTTAATTTTTCTGCAGACATACCAATGAATAAAATATTCGTCATTTGCATTTAGATGATCTGCCAGATCCGGATTTTGCTCAAGAAACCATTGAAAAAAGAGATCATCAAATAATCTGCCACCCAGAGACATGTCACCCCAAATATGTCGAACATTTAGATGCTGAAGGTATGAAAAATCGCAGGTGCCACCACCAAAATCTATCACAAGAATTCCGCTGTTGATCTGAGATGCTGAAAGATCTCTGTTCCATAGATGATAAAGCAAAGCACCAAGTGGTTCAGGAAGAAATTCGACTTTATTGTAACCGGCTTTTGCGACTATTTCTTTCATTGCACTTTTAAATGCTTCATTTGTAAGAGCCGGAATGCCCATTACAACTGTTTGCTGATCAGGAAAAAAGTCCACCCTTTTCTTTTGTAAGTTTTCTTTTACAGTTCTAAGAAAATCTATAGCGTTTTTCTTGGCTTCTTCGTTGATAGCAATATCCGGTTTAAAATGTGTACGAAGAATATAGTCTTTTCTTTCTTTGAGCGTCGCTTCTCCCCATTCCTGCTCTGCTTCAGAGCCAATGAGTATATTGTTGTTAATGGAATTCCTGTATAAAATACTGGACGCAAGACTTCCAATCTGGTCATTACCAAAATCAAATTCCCTGATCTTAAGATTCTCGGTATTAACGATATTATACCGGCAAAAATAAGAATTTGATGTCCCAAAATCTATCCCCAATACCTGATCTGATCTATCCATATTATTTCTTTCGTTTCCTGACAAGTCCCTTTTTTAATACTTCGCCATTAACAACAATAGCTTCTTTTTCCACGAAAACTTCATCGTCATTTTCTATTAGTCCAAATTTTTTATAACGCTCTTCCAGGTCCTCGCTCCAGCTAAAATTCTTAAGAACTTCCCTATTCGGATCCAGGCCCTCTATACCAATTTTGTTTGCAATGGATAATAATTCTTTCTTAACATCTGGCAATTCATCGACCGGTACATCTTTCATGGTAAAAAGAAAGTCAATAAGTTCGACATAGTCATTTTCTTTAGATATTTTTTTACTCTGATTTTGATAGACTAATAATTGAATTGCAATAAAAGCTTTATCAAAATATAAGTTTATAGAGTTTCTGACTATATCCTCATAGCTGTTAAGGTCGTAACTGATCTTCCTTTTTGGTAAGATCAAGATGAAAAGGATCAAGATATATGCCATCAGTCTTTTTAAGAAAGAGGCAAGTCCCTTTTTATTTTGTTTGCCTCGGATCTTTCTCCAAAGTCCTCCCAAACCGCCGGAGGACCTGAATAGCACGATAATATCGGCAACAGTCACAAAACCAAGAGTTACAAGTAATCCATTTTTAATTTTACGATTTCTGGAAATATAAAAGGAAAACAGGACAATTAAAAATGCACCTATGGCTCCACCTGCCAAGATACCGAATTTAAAAGCATCTTCTTTAGTCAAAATGAGCGACAATAGCAGGCTTAATAGATAAGCACCTAAAACAGTCCCAACCGATGCGCTTAAAGCTATTCGCCAATTGATTGGCAGGCTACATTTTGTAGGGGACGGGATATTGAAATTATTTTCAAGAAACCAGGAATGAATCAGGGCTTTTAACATATCTTTAGAAATGTTAATTTGGGACCCTTCTTTTTCGGTAATAGCTTGAGTTACAAGATCTATGGCGACATCATTAAGCAATTCATCGCGCAATGTATTTTCTGCCTTAAATTTTGCCTGATCTAAAGAACTTTCATCTGGATATTTTTTTTGATCAAGATCGCCGATAAAAACAGAAGTGGCTTTATGGATAGTATTCTTTCTTAACAAAGAAAATTGGTCCTTGCTTGATCTGTTTTTTTCTTTCACCTCAACCATAAATATCCTTTGAATAAATATTTTCGAGTTTGAGCCAAACTATTTTTCTGAGTTTGAGCCAAACTTTATTT
>CAZNFT010000073.1:4668-8079 GCA_964572745.1 uncultured bacterium
GAGTTTGAGCCAAACTATCATTTTCAGTAAAATGTTACCAATTTACTAATATTTGATATGTCATCTCTTTGCGCATAAACATAGTACCGTCAAAACTATTATAAAAAAATTTCTTCAATAATATTACCATTAGAATCATATGTAATCTTTTCTGAAGGATGATCGTCACCCATATATGTTCCTGTAATGCTCATACCATTAATTGTATAAATTATTGTATCTGTTCTGGACGCCCAGTCTTCAAGAATTGTAATTACTCTTTGAGGAACATCTACACCTTCGACCCGGGCCTGATATTTGGTTTTTTCAGTAGATATCAGATTCCCACTAAGACTATTAAATCGCATTTCTTCAATGATATCCCCGCTTGAATTATATGTCGCCTGATATACTGGATTTACCTGCCCTGAGTATATCCCGCTTACAGTCAAATCGCTAAGCGTATAATTAATTTCTGCTGTCAAAGCATTATCTTTATCAAAGCTTTTTATTGTTTCAGGTACATATATTGTATCTTCTCCACCAAGATTAATATTGTTCAAAAAACAAGCGCTTAACAATAACAGTAAGAATAACAGTGAAACGATCTTCTTCATTTTCCTTCTTCTTTTGTAAAATTAATAAACAAAATAGCTTATTAACACTCTGTTTTTAACTTTTATTAAAACATCGCTAATCAACTATAAGATAGTTTAAGGCAGTTATTTTACACATACAAGGCTATTCTTATCAGAAGTCGGAAGGCAAAATACCTCATACTCGTTCGGAAGTTAAAAGTTTAAAATTAAAAACCCACACGACCTGTGCTCTGAAATATCGCTAAAAGCCCAAGGCTGCCGAGTAAGATAAAGCCACCAAGATTTTCAAAAAGCATAAAGTAAAGAAAAACCTCGAAAAGGAGAAGGCTTAAAACTTCTCAAGTTTGAGCCAAACTATCTTTTGTGTTACTACTTACTCTCCTACATTCACAAGTACCGATCATTAACTTATCAAAACACCAACTCATCAATACATCTTCCCTGTGCTATTCTTCTTAGAGAAAGAGGAAAATTAAATAAATTGACCTTTCAGGCTTTTGGTGGTATTTTTATAAGGTATAATTTCTTGCAAGGGAGGCACTATGAAAATAATTACAATTAGTCGGGAATTTGGTAGTGGTGGTAGAGAATTGGGTAAACGACTCGCCAATATTCTTGGCTATGACTATTACGACAGAGAAATTATTACGTCCATTGCCTCAAATACCGGAATGGATGAAAACTATATTGCTCAAGCCATGGAACAGCATAGATGGCAAAACATGGCACTTAATTTTCATCAATCTCTTGCTGGAATTTCTATTGACTCTACTCAGACTGACTTGCTATTAGAGCAAAAACATGTCATAGAACAAATTGCTAAAACCGGCAAGAATTGCCTTATCGTCGGTAGAAATGCAGATATATTGCTCCGGGAATACCAGCCTTTTAATATTTTTGTCTGTGCCGATATGGATGTAAAGATCCAGCGTTGTTTGGAACGCGCTTCAAAAGATGAGGATAGAAATCCCAAAGAAATTAAGCGAAAGATTTGCCGTGTTGATAAACGTCGTGCGCAGACCCGTGAACTTGTTACCGGTAGTCAATGGGGAAAAGCAGAAAAATATCATATAACGCTTAATACAACGACCTGGGATATCACAGAATTGGCACCTGCAGTTGCCGACTTCATTAAAAGTTGGTATAAAAGAAATAATAAATGATCCAATTATCAGATCACTTTACGTATAAAAAATTATTACAGTTTACCTTTCCCGCTATGAGCATGTTGATCTTCACCTCTATTTATGGTGTTGTTGATGGTTTTTTCATATCAAATTTTGTAGGTAAAACACCTTTCGCTGCTATCAATTTTATTATGCCTTTTTTGATGATCCTGGGAGGCATGGGTTTTATGTTCGGCACCGGTGGAAGTGCATTAATAGCTAAAACCATTGGTGAAGGGAAAAAAGAAAAAGCAAATGAGATCTTTTCGCTCATTGTTTTTACAGCAACTATCACCGCTTTTATATTAACTGCTTTGGGTTTTATTTTTATTCGTCCTCTTGCCTCTGCACTTGGAGCTGAAGGTCAATTTCTGGAAGATAGTGTTCTTTACGGTAAAATAGTCATGTTAGCACTTCCGGCGGTACTTCTCCATTTTGTCTTTGAAAGTCTGTTTTCAACAGCAGAAAAACCAAAAGTCGGCCTATATATCACCATTGCTACCGGTCTCACTAATATTATACTCGATGTCCTTTTTATTCTTGTTTTTCATTGGGGACTTGTGGGTGCAGCAGTAGCAACAGCTTTAAGCCAATTGTTAGGTGGTGTTATTCCTTTAATATATTTTACAAGAAAAAACAGCAGTCTTCTACAGTTAACAAAACCCAAATTCGATGGCAAAGCTATTTATAAAACATGTAGCAATGGTTCATCGGAATTAGTAAGCAATATTTCCATGTCCACTGTTGCGATGCTATATAATGTCCAACTATTGAAATACGCCGGTGAAAATGGGGTTGCAGCTTATGGCGTATTGATGCATATCAATTTTATTTTTTTGGCCATGTTCATTGGATATTCCCTTGGATCAGCACCTGTGATCAGTTATCATTTTGGTGCAAAAAACTACAATGAGCTAAGGGGCTTGATCAAAAAAAGCTTTATCATTATTGGAGGATTTGCGCTTAGCATGTTTATAGCAGCTCAGATTCTTGCTAAACCGCTATCCATACTATTTGTCGGATACGATCCCATATTAATGAACATGACACAAAAAGCATTCCTCATTTATTCTTTCTCTTTCCTGCTTGCGGGCTTTTCTATATTTGGATCATCTTTTTTTACTGCTATGAACGATGGATTAACATCAGCTAGCATTTCCTTTTTAAGAACCCTGGTATTCCAGGTTGCCGCTGTGATGCTTTTACCATTGATCTGGGGATTAAATGGCATCTGGATATCAATTGTTGTCGCAGAGTTTATGGCTCTTGTAGTCACACTATTATTTTTCATTGCTAAACGCAAAAAATATCATTATTGATCTCTAAGAACTAGTAAACCTCATACAAAGAATTTATTAAAAGCTCAAGAAAGCAAAGCAAGAAGTTGAAAACGCGCCCTGGCTATAGCGAAGTTGGACCTTGTTCATTATTTGTACACTTCACATATAAAAAATAGTAAAAAATTTAATTGATGACGGCTTTGGCGACATCCTAAGACCCCGGGAAGTATGGTATTCCTACAAAAAAGAGGACACAAAGTTAAGCCACACAACATTGTTGATTTTCCTGATCTAAATAATAGTTATTTAGATATTGATCTGGAGAGATATTCCCCAAGGTTGACCCAAGGAATGTTCAAAAATTAAACAGTATTTCAAACAACAACT
>CAZNFT010000074.1:0-8032 GCA_964572745.1 uncultured bacterium
TAATTTTATGGAGGCACGAGATATGAAGTTGATTTCTTGGAATGTTAATGGATTAAGAGCGATAAGCAGGAAGGGATTTTCTGAGATACTTGAAGAGATAAATGCGGATATTGTTGGGATACAAGAAACTAAAATTCAGATCGATCAACTTGAAGAGCAACATAAGACTATTTTAGATTATAAAAGCTATTTTTATTCGGCTGAAAGAAAGGGCTATAGTGGAGTAGGGGTCTATTCGAGACATAAACCTCTTTCTGTAGAAACAGGCTTTTCTTATGGCTGGAATGATAATGAAGGTCGTGTGATCATGTTGGAGTTCGAAGAATTTATTTTCTTTAATATTTACTTTCCCAACGGTCAGAAAGATGATATTCGTTTGCAATATAAATTAGATTTCTATGATTTTTGTCTGGAGTATTTTGAGAAGATGAGAAAAGAAAAGCATAAAGGTCTTGTGATTTGTGGCGATTATAATACAGCTCATCATCCCATTGATCTTGCCAGACCCAAACAAAATGAAAAGACATCGGGATTTTTGCCTATAGAACGAGCCTGGATGGATAAATATGAAGAAGCCGGATATATAGATACTTTTAGGTTGATACATCCTGATGAAAAAGACAGATATTCCTGGTGGTCTTATCGTTCAAATGCGCGTGCCAATAATGTGGGATGGAGAATTGATTATTTTTATGTAAGTCCTGAATTAAAAGATAAGGTTAAAGATGCCTTTATTCTTGACCATGTTTTGGGGTCGGATCATTGTCCTATTGGAATAGAATTGGATGTAAAATGAAAAAGATATTGATTTTTCTCTGCGTTTTATTGCTTATACAAGGGTGTTTTTGGATGTATTCAACGCGTCCGGGGACTATTCCACCTCATATAAAAAGTGTTGCAATAAAAGAGACGGTCAATAGTACGGCAGAATTCAATCTTGGACAAAAATTTACTGAACTTCAGATCCAAAAAATGCAGCTTGAAAATTTATTACCAATAATGGACGAGACTATTGCAAATTCCATTATTTATACTGATATTAAAAGACTTAGTGATGCAGTTTATACTTATGATGAAACAGTTGTAGTAAAAGAATATAAACTGACCATGTCGCTTGATTTTAAATGGTATGATGTTGTTAATGAACTTGATATGATGGAAAAGACTTTAAGTGAATATGAGATATATTACAGTGATACGCAAAATTCAAAGCTTTCGCCTCAGGATCAGGTAAATCGGGAAGATGCCCTGGACTTACTTATGGA
The DNA here is from genome assembly GCA_964572745.1 of uncultured bacterium. Taxonomy (GTDB): domain Bacteria; phylum Fidelibacterota; class Fidelibacteria; order Fidelibacterales; family Fidelibacteraceae; genus M50B103. The sequence continues at coordinate 1,266 of CAZNFT010000074.1, forward strand.
TAAAATGGCGGATAAGGTATTAATTGAGTTAACATCGGAATGGTAAATTTTATGAAGAGATTTATGATAGCTGTGATCATAGTTCTTATCCTGATCTTTGCACTTGCAAGTGTTATTGATCCGCAATGGATGAGTTCTACAGTTTTTATGATCCTTTATCTGATCTTTGCTCTGTCGCTTTTGATTTCGGCATTTTCTATCCCCGGTATTTTCCTAAAACTTATGCACCTTTTATTGGCAATTCTTATCATTTCTTTTGTTATGCTAAGGGTTATTAATGAAAGGACAAGTTACACTTTCGCTAAAGGTGTTGATTATCAGCTCATTGCCGATGAAGATACACTGTCGATAAAATTAATGAATTGTGATATCCGCAAATCTCAGGACAAAAGAGTTGCCGATAATTATATATCGGATATTTTAGTTAATGGTGAGGAGTTCCAGATATCCCTTGATCAATCTTTTTCTTATAAGCGTGGTCGGTTTTATCACCATGGTCATGATAGCTCCACAGCATTTATTTTTGCTGCCGGGACAGATAGTTTGAAGTTATTCCCCGGTCAAAGCGCTGATCTTTTGGATCAAAGAATCCAGTTTCATGACTACGATGATATAAAAGGGAAAGTTGCAGTAAGCGTGGATGCTGGTTTGCATTTAATTCCTATAGCAGATAAGTCGGCGATGTTTTATGCTTTTCCTGCAGAAACTGTTGAGGCAAGCATTTTGGAATATGTAGAGGTTAAAGGACATGTTTTCTTGTTTATTACAGCTTTTTTAGCTTTAATCTTGTTGATCTTTGTCAGGTTTAGGAGTCTATAATGGAATCTAAACTTTTACTTATTCTGCTGACACTTTATGGTTTATCTTTTCTCTTTTCCTTGTTGAAAAAAGTATCTTTTGCTCAAGTATCCCAGGCTGTGGGGGTTTTATTACATCTCGCTATTCTGATCTTTCGAATTTTCAATACACAGCATCTGCCTTTTACAAATATTTATGAGTCCCTGTTGCTTTTGACGTTCTTGCTACAATTAAAATTTCTATTGTTTCAAAGATCTAAAAGTGACTTGGTGTTAACGATACAAAGAACGATTTTATTTTTCCTGGTTCTGTTAATGACCCTATTGGGTCCCGAATGCAAAACAATAAGTCCTGTAATGCATTCTTTGAACTCTTTTTGGATGTATGTTCATGCCTTATCATATTTATTGGCATATGTTACCTTGTTTTCTGCATTTGTTTTAGCCTTAATACATATTTTTAGTAAAAAGAGCATATTTAATTATAATAAACAATTAGATACCCATGTTTCCTTTAGCTTCATCTTTTTTTTGATCGCTGCTTTTAGCGCTGCTATCTGGAGACAATTAAGCTCTGGCGATTTTTGTTTATTTAATCCCGGTGAGATATGGGTTTTGATCTATATTCTTATATTGTCGCTCTATTTCCATAAAGAAGACAGAATAACCCAATCCTGGATCGTATTGATCACAACGCTAACAGTTTTATTCAGCTATTTTCTTATAATAGCAATAAAGTAGTAAACGCTGAGCTATCATACATAGTAAAATACTTAGCCGACCTTAACCTTAACCTCAATCTTTATTTTCTTGTTTTAAGTTCAAGAGAGATTATGTATTTTCTAAACATGTTTAGAATAAAGAAAATTTTCAGCTATGTTTTTAAAGAACACCTCTTTCCTTTTGTGGGTGCTCTCTTTGTATTTTCCTTTATTTTTCTGGTTCAGTATCTTATTTCTCAGATCGACAAACTTGTTGGCAAGGATCTGGGATTTATGGTTATTTCGGAGTTTATGCTCTTGAGTCTGGCACCTATCTTTGCTGAGGTTGTGCCTGTTGCCGTATTTATTGCTGTCTTAATGGCTTTTGGGCGTTTTGGTGAGGATAATGAGATAACTGCCTGGCGGGCATCGGGGATAAATTTTATCAGGATATTGGTCCCATCTTTAGTATTTGCGACTATCATTGCTGCGGGCATGCTTTATTATAATGATAGTGTGCTTCCGGATGCTAACCACAAGTACAAGTTATTAAGGCAGGATATTGCCTATAAGCACCCGGATATTAATTTTGATGCAGGTTATTTTCTTGAGGATATTCCTGACTATCGTATTTTGATCAGAGAAAAGCGTGATGATAAATTATATGATATTCTTGTATATCATGATGCGGCAAGAGTTCAGGAAACCATTTGGGCTCAAAGTGGAAAACTCGAAGTTGTGGGTGATAAGGTCATACTTAATCTTTATGATGGAGAATACCACGAATTTCTTCAGGACAGATCCCAGGAATACAGACGTTCGTCTTTTGATAAATTCAGGATGGTGGTTGCTGTACAGAACCTGGAGTTAAGACGCCGGGACTCAAAATTTCGCTCTGACAGGGAAATGTCATTAGCAGATATGCTTAAAAAAGTCGAGGAATATAGGGGCCTACAGGAAAAATCAAAACAAAACATGCTCAAGAATTTATCTGCGGCAGGTTTTGATACACTTGGTATTGATCCAGGCAAGACGCTTGATATTGCCAACGCTTCAATTGCAAATATTAAAGTTTTATCTTCAGCTGAAGGTCTGAAAGTCGAAGAAAAAAAAGCCCTGCGCGATTCTTTAAGGGCAATGGAGAACACCAAGAATCGAATTCGTTCATTCCGGGATATGTCAAGGCGATATAAGCAGAGCGAGAGTAAATATCTTGTTGAAATGCATAAAAAGATCGCAATGCCCATTTCGGCAATTATTTTTGTTTTAATTGGTGCTCCCTTGGGAATGATCGTCCGAAAAGGAGGTTTAGGAATTTCCGGTGGTATTTCACTGGTATTTTTTCTAATATACTGGGGTATCCTAATGACAGGTGAGCGTTTGGCGGATAGATTGTTGATGCAGCCTTGGCTTGCTATGTGGGCAGGGAATATTTTATTTGCTGTCATTGGTATATTCTTGGTCCGCTATGCAATTCGTGAGAGAATTACTATCAAAGTTCCGCGATTTATTGAAAAATTATTTTTGAAATTTAAAAACAGAAAGAGGTAGGGGTAAAATGTTACCATACACACTTATTGAAAAGAAGCAACACGGCAAAGCACTAAGTAAAGATGAAATCTCCTTCTTAGTAAATGGTTATGTTAATAAAAGTATTCCGGATTATCAAATGGCTGCATTTTTAATGGCCGTTTATTTTAAAGGCATGAATGCAGATGAGATCAATGCATATATTGATGTTATTTTAAACAGTGGTCGCAGGATTTCTTTTGAAGACAAGAATACTTTTTACGCCGATAAACATAGTACAGGTGGCGTTGGAGATAAAATATCGCTAATTCTTGCTCCTCTTGCTATGGCCAGCGAAAAAGTAAAGGTCCCGATGATCTCAGGTCGCAGTTTGGGGCACACCGGAGGTACTCTCGATAAGCTTGAAAGTATTCCCGGATTTTCTACGCAGATGAGTCTTGAAGATTTTAAAAAACAAACAGATGCTATCGGATGTGCATTAATTGGCCAAACAGATGATCTTTGTCCTGCAGATAAGGTTATTTATTCGCTTCGCGATGTGACGGCAACGGTCCGCTCTATTCCGCTGATCTGTGGTTCTATCTTGAGCAAGAAAATTGCCGAGGGCATACAAGGACTTGTCCTGGATGTTAAAACAGGGAATGGAGCTTTTATCCCGGAATACGAACAAAGCAGACATCTTGCTGAACAATTAAAATATTTTGGGGAAGCTTACGGATTATCTGTAAGTCCGGTTATTTCCGATATGAATGAACCTCTGGGCGATAAAATAGGGAACTGGCTGGAAGTCGAAGAATCTCTGGATGTGCTTAAAGGTGGCGGTCCGGCTAAAGTGAGAGAATTATCCATTGTTCTGACTGCTGAAATGTTATCCATGGCTGATCCGGGAAGATCTCATGATGATATCAGGAAAGAACTGGAAACCTTGCTTGATAACGGTAAAGCCTACGAAGCTTTTCTAAAGATCGCTGAAGTGCAGGGAGCCGAGGTGGCATATTTGGAAAATCCATCTAAGTATCCGAGCTCAGAGCACATAATTACGCTTAAATCTCCCGCCAGTGGAACGATATTTGGAATAGACAGCTATCAATTGGGTTTAGATTCAATAGACCTTGGAGCGGGGCGTAGGACCTTTGCAGAAAAGATCGATCCTAAAGCCGGTTTAATTGTTCATAAGCATGTGGGTGATAAAGTCGAAGCCGGTGAAAACCTCATCACTTTAAAAAGTGACAAGAAAAATGCGATCGAACTTTTATCCGGGGAAGTTGTATCACGTTTTACAATCAGTGATAAACCCTATATTTCAAAAAGGGACTTTTATGAAATACTTTAGTAAAATTTTATGTCTCGTTCTTTTCTTGATCATGGCTTTACCGGGAAAGGAAAAAGAACAGACATCCATCAATTTTGAATATGGTTCTCACGATCCTTTAAAATTTGAGGATGCATCTTCCAGTTATCAGTATGTGACTCCCGATTATTATGAAAATGTTATTGAAAATGTAAAAGAAGGTCATAGACTTGCTAAAAGAGGCGACCTGCAAGAGGCCTTAATGTTTTTTGAGCGAGCGATCTCCTACGATTCCACTTATGTTTTTGCCTATAATGGTTTGGCTAATACACATATCGAGCTTAAAAACTATGAAAAAGCGGAAGCTCTTTTTAAAATCGGCATTAAGCATGGCGAAAAAGATGCTTTTTTATATAATAATCTCGCCAATTTATATCTCATGCAGGGGAAACTCGATAAAGCCCTCTATCATCTTAGGATCGCGGTTGCATACAATCCCAACTCCTCTTTGATTAACTATAATTTAGCGAATATTTATTACAATATGGCTGAATATAGCACAGCCATTAGATATTATAAGCAAGCCTTGCAATTTGATCCTAATATGTGTGATGCACGCTATAATCTCGCACTTTCTTACCAAAATATCTCTTTGCCCAGTTTAATGATCGAAGAATACAAAACATTAGTGAAGCATTGTCCCGGACATGCTAAGGGCGTCCTTAATCTTGCCGCTTATTATATTGAAGTTGATCAGGTAGAGAAAGCCTTAATGCTTTATAAACAAGCGCTTGTTATTAATCAGGATTCGCGAATTTACCTAGCTTTAGGGCATACATATCATAATTTATCCTATTTTAATCAAGAAATTTCAGCTTATACCTCTGCAGTCAAAGCAGATAGTAGCAATATGGACGCCTGGGAATATCTTGCAAGATCCTATTGGGAACAAGATATGATCATTTCGGCAAAAACCACCTGTGAAAAAGCTCTGGAAATTAAGCCTGATAATGAAAATATATTAAATCTCCTAAGCAAAATACTGGATCAGTAAAAACGCTTGCAAATCCTAAAATACAGACCTTTTTGCTGGTGTCCGAAGGACCTGCCGGATTGTCGAACAACGAATGTCGAACAAGGAATATCGATATGTGATTTACGAAATTTTGAATATCGAACAAGGAACACCGAGATGAGATTTATGAAGATTTTGAATATCCAACAAGGAACATCGAGATGAGATTTGTGAAGTTTTTGAATATCGAACAAGGAACATCGATAGGCGATTTATGAGGTCCTTGAATATCGAACAAGGAACATGGATATGCGATTTATCAAGTAGAGCCCAACGGGGTCGAATATAGTAGAAAAAATCACCTTTACACAATCACAACCCCGGCGGGTTGAATAAATTTATTATTTATAACCCCTTGTGTGAAATAAAGCGTCATTGTCATTTAGACCCCCGATTTTCATCGGGGCAGGCTAAGCAGCCCGTCCGCCGTATCTGCCGCAAGGCGGAGAAGGCTGGAAGAAATCTCAAACTTTAGGATTAAAATTTATATTCAAAAGAATTGTTTAATCCTAAAATTCATAATTTTATGTTAATTAGCTAAATTTAATGAGATTTGTTTTAGTTTCACACAAGGGGTATTATTATTTAGTCCCGTAGGGACGACAACTTTCTAGGTCTTGGATTATTATAATCATTATTTAGCTCCCTAGGAGCGACACGCTATTAATCAAACCAATCAAAACCCCTTATCTGAAATAGAGTGTAACTGTCATCTCGACCGAGATGAGTCTGCCTTAGCGGAGGAATGAAGTGGAGAGATCTCAAACGAGAGAGCAGTAAAAAATACGAAAATGATTTATGTCACGAAAGATATTATAAAATGATAAGACATAGAATGGCCGAATGAGCAAGAGAATATCTAAGCCTTGACCTCAGCCTCAAATTCAGCTTTAATTTTCACAGAGATTTTCAGCCTTCGCTCTACCCGATTTTTTGGGGTCGGAGCTTCGGCCGACACGGTGCTTCGCAATCCGTCATGCGACGGACTGAACAATTATAAAACAAACACCGTTCGTTTTATAATTTTCAGAATGACGAATTCGTCACCCTGTCCACCAGCTGGCGGATGCGGTCGGAATGACAAAAAGTAGCAACATGATATGTGATTTACGAAGTCCTTGAATATCGAACAAGGAACATCGATATGTGATTTATGAAGATTTCACATATCAGATATCGTTGATTTTTGGCTATTATTCGTAAACTTCGAATATCGAAAATCGTTAATCCTTGTTCATTATTCACAAAGACCCCGATTAGTCTTCGTCCAGCCCCGATTTTTCGGATCAGGACTACGACCGACACGACGGGGTCGAATAACAGTAGAAAACGACCTCCCTACATAAAAAGACCCCTGCGGGGTTCAATAAGCT
>CAZNFT010000075.1:0-7884 GCA_964572745.1 uncultured bacterium
TTAAGGAGATTGTGAAACAATTAATAGTTTGGCTCAAACTTATTTTCCGAGTTTGGCTCAAACTATTATTCCGAGTTTGGCTCAAACTTATTTTCCGAGTTTGGCTCAAACTATTATTCCGAGTTTGGCTCAAACTTATTTTCTGAGTTTGAGCCAAACTCTATTGACTCTAAAATCATTCAGCCAATGCCTTGACATATCATTGACTCAATCCATTCACCGCTCCTCTAACACTAGAGCTTAATGTGATTATTTTCCTAATAATTCTCTTTACCTAACAACTTTTTAATTGTATCTTTAAAGTTGGAAAACGATTGATCATAAAATTTTTATTAGGAGTCAAAATGAGTAAATTTAAAAAACAAACTATTGATGGGAACACCGCTGCCGCGCATGTTGCTTATGCGTTCTCCGATGTTGCTGCAATCTACCCCATTACACCTTCCTCAGATATGGGACAATATGCTGATGTGTGGGCTGCAAATGGACGTAAAAACATTTTTGGTGAAGTTGTAGATATCGTCGCAATGCAATCTGAAGCTGGTGCTGCCGGCTCCTTGCATGGGGCACTTTCTGCCGGTGCGTTCACAACCACTTTCACGGCCTCTCAAGGTCTCTTGCTTATGCTCCCCAATATGCATAAGATCGCCGGTGAAATGCTACCCACGGTTTTCCACGTTTCTGCCCGTTCGCTGGCAGCTCAGTCTCTATCGATCTTCGGTGACCATTCAGATGTTATGTCTGCTCGTAATACTGGCTTCGCTCTTGTTGCTGCTTCCAACCTACAAGAAATTATGGACCTTGCTATCGTGTCTCATCTGGCCACCCTCAAATCTAGAGTTCCTTTCCTGAATTTCTTCGACGGTTTCCGTAACTCTCACGAAATTCAAAAAACAGAAATTATTGACTACGATACTATCAAAAGCCTTGTAGAAGAAAAATATATCGAAGAATTCCGCGCTAACTCAATGAATCCTGAAAATCCTCGCCTCAAAATCGGCGCTCAGAATCCTGATGTTTACTTCCAAGGTCGCGAAACAACTAACCTCGACTATGATGCAACTCCTGCAATTATCCAAGAATACATGGATAAAGTCGCTAAGGTCATCGGTCGCCAGTATCACTTGTTCGATTATGTTGGTGCTCCTGATGCGACTAAAGTTATTATTGCTATGGGATCCGGTTGCGATACTATCGAAGAAACTATTAACCACCTCAATGCTAAAGGTGAAAAACTTGGTCTTGTAAAAGTTCGTGTTTATCGTCCTTTCTCTGCTGAAGCTTTTATTGATACCATTCCTGAAACAGCGAAAGATATCATTGTTCTTGATAGAACAAAAGAACCCGGCTCATTGGGTGAACCTCTGTACTTAGATGTTGTGGCTGCTCTTAAAGATAAAGATGTTAAAGTTATCGGTGGTCGCTACGGTCTTTCTTCTAAAGAATTTACACCATCAATGGTAAAAGCTGTTTACGATCATGTCGACGGCAAGGCCTTCCATGGCTTCACAGTGGGTATCAATGATGATGTTTCTCACAAATCACTAAAATATGACGAATCTTTGAATACATCTCCCGAAGGAACTTTCTCAGCTAAATTCTGGGGGCTCGGTTCCGATGGTACTGTTGGTGCTAACAAGAACTCAATTAAGATCATTGGTGACAACACTGACATGAACGCTCAGGGTTATTTCCAGTATGACTCTAAAAAATCCGGTGGTATCACTCGCTCACATCTTCGTTTTGGTACTTCTAAAATACAATCGGAATATCTTGTACAACATGCTAATTTTATTGCATGCCACAACCCTGCTTTCATCGGTCGTTACGATGTGATTGAAGGTATCAAAGATGGCGGTATTTTTTTGCTGAACTCTAGCTGGGAAGCTGACGAGGTATTCTCTCACTTCACCAAAGATTTGCAAAAAACTATCATTGAAAAAAATGTAAAAGTTTATAATGTTGATGCGCTCAAGATTGCTAGTGAAGTTGGTCTTGGCGGCCGTATCAATACAGTTATGCAAGCGGCTTTCTTTATTATCTCAGGCGTTCTTCCTAAACAAGAAGCTATCAGCCTAATCAAAGATGCAATCGAAAAATCATACAAGAAAAAAGGTATGAAAATTGTTGAAATGAACTGGAAAGCTGTCGATGCCACAGAAGCTGCTCTTCAGGAAATCACAGTTCCAAGTGAACTTCCGGAAGTATCCGCTGAACCTGCAAAACTGATTCCCGATGGGTCCTCTGATTTTGTCAAAAATGTCATCGAACCCATTATGCGTGAAAAAGGCGACGATATTCCCGTTTCTGATATGCCTAAAGATGGTTATGTTCCTACAGGTACCGCTGCTCTTGAAAAACGTGGTGTTGCTCCTATGGTTCCACATTGGATCGCTGAGAAATGTATTCAGTGTAACCAGTGTACTTTCGTATGTCCTCATGCTTCTATTCGTGCTAAACTTATCGATCCTGTAAATCTTGAAGGCGCTCCCGAAACATTCAAAGTATTGGATGTAAAAGGTAAAGACAAAGACAAGAAATTTAAACTTCAGGTCTATGTTGAAGATTGCCAAGGTTGCTCGGTTTGTGTTAACGAATGTCCTGTTGGAGCTATTGAAATGCGTCCAACTCAGGATGAACGCGATGCCGGTGAAAATGAAAACGAAAAATTCTTCCACGAACTTCCAAGTGATGTTCTTGGCTCAAGCCGTTTGTTCAGCGTTAAAGGTTCTCAGTTTAAACAACCTCTCTTCGAATTTTCCGGGGCTTGCGCGGGTTGTGGTGAAACACCTTATGTAAGATTATCCACTCAACTCTTCGGCGATAGAATGGTTATTGCAAATGCAACAGGGTGTTCATCAATTTACTCGGGCACTTTCCCAACCACTCCTTACTGCAAGAACCAAGATGGTCACGGTCCTACATGGGCTAACTCACTCTTCGAAGATAATGCTGAATATGGTTTTGGTATGCGCTTAGCTGTTGATGCTAATCGTAAACAACTAAACTCTGTTCTTGCTAAACTTTTAGATAAAAATGTAGCAACTGAACTAAAAGATGCTATTAAATGGTCTTTAGAAAACTGGAAAGATGTTTCTGAAGACGCCAAAGTAAATTCTTCTAAAATCCAGGCACTTCTTGCCAAAGAAGATGACAAAGATGCTCTCATTCGTAAAGCTCTTGAACTAAAATCTTATATCGTAGATAAATCAGTCTGGGCCTTTGGTGGTGACGGATGGGCTTACGATATCGGTTTTGGCGGTTTAGATCATGTTCTTGCATCAGGTAAAAACATTAATATTCTTGTAATGGATACAGAAGTTTACTCTAATACCGGCGGTCAGTCTTCAAAAGCTTCTCCTCTGGGTGCTGTTGCTAAATTCGCTGAGTCAGGCAAGAAAACGAACAAGAAAGATCTTGGTCGTATGTTAATGACTTATGAATATGTTTATGTCGCTTCTGTTGCTATGGGTGCTAACAAAAATCAGTTAGTTAAGGCTTTCCAAGAAGCTGAGGCTTATGACGGTCCTTCCATCATTATCGCCTACTCTCCTTGTATCAACCATGGTATTAACATGAGCCTTAGCCAGAAACAGGAAAAGAAAGCGGTTGAATCGGGTTACTGGTTACTCTATCGCTATAATCCCATGTTAGCATTAGAAGGCAAGAATCCAATGATCCTAGACTCTAAAGAACCGAACTTTGAGGTTGTTGACTTCCTTAATAGTGAAAGACGTTACAGTTCGCTGGAAAACACTTTCCCCGATAAGGTTGCTGCTCTCCGTGATGGTTTTGTCAAGTTCGCTAAAAACCGTTGGGAAATTTATAAAAAACTTGCTGAATAATTATAGCAAGTCGAAACAAAAGCAAAAACGCCTCTTTGAAAAAAGAGGCGTTTTGTTTACGTTTGCTTCCTAATGATCTTATTATGATCTGCTTCATTCCTTATGCTCATACACAAAACAGAATGAAATACATATCAAATATGAGATGCCTAATATCTTTTATCTTAGGCCAAATATAAAACTCGGACATGGAAAAAATGACACTGAAAAAGAACAAACGGCAGAATATTTTTAGATTTCTATATATCGGCGGAACCATTGTTGCAATCATGATCATAGGCCTTCTGAATCATGATATTGAGACACTAAAAGAAATTATCCCTCAAATAAATAAAAAATACTTAGGCATTGCGCTTATATCCCTAATGGTATTTTGGTTAAGCGATGCACTATTACTCAAGCAAGTCACGGGCTACATCTATGGAAAACAAAAATTCTATAAATCTTTAAAAATTGGAATCATGGGGCTCTATTATGGAGCTTTAACTCCTTTTGCTTCGGGGGGGCAGCCCATGCAAGTTGTCTATATGCGTCGAGAAGGAATTCCCACGGGGACATCTACCTCGATTGTAACGGTCAAATTCATTGTCTATGAATTATCTCTATGCCTCCTGTATATCATTGCAATGTTAGCAAAAGGCAATTTTTTCTACGAAAACTATCACCATGTGTTTTGGTTAACAACGGTGGGATTTATTCTAAACCTCATTGCCGTCACTTTTATATCAATGGTTATGCTAAATCGAGCTGTTACTGAAAAAATTGTTCATGGATTTATCCGCTTTCTTAGCAAAATAAAAATTATTCGTAAAAGAGAGAAAAGAACCTTAAAAGTTGATACTCTCATAGATGACTTCTTTATATCGTCTACTTATATTAAAAATGGCATGAGTCGTTTTTTCATATCAATCATTATCTCGGTTATTAATCTGGCCTTTCTTTTTGCTATTCCATACTTCATTTACAGAGCTTTTGGTTTGAATAACGAAAGCTTTATTTTAATATTTACCTTACAAGCTTTCCTTTTTCTCGCTGTATCTTTTGTTCCCTTGCCCGGAGCGGTCGGAGCATCTGAAGGTGGATTCTATATCTTTTTCTCAAAATTCTTCGGTAGCATACCGGTATTCATGCCAATGATTATTTGGCGTTTTCTCACTTATTATCTTATATTATTAGTTGGTAGTCTTATTGTTGTTATTACAGAAATGAGACATATACATCGTTTAAAAAAGGAACGAAAAGAAAAAAGGTTCAAAATTGAAAAAATTTAAAGCTCTCATCGTTCTTGTGATACTTACAGTCGCTTTACAAGCATCACAAGCATTTAAAATAACCCAATCTTCACAATTATTATCCGGAAATAAAGCAAAGGGAATTATAGGCGATTATCTTATCGACAACAACACTGCTTCCTTTGTCATCTCAAATATATCCCATAAGATAAATCCCGGGAAATCAGGTGGATTATGCCTGGATGCAACTCTTAAGGGTGGATTGGATGATTTTGACCTACTCTACCTTTATCTGAACAATGATTATCCGCGCCAGGCTGTTTATACTAGTCTTGAAATAGTATCTGCCGGAGCTCCTCACGATTCTGCTCATATTCGCGTAAGTGGTGTTGATTCTGATAATGCTTCTATAAAAATAATCACAGACTATATTCTTTACGACAATACACCCACATTGAAAGTTAAAACAGAATTTAAAAACACATCTTCTTCTGCGATAAAATCCTACGGCATTGGTGATGCCTTTTCTTGGGGAAGTACTCCTTTTGTCCCCGGCAAGAAAGCGAGTGTAAACTGGCTGGCCTCTACAACCCCCAATACAGTTTATGGCTATTGGGCAAAGAAAAGCTTTGATGCCATTCATGGCAGTTACTGGAGTGATACAACGATTGAGGAAGAAGATCTGAAGGCCGGAGAAACGACATCTATGACAAGATATTTCACCCTTGCTGAGAATCTTGCAGGCGTTTACAATAACTATCTTGATGCGAAAGCTCTTCCCAGCGGAGACGTAAATGTTACTGTGCTCCAACAAGGTGAAGCCTTTGACAATGCCTTGATCTGGTTTATAAAAGAATTCGACCCAAAACCGACTTTAGAAGTCACCACAGATAATTTGGGATCTGCGAGCTCTCGTTTGGAAACAGGAAATTGGGTCTGCACAGTCACAGGAGGTGGTCAGACGGAAAATAAGTCTTTCAGCATTTTAGACAACTCAAGTACAAATATTGCATTTGATCTTGACGCCCCTCTTACACCCCAACTTGGATATGATACACTTACTATTATTCAATCTCCTTTAATTAATATTCCCGCCATGGCCCTTCCGGGGGACACGATAGAAATAAAGATCGAGCTGGTAACTACTGAAAGTGTTGAATCGGTAGCTCTTGTTTTTAACAACAGAGAAAATGATATAAATTTTATTGAGACTAATGAAAGCTCTCCTTTTGGGCTCAGAATTTTAAATGCTTATCTCCCCGAAAAAATGCTCTATGGACTCTATGACCTCAAGCTGTATTGCACAGGTCCCGATAGTCTTGATGTCTCAGAAAGCTCCATCTATGTCATCCCTGAATACAAAAAAGAATTTACTATCATCCATGTTACGGACACTCACCTTCCCTCTCACCTTTATTGGGGAGATGAGGGTTTAGAAACTGATTTTACAGAGCTGGAAGATTTTGAAGCTGTCATTGATGATATCAATATTATTAATCCTGATTTTGTCCTGCATACCGGTGATTTTATTAACGATGGCGAGATTGAAGCATTGGGAATTCCATCAATTTCGCTGGCAAAAACTCTATTACATAAATTAGATGTTCCTCTTTATCTGGTTGCAGGTAATCACGATCTGGGCGGGTGGAAAGCAACGCCCGCACCGGACGGCACGGCACGACGCACCTGGTGGAATTTCTTTGGCTGGAAATATCTCAGCTCCTTAAGTCCGACAGATGTCACAACTCAAGACTATTCCTTTAATTATGGAAAAACTCACTTTATAGGACTGGAAGCCTACGATAATTATGATGAATGGCGCAAAGAACTCTATGGCAATACCAGCTTTATTTCTTCACAGCTTACATGGCTGAATGATAATCTTGCCAAGCACAGCGATGACAGCTTGATCGTTCTTTTTTATCATTATGATTTTAAAAATGAACTGAATCTTACTGATCTGGGAGTAGATATTGCTCTTTGGGGACATGTTCATGGGAATAATGAAGACAACGCTCATCCCTACAGTATAAGTACTGAAGCAACTTGTGATGGCCGACGAGGATATCGGATAATAAGGATACGCAATAATGAAATGGTCTTTAACCAAGCGGTCCGGGCAGGTGAAAACGGCAATAACATTAGCCAGGTTTATAATGCAGATAGTACCCTGATTAGAATTAATAATACCTTTGATTTTGATCTTGAAAACTGTTTAGTAAAATTTCCTCTTGAACACAATAAAACCCTTGATTATTTGAGCAATGCCGAACTCTTCCAAATTGACACGCTCTCCGATCAAAAAATGGTTTATGCTCTCGTGAACGTTCCTGCCAATTCTATGGCAGAGGTTAGCATTGTGACAAAAGAAAAAGAAGTCGCCATTGACACAATATTTCCAGAAACACCTTTCTTGATGAAAGCCTATCCAAATCCCTTTAATCCAAAATTAGCTATCAGCTATCAGCTGTCAGCTAACAGCAATCTTACGATTAATATTTTGGATATAAATGGACGATTGGTCGATACGCTCTATACAGGTTATCAAACAGCAGGTAATTTTGAGCTGAACTGGGATGCCAGTATGCAACCGTCAGGTATTTATTTTATAAATGCGACAATCCAAAACGACTCAGGCATAGAGCAATTTGTTGAAAAGTGTTTATTAATGAAATAGTGTTAAACGTAAATTACAAAACCTAGGGGCTGAATAATATCGGCCCTTTTTTATATTCCATAAAACAAAAGACCTGCCTTAGCACGTCTTTACAGGTTTACTCTGTTCTATGCGCGAAATGCCACTTGTC
>CAZNFT010000076.1:0-7586 GCA_964572745.1 uncultured bacterium
AATTTCAGATATTCTATTCTTCAGCTTTGCGAGGCATATTAAATTCTTTAACCCAGCGTTTCTTTAGAAATAGATCAGGATTTCTTTTATTTAAACCCAATTCTTCATAAGCAGCTGAATGCAATAATTGTCTCCAATCATAATATTTTGGATTTTTATAGCTACGATCAGGATGCACTGCATTTGTTAGTAAAATAACATAGACATCATTTTCAGGATCTATCCAGATCGATGTTCCCGTAAAACCTGTGTGCCCATAAGAATAAGGAGAAAGATAAATTCCACCGGAACTTTCACCACCGGGACTATCCCAGCCAAGACAGCGTGAAGAGGACTCATCCAGGGGAGTTGTAAATTGTTTAATGGTTTCGGGTTTAAATATTCTGATTCCGTTCAATTCACCTTCATTTAACATCATACGGCTAAATACACTAAGGTCAGCAACTGTTGAAAAAAGCCCGGCATGTCCTGCAACACCACCTAAACTATGTGTGTTTTCATCATGAACATAGCCATGAACGAGTTTATTATCTATGTATTCGGTAGGAACTATTCTGTCGATCAAGGAAGGGTCGGGATTATAATGCGTATCTGCCATTTTTAGAGGATCATAGACAATTTTCCTGAGATAAGCGTCCTGGGACATAGTTGTAACTTTTTCTACGATCTTACCCATGCACATCAGCCCAATATCGGAATAAACCGTTTTGTCGCCGGGTTTAGATTGCAGCTCACTTTGGTAAACACTATCCCAGCGAGCTTCTACAGAACAGTCCATTTCATAGAATAGTCGGAAAGGTTCAAAACCTGCAGAGTGGGTAAGGAGATGTTTTATGGTGATCTCTTTTTTTAGTTCTGTATTTTTTTTATCCGGACCTTTCAGCTCAGGAAGATATTTAACCGCTTTATCATTTAAAGAGATTTCTCCGTTTTCAACAAGTTTCATGACTGCAGAAGTTGTTCCGATCACTTTCGAGACAGAGGCTAGATCGAAGATATCATTTTTTTTAATTTTTATTTTTTGTTCATAAGTATGATAACCGGCAGCATGATTGAAAACAATTTTATTGCCTTGCCCAATGAATAATACACCTCCGGGCCAAGCTGAATCTGCGACTGCATCTTCCAGCATTGTTTCAAGTTTGGCGTATTTAAGTTGGTGTGAACTGCAGGCATTAAGTAAGATAAGTAGCCCCATTAATGACAATAGAGTGATAAATGTTCTTTTCATGTTTTTCCTAAGTTTCAATTTGCTGGATAATGCAAAAAAATTGCGTAAATTCAAAGATTAAATTATGAATGAGGCAATATGAAAAAACACTATAATATTTTTACACTACTGATCATCGCACTATTGCTCTTTTCTTGCTCAAAATCTCCTATCTTAACAATTAAAGGACAGACCATGGGAACTTGGTACATGGTAAAGGTCCATGGGGTAGAGAGTGAAAATGCCGGTAAAAAATTGCAAATAGCTATTGATGTGGCTTTGACGAGAATTAACACCAGTGTAAACACTTATAATCCTGACAGTGAAATATCAAAGTTTAATACTAAGGCTGATAATATTGTATTTCCAATATCTGATGATTTTATGCGTGTGGCGAGAGTATCAGAAGAAATATATGCAAAATCTCAGGGTGCATTCGACCCAACGGTTAAACGGCTTGTTGAATTGTGGGGTTTTGGAGATAATGGAATTGATATAAGACCTACTGAGAAGGAATTAAAAGATGCGCTCAAGCATGTAGGTTTTGGAAAGCTGGAATTAAAAGAAGAGGGATTAATTAAAAATGATCCTGAGCTACAATTGGATTTTGCTGCTATTGCTAAGGGCTATGGCGTCGATCTTGTTCTCGAAGAAATAGAAGCTCTCGGATATAAAAATATTCTTGTTGAGATCGGCGGAGAGGTCAGAGTCAAAGGTAAAAATGGAAGGAAGCCCTGGCGCATTGGTATTGCTGTGCCTTCGGATGATAATGTGGGAAATAACAAAGCGAGAGAAAATGTTGAGTTAAAAAATTTAGCATGTGCAACATCCGGTGATTATCAGCAATTTTATCTGGAAAAGGGCGAGAGGTTCTCCCATTTGATCGATCCTAAGACAGGCCACCCAATACATCATGAAGTTACTTCCGTGAGCGTTGTGGCTGAAAATTGTATCTTAGCAGATGCTTGTGCGACGGCTGCCATTGTTCTTGGTTTAGATAAGGGTTTAGATTTTATTCATTCAATGGAAGGCGTTGAAGCTTATTTTATCTATAGAGACGGGGATGAGATGAGGACGGTTTTTAGTCCTGGGTGGAAGAAGTAGAATAGCCTTGGGTTTAAACCAAAGGCTGTTGATAATTTAATGGAATTATTTCCGACCATCCAGCAGGTCTTCTCCCGACCTTTCGGGATCAGACACCAGCAGAAAGGTCAATGACCTGCCAACTCGACTACGCTACAGGTGTTGGCTGGTCGAAAAAGATATCTATATTAAATTCAGGCTTAGTATCTCGACCATCCAGCAGGTCTTCTCCCGACCTTTCGGGATCAGACACCAGCAGGAAGGTCAATGACCTGCCAACTCGACTACGCTACAGGTGTTGGCTGGTCGAAAAGAGATTAAATAAATTCAATTTGATTTTGTAGATACTTTTCCTCTTTATAGTCAGTAGTCAATTCTTCTGTAAAATTTTCAAATTCTGTTTTACTTCCGAATAGATCGTATATAAATATAGAATTTTCACAATTTGTGTTTTTCAATATGGAATTATAAGTTGAATATTTCCACTCATTGCATTTTAATGCAAATCCATGATGAACCGGATTTCGGTGTATATAATAAATAAGCCATTTAAGATAATCTTCTGTATCGATAATTTTTGATTTGTATCCATGTCTAAACAATCTACCAGTCCTTTGATGTGCGATATTATATGATCTTGTGTAACTATTGAAGAAATTTTTCATTGTTTGCTCGATAGTTGTATCTTTATAAAGTTGATTAGTGATTTTGATTAAAATGTGGAAATGATTTGGAAGTAAACAGTATACAATAATATGACAAAAGTGTTCAAGATAGCGCTTCATCTTTGTTTTGAAAAAATGGTAATCTTTTTCATTACGAAAAAGAAGTTCGTTCCCGATAGCATGATTATAAATATGATAGAATTCGTGAGTATCAAATTTGATTAATTGCATAATTTCGTCCCCCGACGGTTATGTTTTATATGATTCTCTCGACCATCCAGCAGGTCTTCTCCCGACCTTTCGGGATCAGACACCAGCAGGAAGGTCAATGACCTGCCAACTCGACTACGATTAGGTGTTGGCTGGTCGAAAAAGATATCTATATTAAATTCAGGCTTAGTATCTCGACCATCCAGCAGGTCTTCTCCCGAGCTTTCGGGATCAGACACCAGCAGGAAGGTCTAAATGTATTTTCTCATTTCATCCAAACTTTTGCGTTTTTTCTTGCGGATGTTCTCATGTCCCGAGTAGCCTAAGCTAATGAGGAGAGCAGGTTTCTTGGGAGCCTTAATATCTAGTAATTTCATGATTTTTTTGGTGTTGAACCAACCCAATATACAGCTACCTAAACCTTCTTCTGCGGCCTGAAGGCAAAAATGTTCTGCAGCAATTCCCACATCAACAAGGTTGAATTTTTTATTTTCAAGAATGCCGGCAGCCACTCTGTGCAGTGGAGGTGTCCATGAATTTATTACGACCAGTACGGGCGCTTTGGGAACCCAACGATTGATCTTAACCACCGGAGATGTGGTAAGAGCTGCAAGTTCTTTTCGGATTTCAGGATCTTGTACAACAATAAATTCCCAAGGTTGAGAATTTGATGCAGAAGGCGCGAGTCTTGCGGCCTCGAGGCAGCGCTCGATCTTTTCTTTGTCAACAGCTGTATCTAAATATTTCCTATCACTTTGTCTCGTTTTTATCAGATCAAGTAAATTCATTATTTCACCTCTAGTTTTTTCTTGTAAAGATCATAAAAGTCTTTTTCTATCATATCCCTGACCTCGCGATAGAGCTCCAGACGTTTTTCATATTTTCCTTTTGCAGTAATGGGATCGGGATAAGGGATGTGTATTTGATGTTTAACATCTCCGGTAAAAAGGGGACAAACATCGTAGGCATAATCACACACTGTGATCACATAATCAAAGGGCATTTTTAAAAAGTCGATCACATTTTTTGGTGAATACTCACTGATGTCAATGCCTTTTTCAGCCATGACCTCAATGGTTTCGGGCATAACCCTATAAGCCGGAGAAACACCTGCTGAATAAACTTCCATTTTACTATCAAAACTTTTTAGAAAACCGTGTGCCATTTGAGAACGGCAGGAATTACCGGTACATATCACTAAAATTTTCATAATTATTCCTTGGATTTTTTGCGAAAGATCCATCTTAAAATTATTGCCAAGATCCAGATGGGCCAGAGGCGAATACACCAGAAGAAAACAAGCGAAATACCTTCAAATCCATTATCTATAGCTTTAAGTAATTTAGGGAAGAAGCCTTCACCTTTTTCGGGAATATAAGTGCTGGGTACAACTTGGTAAATATTGATGCGGACTTCGCTCATATCCACCTGATGATTCAAATATTTTAATCGGGCTTCCTGAGCTTCTATTTCTTCCTGCAAACGACGGATCTTATCTTCGACCGACACAATATCAGCGACTGTTTCTGCTTTTTGCAGAATATCTCTGTAGCGTGCGAGAGCTTGGCGTTTCGTTGTAAGTCTGGATTCAATATCGATAAATTGTTCTGTGACATCTTGGGAGGAAATACTTTTGTTTTCCAATTTTCGAATACCATCAGAATTCATGAGTTCTTCTAAAAAAACATCAAAATTTTCAGCGGGAACTCGCAGGCTCAATGAAATAAATTTTCGATTACCTTGATCGAATTGACGTTCATTCTGGACAAGACCCTTATAGCTTTTCAATATTTTAGAAATATGTAATAAGGAGGAATCCAGATCATAAACTTCATAACGCAAGTTAGCTGTTTTAATAAGTTTCTGCTGATCATTTGAATCTTGAAGCATCGAGCCGACACTCATAGAACGCTTAGCCATGTCTGCGGGTGCTGCATAGTCCGCTTGAGCAGTTTCAGCATAAGATACTTCATCAAGAGCAGTTGCATTATCGTTTGCTGTTTTGTTTTGCTGATTACCGCAAGATATAAGCAAGAATAATGCCAGAAATATTCCCAAGAAATTTTTCATATGATCCCTTTTATTTTACTCCGGTTGAACCGAATCCACCTAATCCTCTATCGGATTCACCAAGTTCTTCAACTTCGACGATCTCGGGATGTTTCGGCGTTTGAAAAATAAATTGAGCTATTCTATCGCCAACAGAGATTTGAAAATCTTCTTCACCTAAGTTAGCAAGAATCACACCGATCTCATTGCGATAGCCTGCATCTACCGTACCGGGAGCGTTAAGACAAAAAACACCCTTCTTAAAAGCCAGTCCGGAACGCGAACGTACCTGCAATTCCATTTCCATGGGTAATTCCACAGCAAGACCTGTTTTAACAAGCGCCCATTTTCCTGCTGGAATGACTTTGTTTTCGACAGAACTTACATCGTAACCGGCATCGTAGGCATGCTGTTGTGAAGGGAGAATAGCATGGGGGGAGAGGCGTTTAAATTTGACTTTCATTGTTTTCATATCCTTTTTTAATAAAATTTTTACTTGACTTTAACGCAATTTATAGAGAATATCACACCTGCAATGCCGAGGTGGTGAAATTGGTAGACGCAGTGGACTCAAAATCCACCTGGCTTCGGTCAGTGCGGGTTCGATTCCCGCCCTCGGTACACTCTCAAAACCCCTTTAAACAAGGGGTTTTCTATATCAAAGCGGTTTTTACACCAGTTAAAATCCTTACATTCAAAATCATAAAACCACGACAAAATAAGACATTCTTCGTCAAAATTCAATGACAATCCAATGACAGTTTTCATGACAGCATATCCTGAATCTGATTTGAAAGATCGCTGTAGTTCCTTTTGACAAGATCTGCGTAGTGTTCCTCGGTGACCTTTGTAGATGAATGCCTCAAGAAACGCGACACATGATAGATACTCACACCCTCCTGAAGAAGCCATGCTCCCACTGACCGGCGCCAGTCGTGTGTAGTGCTTTTGATGCCGACTTCTTTGCTTACCCGGTCATAAACATGGCGCACATGATCATAGGTGTAGGGAAAGGGCGTTTTGTTTGCCGGGTTGTCGGCTTTTATCCTATTTAGAACATCGATGCATTTATCATTCATATATAAGGCCGATTGAAAACGACCTTTTACGATGTGAGCATCTAAAACGATCACGTTTTCCTTGAAATTGAAATCTTTCCATGGACGATTAAGGATCTCACAGATCCGCGCGCCGGTTGAAATACAAAGAGTCATGATATCCTTTAAATGATCCGGAGCCGCTTCATACAGCTTTGAATATTCGTCCTTTGTGAGCCATCTGACATCCTGCTTGACGGTCTTGAGCATTTCGAATTTAGGGACCCGGGAGAGATACATTTTGTCATAGCTCCAATTACAGAATGCCTTAAGGTGGCGCAGGGCCATATTAGTTCCGGGTTTTGAATGATCGCTTAAATAATAAAGTTTAAATTGCTCTATAATATTGTTGTCAATATCTGCCACAAAAAATGAATCACCCAGCATTGCTCTAAAATGCTTAAGAATAACCCGATATTTTTTAATGGTTTGAAATGCTTTATCGGCTGACTTTAATTTGATAAATTGATCTGAAGCATTTTTTAATGTAATTGATGCAGTTTCAGCCTGTAGCTCCTCTGGATGCATCTTCATATAATTATAATCAGCGTCAAAAGACCTTTTATATGCTTGTGCTTGTTCTTTTGTACAATGAAGAACACGTTGCTTCCATTTGCGTGTCTTTAGGTCGCTGAATTGAAACAACCATGCCGGTTGTTTTCTAGATCTTGGATATGATTTTAATGACGACATGAAGTAATTTATTAATCACTTCAAAATCCTTCAGTAGAATAATGATATAAAATTATGATGAATCGGTTTTAAAATAGTATAAAATATTAAAACACAACTACAATTATTACTTTACTAGTAAAATTACTTTAATGCTATAATTATGAGCGCTTGCTATTTAATTAAATTACTAATTTTATTTTTATTGGTTTCGGAAATTTGCTGGGTAATGAAATTATTCATATTAGAGGGGTCTGGAATTTTTCTGGTTGGCTGTATTAATATTTCATATGTATTATAATCTTTGGGATCTGAAAAACATATTAAACCCACACCAAATCTTTCACATTCAGTTCTGATATTTTCATATTGACCATTATTTTCATCCCATCCATCACTAAGATGTACACAATAATAACTTCTTGTTGCAAATCTTGAATGAGCTGCAGTTTCATAAACTCCTTTTAAGTCAAATTTATCTTCAGGTTTAACTTCAAAGCTAATAATTTCCAATAGTTTCCCGGGGATATATTGAAATGTCTCTACTGATATTATTACAATATCAGGTCTTGTCCACATCCCTCCTGTCTTTCGTTTGCC
>CAZNFT010000077.1:0-7154 GCA_964572745.1 uncultured bacterium
GGTGCTCATGTTGGTTATTATTCATTAGGTGATTGGGTTATAGGTGGAAATAATGATTTTGCATTGGGTATTGACGGTGTTGTTGGTATAGAATACGAGCTTGAACAACATATCAATTTCCCACTTTCAGTTTCATTAGATTATAAACCCGGTTTTGATATAATTGGAGGCTGGGCCGGCAACTTTGGTGATGCAGCTTTAGCTGTCCGCTGGGATTTCTAAAAATTTAATAAATATTGCTAAAAGCCGTCTTTTGACGGCTTTTTTAATAATTATCACAATTTATTAAAGCCTAGATATATACCCCCTTTAAAGAATCTTATTCAACATTCTCCTTTACTAATATCAAATATTATGGTATTTTTTAGAGTATTTTTTAAAATCTATGCCATGTCAATTCTCTTTTAAGTAAAAACATTTATTGATCAGGTATAACAAGACTTAATACTAATTAAAAAGGAAACAGAACATGAAAAAAGTCTTCGTAGTTCTTGTGGTTTTACTACTTAGTGCATCATTTGCAGTTGCAGACGAGTTGGCGATTGGCTTACGCGGTAGTTATTTGGGTTCAGGTGGTGGTGCTTCATTAAGATTTGAAAAAGATGTAGAAGCTATACTGGGTGTTAATGTTAATGGATTCACCCTTATCGGTTTATGGGAAAATCATTATACATTGACAGACGATGTTCCTGACCTGACCTGGTTTTGGGGTATTGGTGGACATCTTGGATTATACGATTCCGGAGAAAACTCACCTGGTCTTTGGACTAATCTTAAAACAAATATAGGTCTTGATGCAATTGCAGGTCTTGAATATAGTTTTGCATCCTTGATCGATGTTCCGCTCTCTCTTTCAATAGATTATAAACCAGCTCTCAATATTTTGGGTGGTCTGAAGCTTAACTGGCTTTGTGGCGCTTTTACACTTCGTTACACATTCTAAAATCCTCTCCCATAAAGCATTTATTTAAGAGCTGTCTAATGACAGCTCTTTTTTTGCAAACAAATTTTGAAACATAAAAGCATAAAAAAACCCCGGGTAAAACCCGAGGCAATTGAGTATTCTTGACTAAGAAATATTAAATTATTCGCTGAGAATATCTTCTTCTTTTTTATCTGAAGCAACTTTGATTTTATCAATAAAACCATCAGTTATTTTCTGGATCTCTGCAAGTGCAAGCTTTGCATTATCCTCGGAGATATCTTTATCTTTTTCCATTTTTTTGATGTTTTCATTAGCTTCACGACGAATGGACCTTACCGAAATACGAGCTTCTTCTGCCATAGAATGAACGATCTTAACCAGTTCTTTTCGGCGCTCATCAGTCATAGCAGGAATAGGTACTCGAATAACTGCCCCATCATTAATGGGATTCAAACCAAGATTAGCAGCTTGAATTGCCTTTTCGATTTTAGATAAAAGTGATTTTTCCCAGGGTTGAACAACCAAAAGACGAGCTTCGGGAACTGAAATGGTCGCCGCTTGACCCAAGGGTGTTTGAGCACCATAGTAATCGATCATAATACCATCGAGCAAAGAAGGTGTAGCGCGACCTGTACGTAAACTATTATACTCACGATCCAGAAACTTTAGAGATTTTTCCATATTCTCTTCACAATATGAATACACTTCAGTATGCATAGCCTAACTCCTTATATTATTCGTTGATCAGAGTGCCGATGGATTCACCGGACACCAATCGGAGTAATTCTCCGGCTTTGGTAAAATCAAAGACTTTTATAGGCATCGCGTTATCGCGACATAGAGCCATGGCACTCATGTCCATCACTCTTAATTTTTTATCAATAGCTTCATCATAAGAAATTGTTATATATCGGGTAGCTAAAGGGTCAAGTTCGGGATCAGCAGAATAAACGCCATCCACTTTTGTTCCTTTTAGCAAGATATCGGCATCGATTTCGGAAGCGCGTAAAGCAGCTGCGGAATCGGTAGTAAAATAAGGATTTCCCGTTCCCCCTGCAAAAATAACAATAAAAGCTTTTTCAAGAAGTTGAATAGCGCGTTGGCGATCGAAGTGTTCGGTCAAAGAAGAAATATTTGCCGGCACCATTACAACAGCAGGCATACCGGCTTTTTCGAATGTATCTCTTAAAGCGAAAGCATTGATCACAGTAGCAAGCATGCCCATATGATCACCTGTAACACGATCGATAGCAGTTATGTTTTTTGCTCCGCGGAAAATATTTCCGCCGCCAATTACGATCGCCACCTGCAGACCTTTATTGTAGGCACTTTTAACTTCTTGGGAAAAATAGAAAGCGGCGTCAGGATCAATGCCGTGTCCTTTAACGCCACCAAGTACTTCACCACTTAATTTTAGCAGGATTCTATGATAACTCATTGAGTAAGCACATCCAGCACTTTGATCTTCAGTCTTCAGACTTTTCAGTCTTTACAGCTTCGCCAACTTTAAAGCGAGCGAAACGTGCAATAGCGATATTTTCGCCCAAAGTACCGATTGTTTCCTTTAAGTAAGTTTCGATTGTTTTATCTGTGTCTTTAAAGAATTCTTGTTCAAGCAGAACATTTTCTTTAAAGAATTTATCTAATTTACCGGTAATAATACGGTCAGCAATATGTTCTGGTTTACCTTCGTTAAGAACTTGTTCTTTATAAACAGCTTTTTCACGTTCAACAACTTCAGCAGGAACATCTTCACGTTTTACCGCAATTGGAGCCATAGCAGCGATCTGCATAGCGATATCTTTAGCAAAGCCAACGAAATCGTCAGTTGCAGCTACGAAATCAGTTTCACAATTGATTTCAACTAAAACGCCTAATTTTTTTCCGGTGGGATGGATATATGAATAGACAATACCTTCTTTTGCTGCACGGTCGGCTTTCTTTTCGGCTTTTGCAATACCTTTGGCACGCAGAAGATCGATAGCTTTTGTAAGATCGCCTTCTGTTTCGGTCAAAGCTTTTTTGCAGTCCATCATGCCTGCGCCGGTTTTATCGCGTAATTCTTTAACGCTTGCTGCAGTGATTAGCATATTTATATTTCCTTATATTACTTTTCTTCTTTTTTATTCTTTTTGGTTTCTGTTCTTTCGGTCGGAGCATCCTTATGTTGCTTCTTGCTACCGCGTTTAGCTTCCAAGATAGTGTCAGCTAAAGTCTTGGTTATCAAGTGAATGGCACGAATAGAATCATCATTGGCAGGAATAGGAATGTCGATCACTTCAGGATCAGCATTTGTATCTGCAATAGCGATGACCGGAATATCCAGTTTTCTTGCTTCGTGAACAGCAATTTTTTCTTCAATTGTATCCACGACAAAAACAGCATCAGGAAGACGACGCATTTTTTGAATACCGCGGTGTAACAATTCAAGTTTTTCACGTTCACGTTCAAGTCCGAGAATTTCTTTTTTTGTTAAATTTTTCCAGGCATCTTCGTTATCAGCTTCGCGTTGAAGTTGTTCAAGGCGACGAATTGAGCGACGGATGGTCTGGAAGTTTGTCAATGCACCACCCAACCAACGTTCTGTGATATAATGAGCACCACAACGGATAGCTTCATCTTCGAGAACATTTTTGGCTTGTTTTTTGGTACCGACAAAGAGGATCTCTCCACCATTGCGAACGATATCGCTAACATATTTATTGGCTGCTTCAAGAGCCTTAAGAGTTTGTTCAAGATCAATGACGTGAATACCATTCTTCTCCATGAAGACGTATTTTTTCATTTTCGGGTTCCATTTTGAAGTCAAATGTCCAAAATGAGCGCCGGCACTGATCAAATTTTCAATGGTAATATTTTCCATATATTTGATTCTCCGATAATTGATTTAACGTTTCGAGAACTGGAATGCACG
Source organism: uncultured bacterium (assembly GCA_964572745.1). Taxonomy (GTDB): domain Bacteria; phylum Fidelibacterota; class Fidelibacteria; order Fidelibacterales; family Fidelibacteraceae; genus M50B103. Next base: position 3,840 of record CAZNFT010000077.1, read on the forward strand.
ACGAGCGCCGCGAAGACCATATTTCTTACGTTCGACTTTACGTGAATCGCGTGTTAAGAATCCGGCTGCCTTTAATTCAGGACGGAGCTCAGGATGCATCGCGATCAATGAGCGGCTGATACCCAAACGTATCGCGCCGGCTTGACCTGTTAAACCGCCACCATGAACATTGACGAAAAAATCGTATTTGTTGTCCATTTTGGTCAATTCAAGAGGTTGACGAACAACCATAGAATAGGTTTCACGACCGAAATATTCACCCATATCACGTTTATTAATAATTATTTTACCAGTACCTGGTCGAGCAATCACTCGTGCAACGGAGGATTTACGACGGCCGATGGTAATATTTTCATGTTTTACATTTGCCATGTTTTAACTCCTATTTAATAACCAGGTTTTTAGCTTGTTGTGCTTCATGAGGATGTGCCGGTCCGGCATATACTTTTAACTTTTTCATGATCTGTCGACCAAGACGATTATGAGGGACCATACCCTTTACAGCTCTGGTAACAACCTCTTCAGGTTTCTTTTCCATCAATTCTCTATATGATGTGTAGCGTTCTCCACCCGGGCGACCCGTATGGCGGAAATAGGTTTTGCTTTCGGCTTTATTACCGGTTAATCGAACTTTTTCCGCATTGATCACAACGACAAAATCGCCTGTATCCATGTGCGGAGTATAAATGGGTTTGTGTTTCCCACGCAGAATCTGAGCTACTTGAGAGGCTAAACGGCCAAGAACCATGTCTTCTGCGTCTACAATATACCAATCATGCTTGATGTCTGTGGGTTTCGCTGAGAAAGTGCTCAACTTAAACTCCTTTTTCTAGTTTTTCATATTCTTTTTTGTTTTGTCTTCCGGGACTACAAAAAAGCACCTAATATATAGAAAGAAAGGTCGGAATTGCAAGTGTTTTTACATAATCAATAAAAAATAACTACTTGCATGATAAGAGATTAAGAGATTGAAAAATAAATCTAAAGAAAAAGTGGAGATAAAATACACAATTTTAATTTTTCTCTAAGCTAAATAATGGCGATAGAATTGAAGGAAAAAAAGAGCTATACAAAGGACACTATAAAACTAAGTTTGATCTGGGTACCCCTTTTCATCTTCCTCAACTTTTTGTGTTTTGGCTATTGCATTTCGGGCACTTTTTTGTTCATTTTTTTAATTAAAGAAAATAAAATCTTATTTATTCTGTTGATATTTAATTAGTTATAACGTTTTTAGCCCCCCCTAAAATTACTATTAGGCCAATCTTGGTAATATTTCATCCTTGTACAAGGTCTCAAAGCCAAGCTTGATCTCATCTCTCACTCTGATATATTCGCTCCAGATATACTCATCGTCGCCGACTGCAAAGGAGGGGTCGTCGTATCCCATATGCAATCTATGTTTGACTTTGCCGAAAAATGCGGGACAGTTTTCATTGGCACCACCGCAGACAGTGATCACATAATCCCATTCTTGATGAAGATATTTTGTTACAGGGTCCGAAGTTTGCGCCGAAATATCAATTCCAATTTCAGCCATGGCTTTAACAGCAACTCGATTAATTTGACCGGATGCTTCTGTGCCGGCAGAATAAACCTCAAGTTGTTTATCAAAAGATTTTAAAAAGCCCTCAGCCATTTGAGAGCGGCATGAATTTCCGGTACATAAAACGAGTATTTTCATTTTATATCCTTTGCCTCCAGTTACATATCATGAAATTATACCGACATCTTAACAAATAAGGAAATAAAAAGTATGCCTAAGATAATAAAAATTTAAGCGCTGCTTCTTCTGTAGAAAATATTTTGATCTTAAAGGCCAATTTATTATGAGAGATTTTTTCAAAAAGAATTGAACCTGCCATAGAATAAGGGTCTTCAACAATAATACTTTGTTTTTTTCCATGGAGAACGGGTCCCATTGAATCTAAAATTTTTACAATTTCATCAACAGCTTCCACCCCCATATCAAAAATAGCTTCGGTGTAATCAGATAAAAGATTATATCCACCTAGGGTAAATTCCTCTATCTTAAGAAAATCATCCCAAGCTTTACCCAGGTCTTCCATTTTAAGTTTACCGCTATGTTTATAGCGAATAATTTTATTTTTGTGATCTAAAGAAAATGTATATTCCATATCAACCCCCTTGCATTTGTTTGATTCGCTCACAAATAAAATATACGAAACAACTGCTATAGAGCAAGTCAATTATTAAATTAGCTGCGCTTTTATAAATAATTGAATAATTCTCAGAACACAGCTGTACGGAATAATCTTTTGAAAAAGGTCGGCTGTTTACTGATAATCCTAAATCCCCGCTATAATAAAAAACCCCGAATAAATCCGGGGTAATTTTCATCACGTTTTTATCTTAATTATTTTTTAAGCATCTTATAGGTAAATTGCTGATTATTGCTACTCACTTTAAAGAAATACATACCAATAGACAAACTTGAAACATCCATCTTGCCAGCTTTGCTAGTTTCAAGGACTTTTCTACCCGCCAGGTTATAGACCTCAACTTTCGTGATCTGTGCATTTGCATCAAAATCGACGTAATTAGCTATAGGATTAGGAAAAATTCGAATACTACTTTTTTGTACTTTTGCAACACTGGTTATAGGACTAACGGTTACGGTGCATGTTTCAGTGAAATTAGTACCAAGAATTTGGGCAGTAACTTGGGCTTCACCAACAGAAAGTGCGGTTATAAATCCATTCTCGCTGACTGATACAATATGTGAATCCGGTGAAAATCACATCACTGTTTCATCGCCATTAGCTTTTTCGATGGTATAAGAAAATTGATATGTTTCTTCAACTTCAAGATCAAGAAGCGTATCAGACATAACAATCTCGGGGGAATAAGGTTCATTCACCTTAACTAAACAAGAATCAGCCATGCCAGTCGCAACAACTGCTGTAATCACTGTCGTTTCACCAAGTCTTACTCCGCTTACCAATCCACTGCTATCCACTGACGCAATCGTAGGATCCAGGGAGCTCCATTCCACAATTTCATCGCCGCTACCATCCGGTATAGTATAATTCAAGCGGTATGAATTATTTAGATCTAGATCTAAAACCACATGCGTAAGAATAATTTCTGGATGTATTATATTGGCGTCATTTAAAAAATCAAAAACATAAACATCAGACTTATATCCATCGGGTGCATAAAAAACGGTATCTATTTGGTTAGCCATACTTCCGTAACCTATCAGTTTAAAGATATTGCTATCGGGTAGAAAATATAAATTTGCGTAAACTTCTTGACCCCAACCGGGGATGACTGTCTTAAAGTTTATCAATT
>CAZNFT010000078.1:0-6761 GCA_964572745.1 uncultured bacterium
AGAAGGTAAGAAGGTAAGAAGGTCATCAGGATGATGCCTTGTCTCAACGAAACGCTGCGTCTTTTACAATGTTTTGGCAAAATCATTTCTTTCGTGAGATGTATAATTTTTGGGTTATCCAAAATTCCGTATTTTTATCCACAATGAAGAGGGCGGGTCCAGACCCGCCCGTACATTTTATTTGCGACAAGAAAAAACAATCAAAGGGAATCCTGTCTTCCCGTCGAAAGGCCGTCTTGTATATTTAATTATCTCGTCAAAGTAATCATTTGATCAACTTCGATTTACTCAAATAATCTTCATCTTCAGCATAAGCAAACAACACAGCCCCTTCTTTGATGAGCTCGATAATATCATGAGCTATGTGGGGAGGCAGGGCAGGGCAACCCCAACTTCGACCGAGACGACCATTTTCCTCTATAAACTCTTCGGTGACATAGTCGGCGGAATGAATGACAATATAGCGTTTTCTTGCTCGTTTATTGAAACGACGTTCAAGACCATCTAATCTTAATGATAAACCGTGCTTACCTTCGTAGGTCTCGGCTGTTTTAAAAAATCCAAGTGAGCTTTGGCGACTGCCTTCTATGTTTGAAAAATTTACTGCCATGTTTTCACCGGTATTTACTCCGTGTGAGGTGTAAGTGTAATGTAGCAGAGTCTTATTTTTAAGATCTATAACATAAAAACGTTGGTCGGTTGAGGGCAGGGCAAAGTCAATAATTACAAGCAAATCATCCTTCTCAGGGCTTATCTTTGAAAAGCCGGTCATCGCCATCTTAAAGACTTCAAAGTCCAACACAGCTTCTAGTTCGGCCTCTGAGTAGATGTTTCTGATCTCTTCTACAGACATGAGGGTTTTATTATACATCATAGTTGAACATCCGAATAATAACATGAGTAACAATAGTAATAATACGATCTTTTTCATCCTGAGTTCCTTATTTATTTTTGATCATTTGTAGTAATCCCTGTGAAATGATCAGCCGTTGCGCCGCTTCACCCAAAGGATTAAAAGTATATTTTCTATCTGCGACTTTGATAATCGCTTTTTTAAAGTTTACAATTATATCAAGTCCCGTTGTTATTGTCAATGTATCTTTTCTATAGATTTCCGAAAGATCCTTAATCAGTGCGGGACATTCGATGACAATAAAACCGTTATTGATAGCATTGCGTTTATAGGTTTCCGAGAATGATCCCGCAATAAGCATTTGTATGCCTTTATGCAAGAATGCTGTGGCCGCTTGCTCACGAGAACTTCCGGTGCCAAAGTTAAAACCTCCTGCAAGAATATCACCCACTTTGGTAATCTTTACGAATTCAGGATCGTAATTTTCCATGACGACTTTGGCTTGTTCGGCACCTGTCATGGCATCGTTGTAGGTGTATTTTCCGGGATAAATCCCATCGGTATTCAGGTTATCTTCAGGACAGTAGATCAAATCACCTTTAAGTCTCTCGGGAAAACCGTCAAGAATGGAAACCGAAACTTTGCTTTCTGCTTTTTCCTTTTTTTCTATGCTGTAAACAGGTGAGTGATCTGCTTTTTTATCTGTAAGAATATATCCCTCAACGGCAGACATGGCAACAGTCAGCGGAGATCCAAGGTAGGCCTCGGAATCTTTTGCGCCCATGCGTCCTTTAAAATTTCTATTGGTTGCCGATATCGCAACTTCGCCCGATTCTAATAATCCTTTGCCCAGTCCAATACACATGCCACAACCCGGAGGTAATTCTATGGCCCCGGCATCGAGTAATGTTTGCCAATGACCTTCATTTTCCAGTCGCTTTTGTATCTCTTTTGAAGCGCACCCAATATAGAATTCCACACCTGCGGCAACTTTCTTGCCTTTAATATACTCGGCAGCGGTTTGCATATCTTCGTAACGACCGTTTACGCAAGAAACGAGATAGGCCTTGTTGATAGGAATACGTTTTTCATTTATTTCATCTGCAGAATACATGAGTTTTACGCCATGCGGTCCCGAAACAATGGGAGAAATTGTGCTGACATCCAGGGTGATGGTTTTGGCGTAATAAGCATCTTCATCGGCAAGGACGGGATTGTCTTTCAATTCTTTAATTGTGGCATCGTTAATGCGGGGATGAACATTTTGATCTTTGTCCGATTCCACATGCATAGGGCCACGAGCTTTAATTTGAGCATTTCTTTTTTCATACCAAGAAAGTGTCAGTGCGTCAACCGGGAAAAGTCCGACCAAAGCGCCCCATTCCGTGCTCATATTTGCAATGGTCAGACGTTGCTCAATACTGATATATTGCAGCGCATCACCTTCAAATTCCAGTGCATGGTTGAGGACTTCATCGTGGGGAAAAAGTCCGCAAAGCGCTAAAGCTATATCTTTACCGCTGACATTTTTAGCAGGTTTGCCCGTGAGGATAACTTTTGCGACAGGCGGAATTTGCCACCAGGTTTCGCCGCTAACCCAAAGACCAGCTGCATCGGTTCGGACGATGGGTGTGCCAAGGCAACCCAGTCCGCCGTACATGTTGGAGTGAGAATCGGAAGCTACGGCAAGGGTATTGGGGAAAGCATAGCCTTCATCACACATGATCTGATGACCGATACCTGTTTTGGCCGGATAAAAATCTATGCCATGTCTTTTGGCAAAAGCTTCAATTTTTGCATATTTAGCTAGATTTTTTTCATCACTGCTCTGGACATTATGGTCCAAAGCAAAAACCGGTTGACGAGGATTGGTGATGCTCATTTTTCCAATTTCATTGAATTTGGGAATAACTGCGCCGGTGTTGTCGTGAGTCAATACATGTCTGGGGCGGATCATAACATAGTCGCCACTATGAACCTTTTCATTATGCCCAACTACAAATCCCTGAACGATTTTTTCAATTCTGGTTTGCTGCATGTGCTTAGTCTCCAATTTTATTATCTAATAATAGGTATATTTAATATGAAATTCCATAAAAAACGAAGATGAATTAGCTCTCACAAAGGGCCAATGCAACATAGAGTCACTAAGTCATTTATTGCTTTGATTTATAGTTTGCGAATATTTAGTGCAACTGTGGAAAAATCCTGAATCACTAAGTGTATTAAGCCTGCAATTAGTTTCAAGGAAATCAAGCACCATATTGAGCATAAATCTTACAATAAAGGAATTCGAGCTTTCCTACTTCTCCGCCAGTCTCAAAGAGACTCCTGTGGAGCTGGCGGATTTGGAGGACAAGTGTGTTACTTTGGGCATTTGTGAGAGCAGAAAGAATTTTGAGATATAAATAAAAAACCCCCGTTCCCGAGGGTTTAGTGAGTGCGGAAGGATTCGAACCTTCGACCAACGGCTTAAAAGGCCGCTGCTCTACCGACTGAGCTACGCACCCGTCGAAAAAAGCTCAAAAGTATAAGTAAAATACAAAGCGAAAGCAAATAAAATATTTAAAAAAATTTAAGTTTTTGAATTAAAAATTCTTTTATTTTTTTGAAATGAAGGGATCAGGGTGAAATTATTCAGCTAATTGCTTGAGAGTCTTAGATACATTTGTTTGTTGATTAAGAAAAAAATTACTATCTTTTAAAATGGATATACAAGAAACACCTAAGGTAAAATGTATTATCGGGATCATATATTCTCCGGATAGTGAAATCAAGTCATGTATTAAGCATTTGGAAAAGGTTTTTGGTCCGGCTGATCTCATAAGCCCTGAATATGATTTTGATATCACAAATTACTACGAAAAAGAAATGGGTAAAAATCTTAAACGTTGTTTTGTTTCATTTGATAAGCTTATTGATGCTGATAAACTTGCCGAAATAAAAAGAGTGAGTAATATAATAGAAATGGATTATGCAAAGCGGGATGATCGCAGTATTAATCTTGATCCCGGTTATCTGGATATGGATAAACTCGTTCTGGCTTCTGCTAAATACGGTCGACAAAAGATCTATCTAAACAAAGGTATTTATGCGGATCCCTGCCTGTATTTTTTTAAAAAACAATTTTATTCCCACGAATGGAGTTTTCCCGATTTTACTTCAGGTCTGTATAATGACTATTTCATAAAGGTCCGAAAAGCTTATAAGGATAGCATTAAAATACTATGATCGTTGTGTATATTATATTAGGCATTTTACTATTTTTATTGCTGTTTTTAGCTTTTGTCCTTTTTGTACCTTTTAAAACTTATATACAGGGAAGTTTTCGGGAGGCCGATCTTAATGCTGTGGGGGAATTCTATTGGATCAAATATTTATTTGGTGCTCGTGTAAAATTTCTTGATATGGATAAACTGAAAATATTGATATGGATTTTTGCTATTCCAATTCCCCTTACAATGTCCCTCAAGAAAGAAAAAAAAGAAGATAATAAGCCCAAGAATGAGGAAGCGCGGGCGAAAAAAACGTCAATTGAGGGAGAAAAAAAGCCCCTTGAAAAGTCTGAAGAAAAGGAAAATTTCAGAGAAAGAATTGATGCTATTATTAAGGTTAAGAATGCCGCAATTCGCTTTTATACAAAAAATCAGGCTGATATCCGGAAAATATTCGTGACCTACGTCACATTTTCTATAGAATATTTTGAGTTGGAATTAGGCTTGGGCGATCCCGCAAAAACAGGGAAAATGGCAGGAAAGTTATATACAGCTTTGGCAATCGTGCCTGTGGAGGAATTAGATTTGTCCTGGAACTTCCAAAAAAAGACCCTTAATACTGCTGCAGGAATAAAAATTAGTATGAAGTTCTATGGAATTCTTATTACATTACTGAAGCTTTACAGATTTTACAAAAAGGATAAGTAAAATGACATTCAATGACACTCTGGCAACCTTGCTCGACAAGGTGAAAGCGTTAGCGAAAACCGAGACAGTTGTGGGTGACCCTATTGTGGTAAAAGATACTACCCTTATTCCCATTTCAAAGATCAGCATGGGTTTTGCAACCGGTAGTGGTGAACATGGTGCCGAAACCCGCAAAAATGGTGGCGATGCAGCCGGAGGGGGCGTTACGATAACTCCTATAGCTGTTGTGGTGGTTAGCGAGGGGAAAGATTCCAAATTGCTTTGGCTTGATAAGCAAGATGGTTCACTTAACAAATTATTGGATCTTATCCCAGGTATTATGGACCGTATTGCCCCGGAAAAATAGAAAGGGCGTACTATGCACCGTTTATTAGAAGAAGTTCCATTGTTTGATGGTGTGAATCCTTGTATTTTAAGGCAAATTTCTCAAAAGATCAGTCTAAAGAAATATAAACTGAACCGCGTTGTGGTCACAGAAGCTAGTTCCAACGAATATTTTTATATTATAAAAAGTGGAGAAGTCAGAGTATTCAGGGAAAATAAAGATGGCGAAAAAATCATTCTTGCTATTTTAGGAGAAGGTGAGTTTTTTGGTGAAATGTCAATTTTGGAATCCAATCTTGCCTCGGCGAGTGTTATTACAACACAGGATTCCGAATTTATTTGCATTCGTGACAGGCAATTTATGAGCATGGTGAAAAGAACGCCCTCTATTTCAACAAGAATGTTTTCTAATTTATCGAAAAGAATACGCTATTGTGATGATAGTATAAAAAATCTGAATAAACACTGCACCTGTGATAGAGTTGCTACAGTATTACTATATTTTGCCGAGAAACGCGGTTACAGAAGAAGCAATTCAGTTGTGATCAAAAAAATGCCATTTCAATACAGTATTGCCTCTTTAGCCGGGATCTCACGAGAAAGCGTTTCGCGCGCTTTTAACAATCTTCAAGATAATGATTATATTATTAAGACCGGTAGAGAATTAGTTATTAACGACTATCAAAGATTTTATGAAGACTTTAATAAATGAAAAATTTAGCTTACGCAAGACGAGGCTTTCGTTATAATAATTATAGCTATTACTTGCAAGATCATTTTGGTGAGCGTGTTCAGCGAGTAGCAATAGAGGGCGGATTTACCTGTCCCAATCGAGATGGCACAAAGGGAGTTGGTGGTTGTATCTACTGCAACTCAGAGTCTTTTTCGCCACCGTATTCCGATAGTCGATTTCCTATTTCTAAGCAATTGGAAGAAGGTATTAAATTTTTACATGGACGTTTTGGAGCCAATAAATTTATTGCCTATTTTCAAAATCGCACCAATACCTATGCGCCGCTAAAAAAACTAGAGTCAATGTATCGCCAAGCATTAGAACATCCTCAGGTTGTAGGTTTATCTGTTTCAACACGTCCCGATTGCGTGGATGATGATGTGTTGTCCCTGTTGGCAGATATTAATAAAGACTATGATGTAAATTTAGAACTTGGTTTGGAATCCCTGAAAGACGAATCTCTGATCTGGATGAATCGCTGTCACAGCATGGATGATAGTCTGAAAGCTTTAAAATTAGCAGAGTCATACGGCATTGATGTAACGGCACATATTATTTTAGGTCTGCCCACAGAAACACAGGAAGAAATGTTCGAGCAGCTTAAAGAGATCAATAACTATCCCCTGAAATATCTCAAGCTTCATCACTTGCAGGTGATAGAAAAAACACACTTGGCAGAAATTTACAAGAAAGAAAAATTTCCACTCTTTAGCTATTGGGAATACATAGAATTTATCTCAGACTATATTTCAAGAATAGATCCATCTTTAATATTACAGCGCGTTCACTCTTCATCACCCGATGAATGTCTTGTAGCCCCCAAATGGCCGCATACCACCACGGCTTTTATGATGGATTTGCAGAAGCACATGAGAGAGGGGGAGATCTGGCAGGGAGACAATTATAAATAGAATCCAGATTCCAGATT
>CAZNFT010000079.1:0-6628 GCA_964572745.1 uncultured bacterium
ATCTCTTTTTTAAAGATATAATTGTCTTCCAACTGGCATCAGTGGAGTGATCATCAACAAGGATTAGTTCCCAGCTACGATTGATTTTGTCAAAGACTTCTATCAACTGGTTGGTGAGTTCAACAAGGGCAGATTCACTGTTAAACACCGGAATAACAACAGAGTATTCTATTTTTTCCATGCTTTCGTCTTTTATCACCCACCCCCGAGGATAAGGTTGGTTCCTGAAATCCACTTTGCGGCGTCACTGAGGAAGAAAATTATTGGATAGGCCACATCGTCGGGCTCTCCAAGGCCCATGAGCTGACGTCCTTTTATCTTTTGTACTACTTCATCGCTAAAATCTTTCGCCGTTTGATCCAGCATCTGTGTTTTTACAAATGCCGGACTCACACAATTTACGCGTACACCCTTTGGTGCCAGCTCAAGTGCCAGTATGCGGGCATATCCCTCCATGGCTGCTTTTGCACTGACATACAATGCCCCGCCAACAAACGGATAGTGTGTGCTGATGGAACTGATAAAAACCATGCTGCAGGCATTCTTTACAATCTTCTTCTTTCTTATAATGGCATTTGAGAGCATTAAAGAGCCCTCAAAGTTTGTTTGAAAGGTTTTTGAATAATCTTCAGCGGTAATAAATCCCGTGGGCGCAATGATACTAACACCGGTGCTGAAGACAACGCCATTGAGCTTTGGCAGCTCGCCGACCAGCGCACTGATATCTTCACTCCTGGTGAGATCCGCAGGCTCTATCTTATGATTACCGGGAACCATTAAGCTTAGAGTCTCATTAAGTCTTTTGATATTTCGTGCCGTAAGAATTACATTTCCGTTCATTTCACTGATGCGGATGCATATCTGACGACCCAGACCCGAGGATGCTCCTGTAACTAAAAATGTCTTTCCCTGAAGATCGAATGGTGTGTTTTTCATAATTATATCTCGATTAATTCAGGTACAACAAGGTGTTTTGTCTCAATAAAAACAGTACCCCACGACAAGCCGACGCCAAAGGCACTTAGGATAAGTTTGGTCTCTCCGCTCTGAAGTTGGTCTCTGATCTCGGACACCATGGTCAGCGGTACGGACGCGCCACTGGTGTTTCCAAATTTTCGAAGTGAATCCGGAGCCTTTTCCTCAGGCATCTTTATCATCTTGCGGATGGTTTTATTGATAAGTTTATTAGCCTGATGAAAAATCACATAGTCAAAATCCTGAATCTCTTTTCCGGCTGTTTTTGCCAGTTTCTTAATATTAGGTGCCACCTCACGAAGAGAGAAGTTAAAAACCTCGATACCATCCAGCGCCACATGAAAATCTGACCTGTTTATGCCGTCGCCATGGTTTTTTAGTTTAAAGGAATCTTCGGTCATCGGTTGCCTGAGTCCTCCTGCCGGAATAATAATGGCATCGTAACCGGCGCCGTCACTCTCCAGGTTGAAGTCCATTAAAGGAGCCTCCGGGTCGTATTCAAAGGCTGATGCTGTACCGGCATCTCCAAATAAAGGGTAGGTGCTTTTATCAGTGTAGGCTGTATTGCATGTGGAGATATCTCCTACCAGCAACAGCGCCTTTTTTATCATCCCGCTATTTACCATCGACGCCACGGTAGATAAGCCATAAACATAACCTGAACAGCCCATCTTTATATCTGTAGCCATACAGGCCTTTGATAGGCCAAGTTTCTCCTGCAGAATCCCGGAGGTGTTAGGGATGATATAATCCGGAGATTGAGATACAAAAACCAGCATCTCTATCTCTTTCTTTTCCCAACCAAGCTCTGAAATAAGCTTCTCAGCAGCTTTATAGCACAGGTCTGAGGTCGTCACAGACTCATCTTTCCTGACACGCCTTTTATCGACACCAATATTTTTAACAAGAGACTCTCGTTCCTTTTCTGTAATTAACTCATAATCCATATTCGATACTTCGTTCTCCGGAACACATGCTGCAACACCACGCATTGCGACATTAGGGATGGAAAAAATGGCCATATTATTTTTTTATTATGGATAATAGACAAAGATACAGTTTTGAAAAATAAAAAAAAACGTAACCTTAACAATTGATTACGTTTTTTGATAATGGGTATAATGATAGAGTTATCCCAAACGTTTTATAATTATCTCATGAAGATCGGTAACTGTTTCCGACTGCTGAATGTCTTCGGCATTAATTGTTACGTCATATTCTGTCTTTACAAGTGCAATAAGCCGCAGCGCATTGATAGAATTCCAATCAAAGACTTCTCTGAATTTTACATCCGCTTTGAGCTGGTTTTGTTCTATCTCGTCTTCAAATTCTTCCTCTACAACATCAATGAAATCTTCTATTTTCATGTTCAAATTTTTTTATTCGCACAAATGTACAATATTTTTATTTAGAATGAATTTATGTGTAACAAGAGTCTTTTATAGTAAGATATTGTTAGCTTTGCTAAGCTTTATTAGAGTTATTATGAGCTCAAAAAAAATATTGGTGCTGATATTTCCATTAAGTCAGCACCTTAAGGGATTTGCCTTCCGCGATAATACAAAATTCCCTCCTATAGGATTAGGAATTATTGCATCGCTTACACCGGAACATTGGGATATACAATTGATTGATGAGAATTTTGATGAATTTGAATTTGTTGATGCTGATCTTGTGGGTATCACTGCTTTTTCTGTAAATGCTCCCAGAGCGTATGAAATAGCAGCTATTTACAGAGAGAAAAACATACCTGTCGTCATGGGCGGAATACATGCATCTATGATGACTGAAGAAGCCCTTGAATATGTAGATACTGTAGTGAAAGGAGAGGCCGAAAGCATTTGGCCTACCGTGATAGCAGATTTTGAAGCCGGTGAGTTAAAATCATTCTATCAGGGCGAATACCTTGATATGAAAAATGCTCCTAAGCCTCGTGTAGATCTTTTTAGTGATAAATATATGTTTGGCTCTATCCAAACCTCAAGAGGATGTCCGATGGATTGTTCCTTCTGTTCCGTTACCGCTTTTAATGGGCATAAATATCGGGAACGTCCGGTTGACGAGGTCTTGGATGAAATTGAACTGTCCAAAGATAAACCTTATCTGTTCTTTGTTGATGATCATATCGTTAATAATAGTAAACGTGCACAGCAGCGTGCTATCGATATCTTTAAAGGTATGGTCGATAGGGGACTGCAACGTAACTGGTTTTGTCAGGCATCGCTTAATGTTGCAGACAATGAAGAGGTGCTGAAATGGGCTCATAAGAGTGGCTGCTATATGATTCTTACCGGTATTGAGTCTGAAAAACCGGAAGCATTACAATCCATAAGTAAAAGACGGAACCTTAGCAGGGGAGTGTCTTATTATCAAACAGTCTTTAAAAAGATGCATAAGTATAAAATTGCAGCTCTGGGAACGTTTATTTTTGGCCTCGAAACCGATGAGGAGAAAGATATCCTTGCCCGCCGCGATTTTATTCTTAAGTGTGGGGTGGATGTGGTGCAGGCATCAATTCTTACACCTTTACCCGGGACTTCTGTCTTTAAGAGAGCTATGGATGAAAAACGTCTCATCTCCGATGACTTGCCACAGTTCTGGGAGCGTCTGCATTTTATGGAAGTGACCATGAAACCTGCTAAGATTGAAGTTGACAGAATGAAGGCTCTGATGTCAGAGGTGTACAGAAGTATCTACTGTAAAGAGAATCTCCGCAGGATGATGTTCAGAACACTTATAAGAACCAGATCTTTCAGAACGGCATATCTTGCCTATTCAACAAATATTAATTATGGAAGACTTTCATTGGAAAATGAAATAATGGATGAAAATATCGAGGGCCTCGATATGAATATGGAGTGGGAAAACAAACCACGATCAAGATATCTACGCCGAACCGACTGGATCTTTAAACTGTTTTATCTTACCTTTTGGAGAGAATTTCGGGGATAATTTTATCCTGAACCTTTTTCGTTAAACGCTCGGCTATCCGTAGTGTGGGGTTTCATGGCACTTCACTGTCCGGTTAACAATAATTCCATGATTTCAATTTAACACTAAACCCCACAATATGTAGCGCCATTGTTGGGCGTTAGTGCTTTTTTTCAGAATAATGTCATTTGCGCTGTTACTTCTTTTTTCGCTATCTCTCCAAAGGCTTTCCAGTGTTCTGTTTTTAGGTCGTTTATTTTCTTTTTAGCTTTTTCAAAATCAGAATTTTCAAAAGCCTTTTCAAAATTAATACGCATCAATGTATCTTTATTTACCGACCGTTTGGAATCTGAAAATATTATTGATTTAAGGAATTTTTGAACTAATTCAGAATTCACAATATAATGAGCAATTTCTGCCATTTTTAAAATCTCAAACCCAATAAAATAACACGTATCATCAAGCATTATTGGTTTGGTATCAATAGGACTTATCAAAGTGAAATGAGTCGATTTGTAAAGTCCGGAAATTGCTACTTTATTAGTGGCAAATGAATATTCGCCAATCCCAAAAATTGAAAAGTCAGGTTTGTCTTTGTAAATTGAAGACTTACGCTTATCAAAAAACTCCTTGTGTGAATTTAAATATTTATAAGTAAGGGGGTGTTTATCTTTTATATATATAGTTTCCTGGCCTATTTTTCTTTGAGTTATGATTGTTGATTTCCTAAAAGAATTGATTTTGTCTTCTTTTAAGTCAGAACTCTTTAATAAACCATAAATCAAGTCATTTTCGAGATAGATTTCTTCCCCTAAAGCATTTTTGAAATGACCATTCACTTGATCAAGTTCCATAACTTTAGAACAGTCGTGTTTTACTCCTGAACGCCATATAAATGTTGATTTGCCGTCCACAATACTTGATTCATCATAATCCTCTACCGAAGAGACAAACTTATCCTTATACCAACCAAAAGTTGTAAGTTTATCTCGTGTGTAAAAATCATAATCTGTACAAGTGAATTCCGGCTCTCTATTTAAATGAGTTAAGAATAAACAGGCATTTACAGAAACATTAAATTCTTTTTTTGAATCTATGTTCAGTTTTTCCATTTGATTAATTCTAAACTTGTTACGTTGTTGATCTTGGATTAGATTTTTTACAACAGAGTTTTTGATTAAAAATGCAAATGTGCCGTTATGCTTGTCGAAACACCTCAATATTATTAGAGAAATATACTCACCTATATCAAAGTTTCCTTTTCCTGTTATAGCTTCAAATCCTCTATGTTTTTTAAAATTAGATTTTTGAGGAAGATTTTTTGAATCAATTGAACCAAGTTCAGAGTTTGTAACCCAAGGTGGATTTCCGATTATTAATGTTTTTAAACCTTGAGAGGATTTAGCTAAATCTTCATAGGAGAATTCAAAAGCATTAGCGTGAATTATATCTATTTCCGGTTTTGACTTAACATTTGTTGAGATGAAATACTCTAAGATTTTGAATTTTGTTTCCCAAACGTATGGTTGATATATTTCTACTCCAACGACTTTTTTTAGATTTTTTGATTTTTTGATTGTGGCTAGTAAAAAGTTACCCTTACCACAAGTTGGCTCTAAGATGAATTCAAAGTCATTGGATTTAGTAAAAACATATTCAGCAATTTTTTGAGCCAATAGTTGATTTGTTTGAAAGTCGCCGTATTCTCTTCTGTCTGGTTCTAAAACAATTGAATTATGTCCTTTGATTTTCTCCAACAATACTGTTGCTTGTTCTTGAGAACCAAAAAAGTCATTTATGCCACTGACTTCCTTAATGATCGAATTACTATTAATGAAGTCCAATAAAAATTTTTGGTTTTTTTTGAAGAACTCAAAAATTATATCGCTTATATGTGTTTCAAAACAAATCATTTAATCACGTTATCTACAACTTTTGTAATCCCTTCAACCTCTTCGGCAAGGTTTACAACTCTTGCATATTGTAATCGCCATTGTAAGGCATTTGATATAGTTAAGTAACCTTGTTTTGGTGTATTGTTCAGAATTTGATCTGCAATTAAAGCAGGTGTAATATCATCTGCGGGAATATTCCTGTCATTAAGATAGGCAATAATATCTTCTTTGATTGCACCATCTTTCAGCATTTCTCTTATTCTGAATGTCGTGGTATAGTCTGCTGTTCTCTCTTTTTCAAGAAATAAACAGTTAACAAAATCAAGCTTTGCAGCACTTGTACCTGGGTTGTCCGTCTTGTCATAAACAAAAAGGAGTAAAGTTGTACCTTAATCCAAATATTTTCTGTTTTGCGTCTTTAAATGGACAAGAAGATTGTGGTTGTCTTATTGAGGTTACTTTAATATCTGTTTGAATGTTTGCTCCTGGTAAATCTATTCCTTTTGCAGACGAACCTTTGTCGTAATTAAAATGGTTTTCAAGATGCTTTTGGAATTTGTGTTCAATATAAGTCCCTACAGCCTTCCCATTATTTACTCCGTAAAGGTTTTTGTTCTGATATGTAGATTCAATTTCACAAAACTCTTTTGCCGCTTTTTTTAGTGTTTCTATTGTTAATTCGGGGTTCATTAATAATATCTTTTTTTACTTTATTTCAAAGTTACGGTTTTTTCAAATGACACTGTACAACTACAGAAAAATCTCTCGCAGCTCTCCATCGAGGAAGTTTTTAACCATTTGATACCGCTTCAGCTTTCCACTGGATG
>CAZNFT010000080.1:0-6599 GCA_964572745.1 uncultured bacterium
GATTGAATATACGCTTGAACAAAAGAGAAAACTCTGATCTTACAGAGATCCTGAATTTGGTTCAGGGTCTCTGTGAGACAGGCATTTTCTAATCTTTTAAAACTTTAAATTAGTGTTATAAACGAATAACCTATCTTTACGTAACGAAAAAACATGCCTTTTGTGTGCTAGGTAATTCTTTTAATTCATCATCGTGTGAATGTTGCTAAGATTTTGCTTCGCAATCCGTCATGCGACGGACTGAACAAATATAAAATAAACACAGTTCATTTTATATTTTTCAGAATGACCTTAAAAGTGGTTTATTATAGCAACTCCGTCATCCTGAATTTATTTCAGGATCTCTCTGAGACAGGCATTTTCTAATCTTTTAAAACCTGAAATTAGTGTTATAAACGAATAAGCTATCTTTACGTAACGAATAAACAACCCCGACGAATGGAGGGGTTGAACAGAAAATTTGAATGGGTGAAATGCTGGAAGAAAAAAATCTACAACCCAAACCACAATAATCATCTAAAAACATCTCGTTTTTAATTTTTCTTTCTTATCTCATAGCATTTTCCTAATTTTCCACAAAGAAGGGAGCAAAACATCAGCATGAACCTAAGCACCACGCATCAGGCATCAAAATTTGAAGCTTTCAATACACACAAGGCTTTATTATTTCAAGCGATCACAAGCAATGATGCCTCTCTTTTCACAAAGATGGAGCAAATCCTCCAAAAATACTACGGACCTATCTCGCAAAAAGGCGAGATCTTCCGTTTTGATGAGATATCACGGTATTATCAAGATGAAATGGGAGATGAATTATATAAATGCTTCTATATTTTTGAAAAACCTGTGAGTCTGGAACATTTTTACAGATATAAGATCGAATCGCAGAGCATAGAAAAACTTTTTTTTCGGGAAAATAAGCGGAGTGTAAATATCGATCCCGGTTCATTGACACTTTATCAGTTATCCCTTTTGACCACTAAAGCTTTTTCTCACAGGACCTATCTGGCCGAAGGCATTTATGCCGAATGCACCTTACTCGCCGATGGTAAAAATTATAAAGCCCTTCAGTGGACTTATCCGGATTATCAAAGTCCGGAAGCCCTGGAGTTTTTTGCAGATGCCAAGAGATACTTAAAGACCTTATAGTTTTATTTAGATCAGACTGATTTTTTATGTGAGCTTCAGACCGCAACTTTAAGCATGTTTGGGGTTTAATTCTTCCGTTCAAAGCTGTTTGGAGAATTAAAAAAAATAGACGCGGTGCATCGCGTCTGTACAATCTTATTTTTTATCTTGGTCCTTTCCAAAAAAACACCAGCTCTTGGGCTGCATGGCCAAAACAAGCTTTGTGAGAGTTATTTCTTCCATTCGCTCAATCTTGTTCTTTGCAATTATAAGATTTATTTCTTAACTTTTGCCATGAAAAATTTAAACAATAACACCATCATTATCTCTGTTTTTGGCGGACGAGAAACAAGGGACGAGGAGTACACACTCGCCGAAGAATTAGGGAAGGAAATTGCCAAAAATAACTGGGTTCTTCTCTGTGGTGGACGCATGGGAGTGATGGAAGCTGTCAGCAAGGGTTGTTCAGAAGCCGGTGGAACGGTTATAGGCATATTACCCGGAATAGATAGCAGTGATGCTAATCCCTATGTGCAAATTCCCATTGCTACGGGAATTGGATTGGCAAGAAATGAGATCGTGGCCTGCGCTTGTCATGTGGCGGTAGCTGTGGGCGGTCGTTATGGTACTTTGTCGGAGATCGGTCATGCGCTTCAATACGGGAAACCTGTAGTTAGTCTGAGATCCTGGGATATTGAAGGCGTGATGAAAGCAGATGATGTGCCTGCTACAATTAAATATATTAAAGAAAAACTTAATGAGGGCTGATATGAAGATCGGTATTATTGCTAATAAAACTTACTCCGATAAGATTTCTCCTTTTTTTCAGGAATTTTTAGTTTGGTTGAATGATAATAAAATAGATTTTTGTGTGGAAGAAGAATTCGCTGATATCGCAGGCTATCCCTATGGTATTTCGCTTTCTAAAATGATACAAAGCATTGATTTTTTGGTCGTACTGGGTGGAGATGGTACCATATTGAGGGCAGCTCGATTAATGGATAAAAAGCAGATCCCCATTTTAGGTATTCGCTTTGGTCGTCTTGGTTTTTTAGCGGAACTCTCAGGTGAAACATATAAAAACGAGCTTCTGTCAATTCTACAGGGAAAATATAAAATTGATAAAAGGATGGTCCTTGAAGCAAAGGTAAGTGAGAATAAGGGGAAATATTATGCCTTAAATGATGTGGTTTTGTTCAGATCTCATTCTTCGAGATTGATTAATATGGATGTGAGCATTGATGGTCAGTATATGAATACTTTTAGAAGCGACGGCCTTATCGTTGCGTCACCCACAGGATCAACGGCTTATTCTTTATCCAGTGGCGGACCCATAGTAAGTCCTCAGATCAACGCTATTGTAATCAATCCCATCTGTCCTCACATGCTTTCCAACCGACCGACTTTAATTTCCGGAGATTCCACTATTGAAATTTGTTTTACAGAATTGCATGATGGCTGCACTTTAAGTCTCGATGGACAGCAAGATATGATGGTAACAAAAGATACCATTATAAAGATCAAAAAAGCTTCCCACTCTGTTAAACTCGTGCGCTCACAAGATAAAGATTTCTTTTCTGTGGTAAGAGATAAGTTAAACTGGATTCAATGATCAGGAGATAAGTTAGGAGTGTATCATCTATCTTAAGAATATCTCTCTGTCAGATGTAAAAAAATCCAGGACCTTGTCTCTAATTCTAAAACATGAGAGATAAAATTTTAAAAAATAAGTCCGGAGAATACATGGATAAGATAAAACTGAAAAATATGATCTTCTATGCCTATCATGGTGTTGAAGAAAGCGAAAAGATCATTGGTGGTCGTTTTGAGGTAGATTTGACTATCTTTACAGATCTTAAAAAAGCTTCTGAAACCGATGACCTGAACGATACCATCAATTACGAAGCAATTTATCATGATATAGCAAAGATCGTGACCGAGAAAAAAAGACATCTCATCGAAGCTGTCGCAGGAGAGATCGCCAGAACCATCAAAGATAAATATGCAGGTATTGAAAATATCACGGTAGCTCTCAGAAAGCCATCTGTCCCCATTAAAGGTGTTTTAGATACAGTTGAGGTTGAAATTACTTATTAGAGGATATCATGAAAAAAATCTTAATTATCATTCCAATTATTTTGCTTTGCTTTTCCTGCGCTAAAAAAGAAGTTGGATCTCCGGCAGTCATTGGCAATATGACCCATACGGAGATAGATTCGGTTTTGGCTTTTAATGCCAAAGAAGATCTGACGATCACCGATAGAATTAATTTCTATTCTGAGATGTTTTTAGGCACACCTTATAGCTGGACAGCTACAGGCGACGGACCTTATGCACTTCTTGAAAGCTACCCTTTGGTCAATTTCCAGGAAACAAATTGCATGATATACTGCGAACACGTTTTGGCCCTTGCCATATCGGATTCTTGGGATAATTTTTTTAATAATCTTCAGCAAATACGCTATCAAAATGGCACGATCGGCATGAAAACGCGAAACCATTATACAATGGCTGACTGGCTTCCTGAAAATGCCTGGCTATTAGATGATGTTTCTGCAAAAGTTGGTGGTGAATATACCGCTTCTATGACCCGGACCATTTCTCACAAGAATTTTTTCAAAGGCAAAGGAATGGACGATCTGCGTTACATAAAAGAAGATCGTAAAATTAGCGTCGATTATGTTCCTATGGAAAACATGAAAGATGTCAAAGAGCGCGTTCAAAATGGCGATATAGTTGCCATGCTTTATGCCAATAAAGAGAATGTTTTTTCTGCTCATATGTTGATGATAATCGAAAAGAATGGTGATCTTTATTTCAGAGAAGCATCCACAAGTACTTATTCTACATTTGAGACAGAATATGACGCATGGTTAGCCGAAAAAGTCGGCAATAAAAGATATGCGGGCATTGCATTTATGAGAGTAAAAGACGAATTAAACACGAAGAATTCTGTCATTCTTCCCTGGAAGATCTCATCCTTAAAAGAGGCTTGAAAATGAAAAGAAGGACTTTGATAGTTCTGGTTTTTTCAATGACTTTTATACTGTCTCTTTTTGCTGCAGAAAAAGGGAAGCCCCAAATTAAGTCCTTTACGATTCAAAGAAACACAATTAATATTTTCTTTGAGCAATATTCAAAAGCCGGATATCATTCTCTGCAATGGACAGCAAAAAACCTTGCATCCGGCACATACATTTATAAATTATCAACGCCATCAAATATGGCTGTAAATAAATGCACCTTAATTAAATAGGAGAAGCATGTCTTTATTAGTTGTCGGTTCTATCGCTCTTGATACAGTAATAACTCCCAAAGGCCGTAGTGATGAAGGCGTTGGAGGTTCTGCAACCTTTATTTCATTGGCTGCCGAAGCTTTTACACCAGTCAGTATTGTTGGTATTGTCGGAGATGATTTTCCTCAAGAAGCTATTGAGGAATTCAAGAAAAGGAATATTGATCTTCGGGGTCTTGAAGTGGTAAAAGGTAAGACTTTCCGCTGGGCAGGCGAGTATAGGGTTAATATGAAAAATAGAGAAACGCTTTATACTGACCTGAATGTCTTTGCAGATTTTGATCCTCATTTGCCGGAAAGCTACAGACGTTGTCCTTTTTTATTTTTAGGCAATATTCACCCTGAGCTTCAGTTAAAGGTGCTCGATCAAATGGAGAATAAACCTCTTGTCGGACTGGATTCCATGAATCTTTGGATAGAAACCACCCGAGAAAAGCTTAATGAAGTGCTTTCTAAGGTCGATATCGTTATTTTAAATGATGAGGAAATAATCCAGATGAGTGGTTTGCCTCTTGCCGAAGGTGTAAAATCAATTCAAAAATTAGGCCCTAAAACCGTGATAGCCAAGAAAGGTAATCAGGGCGCTGAATTGTTCTATGGTGAACAACATGCAGATTTTCCTATTTGTCCTGAAGAAGAGTTGGTCGATCCCACGGGGGCCGGTGATACCTTTGCCGGCGGTTTTATGGGTTATCTTGCAGGTCTGGGGAAAAAAGATCTTGATTTTGAAGATTATAAGAACGCTGTAGTGAATGCCACGGTTATGGCTTCTTTTCTTGTTGAGTCTTTTTCTACCAAGAAAATTTGTTCGCTGAGCAAATCAGAAATAGAGGATAGAACTAAGATGTTTATAAAGTTGATGGCTGATAGTTGACTTTATACGTGTAAGAAGCCTGCTCTACATAGCTCTAAAGGGGTGAAGTAGAGGTAAAAAGTTTACTAAAGGAAAGAAAAGTATAAATGGCAAGAAACGGCACTAAATACCTAAACATACCCGATGTGGAAAAGCTGGTAGCATTCCCAAATTTTGCGACGGTTTTGCTTCAGCATGCAAGGGAAGTTCCTCAGAAAAGTGCATTGAAGTTCGAAAATAGTGACTATACATATTTGGCGCTGACAAAGTTTTGTTCAAATATAGAACTTCCTGAAAAGAAAATATCGCTATCTATGCGAAATATTAAAAACGATCTCTTACTTCTATTAGCTTGTTTATATCAAGGAAAGCAAATTGATCTCAATTTCAATAGGGACACAAATCTAGTGCTCGATGAATTGAAAATTGCTGATGATGAATTAAAATATTTTGAACCACCCTATGTAAAACTCGATGATCCGGCTTTGATTTTAAATGATACATATCATTTTACACAATATAAGGTCCTTCTCGCTGCAAAGGCAGTAGGGAATGCTCTTCACCTTTTTCGTGATGGCGCAAGTTATTGTCCAGCTGAAATCCTTAGTATAAAAGATCTGCTATTTGCTGTACTTGCTCCATTATTCTTTGCTAAAAGCATAGAATTTACCTTTAATAAAGAAATAAACCATTATCACTATGCCTGGAATAGAACAATTGACTCCGATCTAAGAGACTGTGCAACTGTATTTTTCCAAGAAAAGCGAGATAATAATTATACGCTGAAAGAAAGCTTTGATCAGGCAATGGGACTTGGTCCACTTTTTCATCCCTCGGGAAGTTTAGTAGAATTATTAGGATATGAGCTTTTTCAAGATAATGGGACGTGGCGTATTTCAGGACATGGAATTGCCAGAGAAGAAGAAGTAGGTTTAAAATAATCTCTGCTAATGGATAAATCACAAAAAAACCTTGATTTCCTAAGAATTATGTTAGATATTAGCAGGCTTTTGAAAATGCGAAGGAGATACAATGGCAAAAGTTTGTGAAATATGTGGAAAGAAACCGCAGTACGGTAACAATGTAAGTCATGCGAACAATAGAAGCCGCCGTCGTTGGGAACCCAATTTACAGCGTGTCCGTGCTCGTATAAACGGAAGTGTTAAACGGGTAAAGGTTTGTACCTCCTGTATTCGCTCCGGAAAGATTGAAAAAGCTTAAGCTTTCTTTCACATAAATGTTAAACCTTCCACTTGGAAGGTTTTTTTATTTTGACAGGATTCCAGGATAGCTTTTTCCTGACAGGATTCCAGGATAGCTTTT
>CAZNFT010000081.1:0-6482 GCA_964572745.1 uncultured bacterium
ATTAAACATCTCACGAAAGAAATGATTTTCGGGAAAAGAATGTTGAGACAAGGCATTGCCTTGTTTCTACCTCAGCCAAAAAATCATCCTGACGACCTTTGACCCTCATAGCTCTATACCTGATCCTCATGTCATTTTTCCTGCATAGATGTAATTATAAATAAAAATAGTTTAAGAATCCCTGCTAAAAAAGACTTGTATGAACATTATTTGTAATTCCCGAAATTATGTTATATATTTAATAAACAGTTAAGTGGTGAAAATGTCAGCTAAAACTACAAAATTTTCGTGTTTAAAAAATACATTGACAAATACAGATATTTCTTATACTTTAATAACAATTGCATCTTGTCACAATAAGGCTATATGCCGAAGACTATGATGTCTATGTCCCCGCCTCGGTGGGGACTTTTATATTCTATCTATTTTTAAGGAGTGTATTATGGGTCGCATTTTAGGTTTAGATCTGGGAACCAACAGTGTTGGTTGGGCGGTTGTGGAAGGAGATATTAATTCCAAGGGACAAGTAACACAATATCATTCAGTTTTTGATTCCGGAGTAAGAATTTTCCCGGAGGGTTTAGAACCCGACACAATTGGTCAAGGAGAAAAGGAGCAATCCAGGAATGCTAAACGACGCGAATTTAGACAGAAAAGACGACAGTTTTATCGTAAACGATTAAGAAAGATCAAATTACTTGAGATCCTGATAGAAAAAGATATGTGTCCTCTTACTATTGATGAACTTGATCAGTGGAAGCGCTATCATAAAAATGAAAGTTCATCTAAAAGAGAATTTCCAAGTTCTAAAGTATTTACTGAATGGTTAAGATTAAATCCTTATGAATTGAGAGCTAGAGCGCTCAAAGAGGATATTTCTCTCCATGAATTAGGTAGAATTCTTTATCATTTCATTCAACGACGAGGTTTTGTTAGTAGTCGAAAAGAACAAGGCAGTGATACCGGTGTTTTGTATAAAGGAAAAGATGACAAAGTCGGTATTTCTGAGACTCAGGAAAAGATGGATGATAAACTATTAGGTGAATATCTTTATTCAATTATTCCAGCCAAGGGTGAACCATACAAGGAATACCGCGATGAAGATGGAAAAATTATTCGTGCTCGTTCAAGATATACTTTAAGGGATATGTATATTGAGGAACTATATCATATTTGGCAAAGACAAGCAGAGCATTTGAATCTCAATGATCAACAAGTTCTTCATAAAAAAGTAAGAGTTTTGAATGGTTCATTGTCTTCTAAAAGAAATCTAGAAAAGATCCTATCTTTAGAGAAAAAATATGCTAAGGAAAATATTAGCATTAAAAGCAATGTTGTTACAAGTGTTAATGAGCTGCCTTTATTTAATTTTTTGGCCGGTGAAATATGGATGGAAGATGGAGCTATTAAGCATAAAAATACCAATGAAAGTGTTTTATTTTGGCAAAGACCTTTAAGGAGCCAAAAGCATTTGCTGGCTAAATGCCGATATGAACATTATATAACTTATTTAGATGGGAAAAGAATAGAGACGGGTAAAAGCCCCTGTTATCAATCACATCCCGAATTTGAACTGTTCAGAGCGTATCAACTAATTAATAATATTGAGTATGGTAGAAAAGAAAAGCTAAATACCGAGCAACGCAAAATAGTGCTTGATCTTATCAATAGCAGAAAATCAAATTTCAAGTTCAAGGAAATCCCTAAAAAGTTAAAACTAACATCAGAACGCTTTAATTATGACGATGATTTTTCCATACCCTGTAATAAAACAATAGCTAATTTAAAACCCTTGTTCGATAAAGAATTATGGGAAGAACATTATCACGATATCTGGCATTGCTTTCATTTTTATGATGATAATGAGAAATTATTTGAAAAACTTAAAAAAGATTATTCCTGCAAATGTGAATCGCCGGAACTTATTAAAAAAATACATCTGGAAGCAGATTATGGTTCTTTGTCATTAAAAGCCATACGCAATATCAATCCCTTTTTAGCTAAAGGATATTCTTTGAGCTTAGCTGTGGTTCTTGGTGGTGTTAAAAATGTTTTTGGTAAAGAAAAATGGTTGCTTTTTAGCAAGGAACATACACTAATTGAGAATACCATAAAACATTTCATGAAGGAAAAAAATGCTGAAGGTGAGTTGATCGAGAAGATCAAAGCCTTTTTATTTTCAGGCTCAAAGGAAATTGATTTTGGTTTTGAGCAAGATGATAAGAGATTTAAAAAATTATACCATCCTTCTGTAGATCTAAAATCAAATATTGGAGAACTTAAGGATAAATTACCCCCTATTCCAAATTTAAGAAATCCTCTTGTTCAGCGAGCATTATCCGAAATGCGCCATGTTGTTAATGCTTTAATTAAAGAATATGGCAGAATGGATATTATAAAAGTAGAAATGGGCCGTGATCTAAAGAATAATTCCAAATTGCGTCAGGAAATGACTTTTATTATAAGAGATAATCAGAAAAAAAATGACGCTGCCAGAGAGAAATTATCTGAATTTGGTCTCGCTCATACGCGACAAAACATTCGTAAATATCTTTTATACAAAGAAATTGAAGAACATATGAGTCCGGTAACTTGCCCCTATACAGGTAAAACCATCAGGATCAATGATGTATTGGGAACTGGTAATTTATTTCAGATCGAACACATTAATCCTTACAGTGTTTCACTTGACGATAGTTTTGGCAATATTACCTTATGCGAATCTAATTTCAATAGAGAAAAAGGTGAAAAAACACCTTATGAATTTTATAAAAGCAATCCTGATCCTTTATTATGGGGTGGAGCTAAATCTTGGGATGATATTGAGCGCAGAGCTTTTGCTTTATTACCATATAACAAAGCCAAACGCTTTACATCAAAAAAACAACTTGATCATGAAGAGTTTATTTCGCGACAATTAAACGATACGCGCTATATCAGTAAAGAAGCCAAGAATCTATTAATGGAGATCTGCGATAATGTCCAGATCCTTCCCGGAAGATTAACAGCGGACTTGCGTCGTTTGTGGGGGTTGAATAATGTACTTCAAGCTGCTGAAAATTTAACAGATGCAGATTTAGATATTGAGGTGCACGATAGATATAAAATACCACATTGGGCAATTGTTAGAGATGATGGATCATTTGTGTCTGTGCATAAAAAACAGAATGATAAGCCTTATGTATCACGAGGATATTGCATTTTTCCGGGTCAAATAAATAAAGAAATATTTACATCTTCTTCTTCACATGATATTGCTGCACCCGGAGAAGCAGACGGAAAATATTGGTGTAAAGCTACAGTGAATTCCACACCTGGGTTTTATCAATATTTTAATGACAAAGCAATTTCCAGCCCCCGAACTATTGTTGTAAAAGGAAGTGTTAGAAACGAGAAATTCATTTATGAAAAGATCGGTGCGAACATAGACGCCAGCGGCAAACCCAATGGCAAGTATTGGGCTACTTTTGATGTATTGAAAATAAACTTTATTGATAAAGAACGACCGAAGCCAAAGAAAGGACAATTGGCAATTTGGGGTAAAATTAAGGATGGATATTTTTCCTCTTATAATTATTCCTGTCCCACAAAACACGAAGATGCCGATATTTGGGCTGTTTTAGATCTGGATATCAGTGATATTTCCTTAACAAGGGTTCTAGCCGATAAACCCGTGCTGTCATCAAATCAAATTTTATTATCCGGTAGTACCGATAAAGATGGTTCCTGGGTATCTGACGAAAATCCGGATCAGGCTTATGCTACTGATCTTCCTCGTGGTAAATATTGGGCTGTATTTGATTCCTACATGGATGACATTGATTTCTTCCCAATTGAAAATGAAGAACCTAAAGCAAATAAAAACGAAAAAGTGATTGAAGGCAGTATTTGGATTGACAAACAGGGCGAAGTTCGTTTTGACCCCAAAAAGAATCGAGAAGATCAGCGACATCATGCAATTGATGCTTTGACAATTGCATGTACAGAAAGAAGTTTTTTGCAAAAACTTAGTACCTATAATGCGCAATTAGATGAGCGAAAAAGAGGTGAAAGAAAGGAGCGACCGGAATTTGATGCTCCCTGGGAAAACTTTAGAGCTGATGTGAAAAAATCGGCCGAAGCAATTTTAGTTTCTTATTTCAAAGATAATCGGGCCTATATGCGAGGCAAAAAATTCATTAGCAAGAATGGAAAAAAGCATTTAGTACAGATCTCTGCCGTAAGAGGACAACTACATAAGGAAACCGTGTTTGGAAAACGGACTCCACCTGATGGACGGACTGCTTATCATGTAAGAAAATCTATTACAAGTTTAGCAAGTAAAACTCATGTTGATAAAGTGGTGGATAGAAGTATAAGAAAACTGATTGAAAACTACTTGCAGGAAGAGTATGGAATAGATACAAGTAAAAAATATACTGTACCTTCGAACGCCTTTTTTAAAGATGGTAAATACACTATAAAACTACCTAATAAAAATGGCGAAGATGTACCTGTGACCAAAGTGAGAATGCGAGAAGCTTTTGGGAATGCCAGAAAATTAAAAACTACTATTAATCAGCATGTGGATCTTCAAAATAATCATCATGTAATAATCTATAAAGATAAGGATGACAAATTAAAAGAAAACATAGTTCCCTTTTGGGATGTAACACAGAGATTAAAGAGAAATGAATCGGCTTATCAACTTCCTGAAGATGGTAAAGAAATTATCACAAGCATGGAGATTAATGATATGTTTTTACTTGGCCTGCCTGATAATGTTAATATTAATGATACGCATAGTATAAGTAAATATTTATATCGTGTTCAGAAATTGTCTTCTAATTTTTATACTTTTAGACACCATTTAGCTTCAACATTAAATAATTCTCAAGAGGAAGCAAGGATTCACAGCATGAAAGCATGGGAATCTTTAAATCCTCAAAAGGTTTATATTAATTTGAATGGAAGTATAAAGTGATTAAACGAACTATTATTATTACATCTCCTTGCTATCTTTCCCTTAAGAATGGCCAGTTGCAGATTGAGAAAAAAGAGGAAGCAATTCAATCGGCCCCTCTAGAGGATATTGGTTTTATAGTATTGGATAATCAACAGATCACTTTATCACTGCCTTTACTAAATGCTTGCCGTGAAAACAACACTGCCTTGATCTTTTGTGATACTCTCCATCATCCTCGTTCCATGTTGCTTAATTTGGATGGAAACACTATTCAGAATGAGTTGTTTAAAGAGCAAATTGCCGCTACTGAGCCTCTAAAAAAGAATCTCTGGCAACAGTGTATTCAAGCAAAGATAAAGAATCAGGCGGCGGTGCTGAAGTATGTTGGATCCGATGGCAAAGATTTGTTATCCATATCCCGTCAGGTAAAAAGTGGAGACAGTGACAATAGGGAAGGCTATGCGGCCAGATTGTATTGGCCAAGACTTTTCGGCTATGATTTTAAACGCTTGCGCGAGGGTTTACCGCCTAACAATATGCTAAACTATGGCTACGCCATTGTGCGGGCGGCCGTGGCAAGGGCTTTGGCCGGATCCGGACTTTTAAATACCTTGGGTATTCATCATCGTAATCGTTACAATGCTTTTTGTTTGGCAGATGATATGATGGAAGCCTATCGCCCCTTTGTGGATGCGGTGGTGTATGAATTAAATGCAAATTTTCCTGAGCAAGATGATTTGACAAAAGACTTAAAAATGGAATTATTGTCAATCCTAAGTTGCGATTGTAAAATGAATGACGAAACAAAACCTTTAATGTTAGCCATGCAATCAACATCGGCATCCTTGGCTAAATGTTATAAAGGAGATGCAAGAAAATTGGATTTACCCGGGTTTATCGAGTAAACAATGGAATTTAACCGAATAAATGCTTACAGGATTATGTGGTTATTCGTATTTTTTGATCTGCCGACCAATACCAAAGGGGAGCGAAAAGCGGCCAGTCAATTTCGTAAGAAATTACTGAAAGACGGTTTTACCATGATGCAATATTCTGTCTATATTCGTCATTGCGCCAGTCGTGAAAGCATGGAAGTTCATGTAAAAAGAGTAAGATCATCTGTTCCATCTGCCGGGCAGGTGAGCATGATGAGTATTACGGATAAACAGTATGGTAATATAATAAACTTTTGGGGGCATAAAACAAAAGCCATGCCACCGCCAAAGGCACAGCTGGAAATGTTTTAATATTAATGATCTTTGACATTATGGGTGAACTTGGATATATTGTACAGTGTCAGCAATAGATCAGGATAAGAAAAATAGGATTTACATCGAGCACTTCCATTGAAAACAAGGATTTTTTAGACAAGAAAATCTCGCCAAAGCCCATAAATACAGGGCTAAATGGACCTTGGTTGTGACTTGATGCAAAAAACTGACTAAAAACAACTAGCTCATATCGATATGGGTTATGAGGAAAGTTGTGACTTGATGCAAAAAACTGACTAAAAACAACAAGAAGATAGTCGCAGAAG
>CAZNFT010000082.1:0-6342 GCA_964572745.1 uncultured bacterium
CTTAGAGAAAGTTTGGCTCAAACTTTATTTCTGAGTTTGGCTCAAACTTTATTTCCGAGTTTGGCTCAAACTTTGTTTCTGAGTTTGGCTCAAACTTTGTTTCCGAGTTTGGCTCAAACTTTGTTTCCGAGTTTGAGCCAAACCTTATTTCACGTCTTACTTATCACACTTTGTGTATCCGCATTGAACACAAAATTCGCAGCCGTTTTCAAATTTAAGTGCGCGACTATTGCATTCGGGACAAATTTTAAAAGTATTATTAAGAGTGGGATCATTTTCATCATCGGTAATAGTATTGACGGAGCTTAGCTCTGTCTTAATAGGTAAAGAAATCTGCTCACCTTGCTCGGGTCGTGCTAATATGCCCTCTTCGGTAAAAAAGCGCTCGATCACATCTGCCACTTCGGAGTAAAAGGAATGGATGTATTTACCCTCTTTAAAGTAGCCACCGTTGGGGTCATAAATTGATCTCAATTCCTCAAGAATAAAATGAGCATCACCGGCACGGCGAAAAATAGCTGAGATCAATCTTGTTAAAACTGCATATTGAGCAGAATGTGTTAGATCTTTAGAATTGATAAAGATCTCTATAGGTCGTTTGCGACCGTTCTCAATAATATAACCCAAAGTAACATAGACATTGAATTTTACAAAAGGACTTTTAATTTTATAGACTCTTGCATCAACTACATCCGGTCTCTTTAAAGTCAGCGTTTGCGCCTGCTTATCTTTATCTTTTTTTTCAGGCTGTTTTTCGCGAATGCGATATGATTTATTATATGTTAACATTATACGACCTCTATCTCGTTTACATCCTTAACGCCCATCGTTTTCTTGAAATAATGAAAAGGTGTGGATAGTGTTCCATCTTCAAGCACCATAACTTCGTCACCCGTAAATTCAACTACTTCATCCTGAGAAATTTCCATTTCAAAGCGTTTTTCTTTGAAATCCTGAAAAGCGGTCTTCTCTCCTGCAACGCTTAAGATCGGGAAGCGAGATCCATCGCGATAAATGGTGATACCCTTTAAACCCTTTGACCAAGCATCCAAATAAATACTGGAAATTACTTCAGGCTCAATATCTTCAGATAAATTAATTGTAGATGAAATTGAGTGATCAATAAATTTTTGACATACCGACTGAATTTCGATACGACGCTTATACGATATTGCATGGGCGGTTTTAAAGAAATAAGCAGGCAAAATATCTTCGAGGTCAAATTCTCTTTTGACATCTTTGATCTTGTCATTTAGATTATTCAGATCAAGATAAGCCTTAAGTGTTGAATGAAAAACCTGGAAAAACTGATTGTCAAAGGATTCTGTCCTGCGCGTGTAAAACAAAGCAAACAGAGGCTCTATACCACCACTGACACCAATGTAATTACGCTTTCCAATTTCAAAGGATTTAATAATGTTTGAAATAGAACCTGTGGGAGCTATAGATGTAATGGCAATATTTCTTAAACCAAACTGTGAAATATGATCCCTGACATCCGGCTCTAAAGCCTCATCAAAGAAAGGACACTCAGAATATTTATCATAATCAAAGATCGCTGATTGACCTTTTTCTTTCGCTAATTCGGAAGAGGTTTTATAGGCAGTATTGTTAATAAAACTCATGACTTTTTCTATCGTATCAACGCCTTCTTCAGAGTCATAATCTATTCCCAGCTGAAAGAACATATCAGCAATACCCATGACACCTAAACCCAGACGACGAGTTTCCGAAGCGGCTTCACGTTGTTTTTCCAATGGGTTTAAGGTCTCATTCCATGTTACCACATTATCTAGGAAACGAACACAACTTCCCGTTGATAGCTCCAAGTCTTTCCAGTTCAGCCCGGCTTTATCAGTAAAAGGATCTAAAACGAAACGACTTAGGTTAATAGAGCCCAGATTACAGGCGCCACCATCCTCCAGCGGTACTTCTGCACAGGGATTAGTAGAAATAATGGGTCGGCCAACATAGTTAGATGGCGAATACTTGCTCATTTGCGTCCAAAAGATCAAACCGGGTTCAGCTGAGCGATAATTAGATTCAACAAAAAGATTCCAGATATCACGAGCTTTTACAAGATCCCGAATTTCGCCCGACGGGCCGGAAGCATAATACAATAAGAAATCGCCTGAATATTTAATGGCTAGTTCCCAGTCGTCTTTATCAACTTCAAGGAGATAATCTCCAAATACATCTCGTTTTTGAACATTATCAAGATCTTCAACTTTGATGCTTTTATCAAAATGATCATCCAGCCAAACATTCAGCTTATTCACATCTGAAAAAGATTCCATAAGCTCATATTCCCTGATATCTTTTGATGGAATACCCAATGAATAATGTAAATCTTCATCCTGCAGAGCTTCGGTAACTCTTATTTTATTGCGTTTACGGTAAACAAGAATATTTTCACCATTAAATTGAGTCTGTTCTTCAACAGCTCGCATAAATTCATCAGAGGTTTTGATTGAAATATTGGCAAAACGCACCTGTATATTTTCCATGACCTGTTTTTTTATCTCGCCAAGCTGCTCATCATTATATTTTCCGCTCCAGCGTAACTGTTCAATGATCTGATTTGTTACCCAGCTGGGTGTTTTTTTAACATTAATAAAATGAGTGATATCAGGATGTTTAATATCTATGGTCAACATTAATGCGCCACGGCGACCGGATTGACCGATCAGGCCTGTCGTCATGGAAAATAATTCCATAAAGGAAACAGCACCGGTAGATGAATCGGCTGCATTGTGCACAATGGAGTCTCTGGGTCGCAAAGGAGAAATATCGACACCAATACCGCCACCGTATGAATAAGTGCGAGCACATTCGGCAGCTGTTTTATATATAGACTCTATATTGTCTTCTTCTATAACGGTAACAAAACAATTAGCCAGAGTTTTTAAACGATACAGATCGCCTGCTCCCGCCAAAACCCGGCCTCCGGGGATCCAATAACCCTTAAAAAGATCACGATAAAAAGTTTCCGCCCATTGAATCTGTTTTATCTTTGATGTTTCTTGCGCGGCAACAAAAGAAGCCATTCTAATAAAAACATCTTCGGGGCTGTGTTCAATTTGTTTTCCATTAATATCTTTCAAAAAATATTTTTTGCTATAAATACTTTTTGCCAGCTCATTGTCGTTAAGGTAGTTTTCGTGCACAGGTAAATTCCCGGCTTCCACCTCAGACTTTAAGTGCTCATAAATCTTCTGGTAACTCCGGATTTTATCTTCACCAAGCATCCTGGCAAACTTACCGCGATACGAAAACATGTTACTAAATGACATCTCAACCCCTATCCATTCTAAATACTTCTAAATACTACATTTTGTGTTATTTGCGAATGCTATAATACAACATGTTGTATTTAAAATCAAATTAAATTTTACATAAAAAAAGTATATTTGCCTTAATATCACATTTACAGATAGTTATAGGGCTGATTATTTTACTGTTTTATTTTGTCTTTTTTTCTTGTTTTTTTAATATATTTCTATCTCTTTATCACTCATAGACTTAGTAAAAATCTAATTTAATTTTAAAAGATCAGCCAACACCACTAGAAACAAATTTAATTAATATCAGCTTTTTTAGCGATTATTTTAGTAAAATTAATTTTTGCTTAATTGCCTTTTAAACTTGACAAGAACATGCAACTTATTTACCTTATGCCACAACGTCGGACTTTTTTACATCACAACTATCAAATATCAGAGGTTTTTAGTGAGCGAGACCATTACCGCTTTGATTGATGACGAGAAAATAGCGAATTATACTATTTCACAATTACACGAATTAACATTAAAGCAGCTACAAAGTATTGCTTCCAAATTGGAAGTTCCCGGAGTACAAAATCTAAAAAAACAAGAGCTTGTATTCAAGATACTTGCTTCGCAGGCCGAGCAACAAGGCCATGTTTTTGAAGAAGGTATTATGGAAATAAAGGACGGATATGGATTTTTACGTTCTTTGCGTTATTCATATTTAGCTTCGGAGCTGGATATTTATGTAGCTCCTACCCAAATACGTCGATTTGGTTTAAAAACCGGACATTTGGTAGCAGGTCAATTACGACCACCCAAAGAAGGCGAAAAGTTTTTTGCTCTTTTAAAAGTAGAAGCAATTAATAATCAAGATCCTGCGGTAGCTAAGACTCTTGAATCTTTTGAGAATCTTACTCCCCTCTATCCTGAAGATCGCCTTCATTTAGAGCGCTACGACGAGAATGATCTTTCTACAAGAATTATGGATCTCTTAACTCCAATCGGAAAAGGTCAGCGTGGACTTATTACGGCCCAGCCCAAAACCGGTAAAACAATTCTTCTACAGAAAATTGCAAATTGCATACTCGCAAATCATCCTGAAGTTCTTCTGATGGTTTTACTCATAGATGAGCGCCCTGAAGAAGTGACAGATATGGAACGCCATGTTAACGCTGAGGTAATAAGCTCTACTTTTGATGAGCCACCCGAACGCCATGTGCAGGTATCTGAAATGATTCTTGAAAAATCTAAACGACTGGTTGAATACGGCCAGGATGTTGTGATCCTTCTTGATAGTATTACTCGTCTTGGACGCGCATATAACGCAGTAGTCCCCCACTCCGGTAAAATTCTTTCCGGTGGTATTGATTCTAATGCCTTACATAAACCTAAACGCTTTTTTGGTGCGGCAAGAAATATCGAAAATGGCGGAAGTCTTACAATTATTGCTACAGCCCTTATTGATACAGGTTCTCGTATGGATGATGTTATTTTTGAAGAATTTAAGGGAACGGGTAATATGGAACTTGTTCTTGACCGTCGCTTAAGTGACCGTCGTATTTTTCCATCTATTGATATCAACCGCTCAAGTACCCGTAAAGAGGAATTACTACTCAGTAAAAGTGAACTTGCCCGTGTTTGGATACTTCGTAAGTTCTTGAATGAAATGAGCCCTATGGAGGCCATGGAATTTATGATCGAGCGTATGAATCATGCCAAAAGCAATAAAGAATTCCTTCGCACGATGAATTCATAAACAATTTCGCAGTCAAGAATAAATAACACGACACTAAAAGGACAGGATTTATTGTATGTCCTTTTTTTATTTACCCGGTATAAAAAACGCAGAAGATTTTAAACGGCTAGAAAGGTTTAAAAATTTCTTGCTTTTCAAATCGAAATGAGCTGTTTTTTTGCTAAGATATTATGTTATATTTAGTCAGTAGATCTATAAAAAATAATAAGGAGATAATTTTATGGAAAATCTTTTTAAAGCTACCTTCTGGCAAGAACTGATTACGAGCAGTATCAATTGGATCGTTTCGGAACTGCCTGGTATTATTATCCTGACGATCATAGTATTTATCGCTTTTAGAATTCTTCGCTTTACTTTTAAACGAATGTCAAAGCTCTTAAGTCTTCGTGCCAGCAAGAATGCAAATGTAGATACAGACGAAGCAGTTAAGCGTATTAACACTCTGACCAATATATTATATACCATCGTCAAGGTTATTATCTGGACCGTCTATTTAATGATGATTCTTCAAAAATTTAAAATCAATATAGCACCTATTCTGGCCAGTGCGGGAATTCTTGGATTAGCTGTTGGTTTTGGTGCTCAGGAACTTGTCCGCGATTTCATATCGGGTTTCTTTATCATTTTAGAAAACCAGATCAGAGCAGGAGATTATGCGCGGATCAACGGAACCGGAGGCCTAGTTGAAAAGATCGAATTAAGAACAGTGACATTAAGGGATTTTTCAGGAATTGTGCATGTTTTTCAGAATGGTAAGATTAATACTGTATCCAACATGACAAAAGATTGGTCAGCCATCGTCCTTGAGATAGGCGTTGCCTATAAAGAAAACCCACAAGCTGTGATGGATATCATGCAAGAAGTCGGTGAAGATTTACGGAATGACCCGGAATTTGCAGGCAGGATGATCCAAGCTATCGAGGTCTTTGGATTAGATAAATTTGATAGCAGCGCTATTGTGATCAAGGCAAGACTAAAAACACGACCAGGTGATCAATGGGCAATGGGGCGCGAATTCCGCAAACGATTAAAAACCGCCTTTAATGAACGCAATATTGAGATACCATTCCCACAGACCACTATCCACTGGGGTGACAAATCAAATCCGAATAAAATGGAAATGAAGGATGAAAACCTGAAGCGCGAGGCTTAGGTCGTAAATCCTGAAAAAAAATAATTTTATTTATAAAATATTTAGCTGGAGGATGGAATGGTTTCATCGAGCATACAGTTTTCAAAATACAGCGTGTCACCCTGAATAATGTCATCCTGTCCGCCAGCTGGCGGACAGGATCTCACTAAGATTGTGGTTTTCAC
>CAZNFT010000083.1:0-6317 GCA_964572745.1 uncultured bacterium
ATAGGTTATTCGTTTATAACACTAATTTCAGGTTTTAACAGATCAGAAAACGCCTACCTTAGAGAGATCCTGAAATAAATTCAGGATGACGAAAGTAGAATGCTCCTCTTACAAGCCCTCAAAATAGTTGGGCAACTCAAAATGTATATTTCGTAAATCAACAATCCTTGATCAATAGTCGGATATCACAACCTTAAGTGAGCAACACAACTATATTGTTAATAAGCTAAAAATCAAATTGAACCTTGCAAAAAAACTCAACTTCTCAACCTCTTATCCTCTTAACTTCTATCCCGTAGTGAAGAAATGCGACAATCATTAAATAATCCCTTGCAATTTTAAAACATTCCATTTATAATTGCAGGCTCTTTGGAGGATTAGGCTAATTGGTAAGTCAGCGGTCTTGAAAACCGCCGCCCTTTGGGCTTGGGGGTTCGAGTCCCTCATCCTCCGCTCTACTACGTCCTACTGCGCTCTTCGAGCTTCGAAGGACTTCGAAGAGCAAACCCTATAAATGGGAGTTTGCTCTAGAACCAAAATAAAAATCCACTTCGGTGGATTTTTTGTTTATCATTGAAAATAAAATGGACCTTCCCCCAAAGGGGCTCCTGTGGAGCAGCTCGGCCTGATCCCGATGAATATCGGGAGAAGGGTGCTGGATGGTCGAAAGAAGAAAAGAAATTGTTCAATCCCGCTGGGGTTGTTTTATCGTTGAATGCTTTTATTCGGGGTTTCACCGCGGGTTATTGAAAATTTAACCCCTCGAAATACTCAGGGTAAATATAAATTAAATATATTTTGCCAATTATCCTCAAAAAACAAACAACCCTGAGTTTATCGAAGGGTTGATCGAGGATGACCCAGGATGAAATCCTGGGAGAATGCAAGCAAAATAAATTACAACCCTGACCATCGTGGAGGGGTTGATCTTTATTATGGCAACCCTTTATTATAGGAATAATATATTCAACCCCTTCGAGGTTGTTTATCGTATAGCTATGGTTTTATACTGTTATTAGATCCCGTCGGGATCTTTTTAAGATTTATAAAACATACTAATGTTCAGACGCGATCCTTGGCGTCTTTTAATAATTGCACCTCTCACAAAAGAAATCATCTTCGCCAAAACAATGCCAAGACGGAGAATTATCGACATATCGACTTTCTTATCTTCCTCTTCGCCCTTTTTACTTCCAAAGCTGTGTGAGCTGAGGTAATTCTTGCTATGCAGACTTAAAAAACTTAAATTTACCCTTAAAATATAGGTAAAGCGTGAAAGCAGATAAAAACAACTTTTCAAACAAAAGACAAATGGTAATTATTGGGATGGTCACAATTATTTTGGCTGTGCTTTTTGCTATGAGTCTGGCTTCTTATTCTCCCAGAGATGAGATGATCCTGACGCATTATACCCTTATCGATAATGCTATGGGCTTTGCAGGGGTTGTGTTTTCGACCATTTTTATTAAATGGGGAATTGGTTATGTGGCCTGGGGACTTATTCCGCTCATGGCTGCCTGGGGCCTTTGCATTCTCTTTGCTTGGGATAGAAAAAAAATAAAGCGTACGACCTGGTTTTACCTCCTTTTTCTGCTTTTATTGAGTGTCTTGCTTTCTATAGAATTAGTGCCAGACTCGGGACGACAATTTCCACTCTTCTCGGGGATGATAGCCTATGCTTTGTGCGACTGGATTGGTCCTGCGCCGACCATTATTATTCTTGTTTTTATGATGCTTGTCCTGATTACGGCTTATTTCCGTTTTTCTATTTTTGCTTTTTTGCGCAAGTTAAAACTATCTAAAAAATCAGAAAGCTCCAAAAATACTCCAACTATTGTTTTAGAGCCCCGTAAAAACAAGAAAAACAAAAAAGATAGGCGTAAAAAAAATAATAAGCCTCCTAAAATTTCCGATAAAAAAAAGAATAATAAAAAGGACACTGAAGATATTCTTGATAAAATAAAAGAGCCGCTAAAACCGAGTCCTGAAAAAGCTCTTTCAACAGAAGAAAAAGTCA
This sequence comes from uncultured bacterium, assembly GCA_964572745.1. Lineage (GTDB taxonomy): Bacteria > Fidelibacterota > Fidelibacteria > Fidelibacterales > Fidelibacteraceae > M50B103. The sequence continues at coordinate 2,018 of CAZNFT010000083.1, forward strand.
CAAAAGTTTCCACGGAGAAAAAAGAAAAGACCTTTCTTCCACCTGAGAAACTTCAGTCGCTAAATAGTCAGCTGGGCTATGCTTTTCCTTCCGTTGATCTGCTGGATGAAGAGCCAACTGATCATTCTTATGATAAAGAGGAATTGAATTCAAAGGCCAGACTTTTAACGGAAATGCTGCCCAAGTTCGGCGTGGATGGCAAGGTGGTAAGAATTCGTCCCGGCCCTGTGATCACAATGTACGAAGTCGCATTGGGCGAGGGTGTTCGCGTCAGTCAGATCAATAATCTCGAAAAAGATATCGCCAGAGTGATGGCCGCAAAATATATTCGAATTCTGGCGCCCATTCCCGGAAAAACTGTGGTGGGTGTCGAAATTCCCAATAATAATCCACAAATGATCTATTTTAAATCCATTGTTGAGTCCGATTCTTTCAAGAAAAGTAAAAGCGTTCTCACCTTGGCTTTGGGTAAAACAGCGGATGGTACGCCTTTTAGCTTTGATCTTGCTAAAATGCCTCACCTTTTAATTGGCGGAACTACCGGATCCGGCAAATCGGTCTGTATCAATACCATTATTATGTCCATTCTTTATCAGGCGACTCCCGAGGAAGTCAAATTTATTCTTGTCGATCCCAAGAAAATTGAACTGTCGATCTATAAAAGATTAGAGCCCTATCATTTGATCACATCGGAAGATATTGATGAATATGTGGTAACAAATGTTCAAAATGCTATTTTTATGCTTCGCTCGGCTTTGATTGAGATGGAAAACAGATATACCATGTTGGAAAGGGCTTCGGTCAGGAATATTGCTGAATACAATGTTAAGATGAAAAAGGCCAAAGAGCCCATTATGCCCTATATTGTGGTGGTTATTGACGAATTGGCTGAATTGATGTCCAATAAAGCAACGAAAGCTGATGTGGAATTACCCATACAACGACTGGCTCAGATGGCGCGTGCGGTTGGAATTCACTTGGTGGTTGCTACTCAAAGACCTTCGGTAGATGTGATCACGGGATTGATCCGCTCCAATATTCCTGCGAGAATATCATTCTTGGTACCTACAAAAACGGATTCACGCACAATTCTGGATGTCAACGGCGGTGAAACACTTCTTGGCAGGGGAGATATGCTATTCTTGCCTCCCGGGAAACCCTTACCTCTTCGTGCACACAACGCGTATATTTCTTTAGAAGAGATAAGCCGTGTGCTCGATCATATAGATAAACAACCTAAGCGCGTAGATGACCTTGTGCTTCCCACTTCTGTTGAGCCGGAACTTGAGGAAGATCTTGATGACAGCCCGGATGTCCGTCGCCACGAAAAAGATGCTTTATACGACGAAGCTATGAAATTGGTCATTCTTCATCAGCAGGGATCGGCATCACTTCTGCAGAGAAGATTAAGGGTTGGCTACAGTCGCGCAGGTCGCTTAATTGACGAACTGGAAGAGGCAGGAATTGTAGGACCCTCGCGCGGATCCAAGGCAAGAGAGGTTTACGCAGATATGGATTATTACGAACACTTAAAATCTATGGAAGACGGATCATTCGATGACGACTAAAACTAAAAAATTTCAAAATATTCTTTACCCCTATGCAAGATCCGAGATGTTGATCGAGTATAATTTACCTGAAAAACCCTCTGATGTGACCCTTGTTTTAGGTCATGGAAAATGTTCAGACATGAATTTTCCGCTCTATAATTACCTTGCAGAAGTATTGCCAAAAGAAAATGTGAATTTTGTTCGCTACAACTATCCTTTTGTCGATAATATGCAGAGCAGATTCAGGCATCAGCAAGCTGTAAAATGCTATGAAGCCATTACCGAAGATGTCCATCACGAATTGCCCCACACAAAATATTTTTTTGGCGGTGGAAGGGCTTTAAGCGCCTTGATATCATCTCGTTATAACAATGAGTTAGTAAGCGGCTTTGTGTTTTTATCTTTTCCTTTGCACACCCCTTTTTTAAAGATTCCTCTCAAATACCGCTCACTTTTTAAAATAAAACGACCCATGATGTTCATATCGGGTGCCGACGATAAGCGTGCTAACAGAAAGAAGCTGGAATTGTTGATGGGCGCACTAAATCCTTATGCTCATCTCATGCTCATACCCGATACGGGACAAACTTTGGAACTTATGAATAAGGAAAAGCGTAGTCAAGAGGACCTGGATAAAGAAATTGCCGATATTCTTTTATGGTTTATGAGTGATGTAATTGAAAAAAAGATGAAAAAGTAAAAAATGTTTCGTTTTGCATATCCTTTCCTTCTATTATTGTTGATTCCCACTTTTGCTTATGCTATCTATGATATATTTTTCAAGAAAGCTAAGCATCGCGCTCTTCGCTTTGGAAGTACTAAAACTTTAGAAGATCATACAAATCGTTTTTATTATAAACTTTTAATTCCAAGAATACTGATCTTTGGCGCTATAGTTCTATTAATTATAGCCTTAGCTCGTCCCCAAGAAGGCCAAAGCAATCGCGATATAAAGGTCAAAGGTGTGGATATTATGCTGGCTCTCGATATTTCCGGGTCCATGCAATTAAATGATTTCACACCGAACAGACTAGCAGCCTCCAAGCGTGTAGCACGCGATTTTGTGAAGGCCAGAACGCACGATAGAATTGGTCTTGTCGTTTTTGCCGGTGAATCCTTTTTACAATGTCCGCTTACAACAGATTATGATGTTGTTGATGAGCTGATCTCTAAAATGGAGATCGTGCCACAATCTTTGGATGGCACGGCTATTGGACTGGCTATTTCGAATTGTATTAACCGACTCCGTGATACCGAAGCCAAAAGTAAGGTCATTATTTTACTCACCGATGGCGAAAATAACGCAGGTGATATCGATCCCATGACCGCAGCAGGTTTTGCCTCTGATTTCGATGTTAAGATCTATACCATTGGAATGGCAGGAAGCGGGGGAAGGACCGGCGGGTTTTTTTCTCAGCGAATACCACCGCTTAATGAAGAATTGTTAAAAGAAATTTCGAATAAAACCGGTGGAAAATTCTACAGAGCGGATACACAAGAAAAACTGGAAGAGGTCTGGGCAGATATATCCAAACTGGAAAAAACCGAGATCAATGCCCGCGATTATATGGATTGGGTTGAACTATATTATCTCTACCTTTTATTTGCCTTTATGTCTGCATTACTTGCCTTTATTTTAAAAAATATTCTCTGGAGAAAAGTCTGATGCTGAGTTTCTCTAATCCACATTTTTTATGGTTTTTAATACTTATCCCGGTTTTATGGCTTGCTGAGTACTTTGTTTCCAAACGCAAAAGCGCCCAACTGGAAAAACATATCAACAAAGATATGATAGAAAGATTATATCCGGAAAATACACGTTCATTCAGAACCTTAAAAAAAGACTTTTTTATTTTAGCTCTACTTTTTATGATACTTGGCCTGAGCGGTCTGCAGATCGGCTCAGGATTAAAAGAGTTAAAGCAAGAAGGTATGGATGTGATTGTTGCTATGGATCTATCAACATCTATGTCTGCCAAAGATATTTCACCTTCAAGACTGGAAAGATCTCAATACGAGGTCAAGCGACTCATCTCCATGTTAAAAGGCGATAGAATAGGACTCATTGCTTTTGCCGGTGTGGCACATTTACAATGTCCCATTACCTCGGATTATTCAACCGCCTCCATGATGCTGGAAATGATGGATACCGATCTATTGCCCGTTCAGGGAACTGCTTTTGCCGAAGCTATTAATACAGCTTTAGATGCTTTTCCCAAAGAAAATCAGCAGTACAAAGCTATTATATTTATTAGCGATGGCGAAGATCATGAGCAAAACATAGATAAAGCTATACAGCGCGCTTTAGATGAAAATGTGCTAATTTATACTCTGGGAGTAGGAACATTGAAAGGTGCAACTATTCCAATTTATGATAAATACGGCAATCTTAGCGATTACATGCGCGACTCCCAAAACAAAGTCATCAACTCAGTTTTGCAAGAAAACACACTAAGACAAATCTCAAACAGAACCGGAGGTCGATACTACCGTCTCGGCGCCACCAAAAACCCCATAGAAGCCATTTATGAGCACATCTTACATGGCGACAGACAGGAATATCAGACCCACGAGTTTGCGCGCTATACGGAGCTTTATGGTGTTTTTACTGCCATTGCCTTGCTGTTTTTGCTATTAGGCATTTTAATACCCGAAGAGTGGAAGAAGGTGAGAAGGTGAGAAGGTAAGAAGGTGAGAAGCCTGCTCTACATAGCTCCGCAGGAGCGAAGTAGAGGTGAGAAGGTGAGAAG
>CAZNFT010000084.1:0-6301 GCA_964572745.1 uncultured bacterium
CCATCTTGCAAAAGATCATGAGCTTGAAATCCGCAGTGCCAATGATACCAGTATCATAAATATTTATGATTATTATTTACATGGCGATTTAAAAAGTAACCCATATTTAAAATCGGGTGAATCGGTCTATATCCCATTTGCTGATGTGGAAAATGAATGCGTGGAAGTATATGGACCTGTCAATACCCAATCACTTGCTCCAATAATACGGGGTGAAACCCTTTTAGAATTTTATCACCGCAAGATCCGTTTGTCCGATATTTCTGATTACTCAGCCATAACAATTACAAAGCAACATGATAAAAACTATAGTCTAACTATTTCTGCCAGTGATATTGGTGATTATGTTTTAGAAGCTGGAGATATTCTTGAATTTGCAGTATTAGAAAGAATACATATGAACGGCTATGTAAATCGTCCGGGTACTTATGATTTTATTCCCGGACACACCGTTTATGATTATATTGCAATGGCTGGAGGAGTGAGTCCTCAAGGTAATGACCAAAAGGTCATCATCATAAGAGATAATAAGAAGATTAGAGATTTTAGTCAGACCACTATTCGTAGAGGTGATGTGATCTTGGTAAAAAGATCTGCTGAAGATATTATGATTGGGCAAATTTCTTTGCTTCAATTTATTGCAAGTATTGCGTCAATAACTACTGCCTTTATTGCTGCAATTAACGCCATTGGTTAAAAGAGGATTAATTATGTCTGTAAATGTAAATAAAAAAGAACTGCCCCAGCTTATTAAAATAATCCAAAAGTATTTTTGGAAGTTAGTCATTTTCAATGCCATTGTAGCTGTCATTGCTATAGTTATTTTGCTTTTATTGCCACCTTGGTATAGCAGTACTGCAATAATAATGATAGATAAAAATTCAAGTCAATTGGATATATCTTCAGTTGCCATGGGTAATTTGGGACTGCTTGGGGGAGGTTTTGGCTTGAACTCAAATGAAGAGGTCCTTAAAAATATCCGATTGCTGAGTAGCCGGACCATGAAGGATAAGGCAATAGCGGAATTCGATCTCATGAATGAATGGGAAACGGAAACTCGTTCTGAAACCTATAAGAAATTAAGCGAAGATGTATTATTTGTTGATAACGAAGATGGCTCTATAAGCATATCATGTAATTATAAAAAAGATCCTGAAAAAGCAGCTGCAATCACCAATTTTTATGTAAAAGAGCTCTCAAATGCAGTCAGGAACTATGAGGATCAATACAGGGTATTTGTCCAAGAAGCTTATGCAAAGCAAAAACAAAAAATGACTGAGATAGAAGAACGATATGCAGCTTTCCAAAAAAATACAGGCATATATAATCTTGAGCAACAAACAGAATTGACTTTTCAGGCATTGACCGAATTAGAAATCGCTAAAATGCAGTCAGAAATTCAATTTGAGTTAATGAAAGACAATTATTCTAAAGATGATCCCCGAAGTAAGAAAATGCTTAGTGAGATAGAAATTCTTACAGATAAGATCAAGGAATATAAGACCACCAATATTTATTCTAATATAGCAGTAGATAAGCTATCTGAGCAGGGAGCCGATTACCTCAGGCTATATCGTGACTATTTGATACAGGAAAAGATTCTTCAGTTTTTATCAATGGAAAAAGAACAAGCAATATTGGACGAGCAAAAAAATAGTGCTAATTTTATAATAATTGATGATGCAGTACCTTCTGATAAGCGTTATAAACCTAAAAGAACCAGTTCTTTAATACTTATATTGCTTGCCAGTGGTTTGCTTAGTCTAATTGCAGTAAATACTAAAGAGAGATATTTTTAAATCGAATATTTTAACATAAATAAAAAGACCTATATATTTTTACCCGTTCTCATCCTTATTGTTGAGTGGGTCTTTGTTTTTTATTTGAATTTTAATAATCCTTATCATTTTGTTACAATGTCCAAAAGCACAGTTGCTTTGATACTAGTTGGATTATTTTTTATCTTATTAGGTTATTTTTTTATTGATTCATTTTATTTAAAAAATAGTAATGAACTTCCCGGTGATAGCAATGCGGTAGATATAAACAAAGACTTATTGGCAAAAATTATTCTTATCCTGTCAGTTTTAATGGGTATTGGACTTTTTTTACTTATCCTGCAGATTCGAAAGATCACCAGTAATTTTTCTTTATACCTCATTAATCCATTTTTAGTTCGAGAGAAGTTAATAGCACTTCATAGTGGCGATATGGGAGGAATATCCGCTATTTCATATAGGTTTAGCACCTATTTATCTACCTTAATGTTCCCTCTTTCGGTACTTGGCGGTATAATGGCTGCTCAGGAAGGACCCAAACGACATTTAGGTAAAATTCCGATAATTTTAGTAATAGTATATAGTGTGGTTAATTTAAATAGATTTGCCTTTATTACATCATTAGGTCTTTGGCTTTTGAGTTTGCTATATTTTATTATCTTTGTTGATAAAGAATACCGACAAAAAATGATCCGTAGAATTACATGGTATATAATAATTGCTTTTTTATTAGTGGTTGCTTTCTTTGTTTTAATTTTAAAACTAAGAACAATAACCTCTTCAAGTATTGAAGATTTTGCAATTCGAAGCATCTATTCATATTTTTCAGGTTCAGGCTCAGCACTCGAAAAATTTCTCTTTTTTGAACCTCGTCATGTTTGGGGAGCGTCCAGTTTTCGTTCAATATTCAGATGGCTGACAAAATTTGGTTTAGTTGACAAAAGCCTGGTTTTTGGGACTCACAATGTTTTTACCAATGTCAGTGTAGGACAACCATTGTTTATGAACACCTATACTTTTATTAAATCGCCCTTTGAAGATTTTGGGCTGATTGGTGTTGGGGTCATCTGTTCTTTGTGGGGTATGATTGCCAGATATTTATTAGAGAGATATTTTAGAAAGTTTTCTATAGGCAGTCTGTTTTGGGTATCTATCATGACATTTTCATTTTTTATGTCTTTTTATGAGTTCTTTTTTCAAAACCTGACCCTGTTTGTTTATTGGTTTCTTATTCTCTACTTGGTACAGTACATCATGGAAAGACATGAGGAAAAGAAATATGAAAAAATATGAAAATAAGGTCATAATTATCACTCATTCCTATCCCTATGATGGCATGGAATTTAAAGGTCTTTTTATAAAAGATCAAGCGGGATGGTTGAGTAAAAGAATATCTGTAGAAGTTATTGCTCCTAGGCCCCGAACATTCTTTTTCTTGAAATATTTTAAAAGTAAATGGGAAAAAATATCAAGAATACCGTATAGCACGATCATTGATAATATTAATGTCATCAGACCAAAATATATTCTCCCACCTAAAAGGATATTATACCCTTATGTGGGATGGCTTTTTTCAAGAACAGTTCTAAGGTCTGTTCCTTCTCAGCCTAAAGCATTCCATGTCCACTTTGTTTATCCGGATGGAGTTGTTATACCTGCCTTGAAAAGAAAATATCCAACATCAAAAGTTGTTCTTTCCGTTCACGGTAGTGACTGGTATGTTAACATCCAACATAATTATTTGTATAAGCCTATCAAGAAAATTTTAACCTATGCCGATAGTATTGTTGTTGTGAGTGAAAAACTTAAATCTGACATCATTGAAAAGTTTAGCTTTACGAAAGATAAGCTTGTTGTCATCCCCAATGCTTTAGATATTAATACCATATCTGATAGTAATGATATATCTTATCCTGAAATATGGGAAAACAGAAAAAACAGCCCAAGAATTTTAGTCGTGGCTTCATATGTAAAAGTAAAAGGTATTGATATCTTGTTGAAGGCATTATCTGAGATCCAAGAGGATTATGAACTGCTCATCGTTGGTGGAATAATTGATGAAACTTACTACAATACATTAACTTCGCTTAAGACCGAGCTTCATTTAGATAAAAAAGTCAGCTTTTTGGCTCAACAGTCTCGCGAAATATTGAATACATATTATAAAAGTTGTGATTTCTTCGTTTTACCATCAAGAACTGAAGGATTTGGCATCGTGCTGATAGAAGCAATGAGTTTTGGAAAACCGGTTGTTTCAACTAAGTCAGGTGGACCTGAAGATATTGTTGAAGACTATAATGGGATCTTAGCTGATGCTAATGACAGTGTTTCACTGAGATTAGCTATACTGGAAATGCTCAATAAATATCATCGATACGATCCCGAATTGATACGTAAAACAGTCTATGATAAATTTGGAAGTGAAAACATCACAGATAAAATAATAGAACAATATAATTAAAGGATGATCAGCTTTGAAAATATGTCATGTATCATCAGTTCATTCAAGATATGATATCAGGATCTACCTGAAAGAAATCGGCTCTTTACGAAAAGCCGGGTATGATGTGTTTTTTATTGTTGCTGATGGTAAGGGAGATGAATCCGAAAAGTCAATTCTTGATATTGGCTTATTCAAGAATAAATTTTCAAGAATTATTTTTTCGAGATCTAAACTTTATAAAAAGATCTTAGAAGAAAAATTTGATATTTGTCATTTGCATGATCCAGAACTCATGCCTCTTGGCCTGAAGTTAAAAAGAAAAGGTAAAACTATATTTTTTGATTCACATGAGGATACTTCAAAGCAACTTTTAACTAAACCTTATTTGAATAAATTTATGCGACTTTTTTCATCTAAGGTCTTTAAGTTTTATGAAAAATATGCTTTGAAAAAATATCATCATGTCTTTACTGCAACCGAAAGCATTAAAAATACCATAGAAGAAATTAATAAAAATGTAACAACAATAAATAACTATCCTCTATTAAACGAAGTTTCAAAGGAAGCTAGAGCGGTAGTTGAAAAGAGAAATGAATTCTGTTATACCGGTGGGATAACAGAGATCAGGGGTATTTTTGAATTGCTCAGATCATTGGAAAATATTCCACATATCAGATTAAATCTTGCCGGACGATTTGATTTTAATATTTTATACCAAAAAGCCATTGAGATTGCCGGATGGAAGCAAGTAAATTATTTTGGGTTTGTTTCAAGAAAAAAAATGTTAGAAATATTTAACAAATCAATAGCCGGTGTTGTTAATTATTATGCTTGTCCAAATCATACGGAAGCACAACCGAACAAGATATTCGAATATATGAGCGCGGGCTTACCTGTGATAATTTCAAATTTTCCTTTATGGAGAAAGCTTATTGAAAGTGAAAACTGTGGTATTTGCGTTGATCCCATGGATCCGAAAGCAATAGCTGACGCAGTACAAAAAATATATGAAGATCCTTCTCTTGGTCAAAGCATGGGGGAAAATGGGAGACAAGCAGTTTTAAAAAAATACAATTGGACGATGGAAGAAAAGAAACTTCTTCAGATTTATAAGACAGTAGTAGAAAAACGATGAGAAAAATTAGAAATTTCATGCGATCATTTACTGATAGAGGTGGTGTCCATATTTTCACCTCTACCTTCTTATCCAAAATTGCCGGTTTTGTCTTAAGTGTTCTTGTAGTAAGACTTTTTTCTAAAGAGGTGTATGGATATTATAGTTATGCTCATTCTGTTATGATCATTATTTTGCCTCTTTCCGGTTTTGGCCTGCATCACGCTTTGCTTAGATTTGCTTCAATAGAAAACGATAATAACAAAAAAATTGATCTTTTCACACGGTTTTTGAGCGTGGGATTTCTTGGCTCTCTCCTTTTATCTATTCTTATTATCCTTTTATCAAAAGTTATAACAACCCAGCTTCCCGAAGCCGGAAGATATTTAAAGCTTTTATCACCGCTTACCATTACTTTCTTTTTATCCGAATTGTTGTTTTCACTTTACAGGAGTATGAAAGACAATAGGACTTATGCTTTTGGCATGTTGACAAAAGCACTATTGTTGTTAGGGCTTTGTTATTTAATGTCAAAGTATTTTGGTGCTGATGGCTATGCAATTTCATATGTACTTGTTCCATTTATAGTTGCCCTGACATTGTTTGCCTTAGGACGAAAAAAACACGGCTTTAGATTAAAGAATAATTCAGATCTGAAACTAAAGGAGTATATCAAATATGGATTGTTCGTAGGTCTGGGATCTATTGCTTCTCAATTAGTCTTGATGATGGACACTATTATGATTGGTAATATTTTGGCAGACAGTTCTCAGTTAGCTAATTATAGGGTCGCTACAATTTTACCTATAAATCTATTATTATTGCCCGCTATATTGTTACGAACAGACTTTGTTTACATTGCTGAAAAATATTTAAACAAAGAGTTTCTATTAAATTATTATAAAAAATATTTATTAACCTTTACTGTGATCCTTGTAGCAATATTTACAGTATGGCTTATTTTCG
>CAZNFT010000085.1:0-6065 GCA_964572745.1 uncultured bacterium
CTTGTTCTGGATGCTGATGGATATTCCATGTTAAATAATGAGAGTGATTATATTTTAATGAATTTTATGGAGTTTGGAAGCGAATCCTTTAAAAATGCCATGACCCTGGCTTTTGAAAATAAGAGCGGAGTTATGAAATATGAAATGGATGGCAAGAAAACGGCTTATTATAGCAAATTGACACATCTGGACTGGTGGTTGATAATCGCAAAGCAAGAGGGCAAGATACCTGAGCATAAAGAGAAAATGATTTTATCACTGGATCGTTTTGTTCCCGAGCTCAAAGAAAGCCTCAATAAGATCGATGCATCCACAGCCAAATGTATTAATGAAACAAATACAGATTGGACGAGCGAAGAAGAGATCAGGGATTTGCTAAAAAATATTCTTGATAAAAATCAAGGTATCTTCGAAGCTACTTTTATTACGCTTGAAGGTATATTACGCTACATAGAGCCGGCTGATTACAAGAATTTTGAAAATAGCGATATCAGCATGCAAGAGCATGTGATTGCCTTGCGTAAAGACCCAAAACCTGTTTTTAGCACTGGTTTTGAGGCAGTGGAAGGATTTTTGGCGGTTGATCTGGCTTATCCGGTCTATGACAAGGATAACAAATTACTTGCGTCCATTTCGCTCCCCATCCGCCCTGAATTGCTGGTTAAGCCTCTGCTTAAAAAGAGTATGATCCCTGACGATTACGAGCTTTGGATCATGCAAACAGATGGGATGATCATTTTTGATCAAGATCAGGATGAAATTGGCAAAATACTGTTTTCTGATCCCATGTATGCAAAGTATGAAAGTCTGCTTGCTTTAGGCAAAAAGATCTCCGCAAATACTCAAGGTGAAGGAAGCTATGTCTATTTAGCTACCGATACTGATGAAAAGATGGTCAAGAATGTTATGTGGCAGACACTAAAATTTTACGAGTGCGAATGGCGGGTTGTTTTAGGATATAAGCCGTATAAGAAGTAGGGAGAATATCATCCTGAGCGCAGCCGAAAGCTTGCTCCCCCGAAGTTTCAATAAAGGGGAATATCTCAAAGGAAGTTGATAGGGAAAAACAGTTTTTATTATACAAAATTTATTATCAGATACAATAAGTAGAAAAATAGCTGTGTTTTGTTTATCCGGAAATCCTAATAGTGTAATGATGTGCTCGCATTATGCAAATAGCAATAAAGTAATTTATATAGAGTTTGATGGAAAGCACCCATTTTTAACTAGCTTAAAAGTGGGTGTATAATTTTGTATTGATAATTCAGAAAACCAAGAGCTTGCAGTGATCGTGTTGCCAACATTCGGGCTAAGGGTTCTTTTACTTAAGCAAGATAAGCTTTTGAGTAAAGCGTTGCTCATTTATCAGAATATTCGCAATGTATATGCCTGAGCTTAGATCCTGAGCTTTTATGATCAATTCTCGTCTGCCACTCTCTGAATAGCCTTTAAATATATTTTTTACTTTTTTTCCATCTATATCATGTAGAGTTGCATGGATATTTGCATTTTTTGAAAGCTCGACCGGTATGACAGTCTGAGGATTAAAAGGATTGGGGTAGGCAGAACCGACGACAAAATCCATTTCGGGGAGATCGCTATCTATTTGGATTGTGATGGCTTGTGATGAATAGCGAGTTTCTTTGTTAGCATAATCAACATCGGCAAGTACATAGGTGTAAGTTTGACCGGGTATGAGCTGAGCGTCAATAAAAGAGTAGGTATTTGTTTCTGAGCTAGTGCCTGCGCCCTGAACTTCCCCAATTCTGATGTCATTACGGTATATAATAAAACGAGCGTTATTGGTCTCCGATGCGGTTTCCCATTTTAATTCCACTGTCGCGTTTTTTGCTTCAGCTGTAAAGGACGAAAGAGTAATGGGTGTGGCGGCATCAACGTTAAATACGAGATTATCTAACCACATGGATGTAGGATCAGCAATATTTAGACCATTAAAACGAAGATAACCAGATGTGCCGGCGTCGGCAACTCCGGATAAGGTAACTTGAGTATAATTGCTATAGTTTGAAATGACAGCTTCAGGTTCAACGGTACTTAAACCAATAAGCTTAGCATTTAGAGTATTGGTACTATGTGCCCATGCAGAGGTTTTTACATCAAAAGTCAATGAATAAGAGCTACCACTCTCTGCTGTAAGAGCGCGTTTAATATAAAAAGTCCAGCCGGGATCGGTAAAATTCAAGGCACCGCTATTAGCAACACCGCCGGTTGACTTCCAAGTGCATACTGTTCCCCAATTTTCAGAAGTCACTTCATCGTAAGGACTCCAATTTACGACATCACTATCATCTTCAAAATCAAGAGTTAGTACGCTTGAAGTACTAGAAGCTCCGGGGGTAGTTTTTTCGCTTTCATTTTTTAATCGATCTAATGAAGCTACGGCAAAATCGTAATTTTCGTAATCGCTTGTTGAATAGCTAAGTGGCTGGGAAGAGGGTATAATAGCTTCGATATAGTCTGAATTATCTTTGTCAAATGCAGCATTTTCCGGCCATTTATAAACAATATAACTCCAGGCATTATCATCATGTTGAGCTGTCATTGTACCTGCTTCCCAGGTCAATGTTGCCAGGCCTTCATTGATATTTATTTCAACATTTATGGGTTCAGGTGCAGGATTGTTTTCTTTCCAACTCATTTTTGGGGTTAAAGCAAATTTAGCGTAGTAAGTATTCTTTAATTGATCTGCAACACCTTTGGGGTTTTCATCAATATGGCGATATGAAAAATAAATACTTCCCAAAGAGGCAGCTGTAGAGCGATTTAAATTAATTTGATTTGGAATTTCATCATTTGGCCAATCCTGTATTTTGTATGCGGCGTGTCCAACATATAAATGGCGACTATTAATATTGGCTTTACCTGCCCACCATGGCATTAATAAACCGTAATCTTGTCCGCCACCAAAAGGCCAGTATAGTTGTGGTGCAATATAATCTACCCATTGTTCATCTAACCATTTTACGGCATCACAATAGATTTGGTCATAAGAACTGGTGCCGACTATACCACTCGGTACGCCACTTTTCCAAATACCAAAGGGACTTACACCAAATTTTATTCTTGGGTTGATCACTTGAAGTCCATTGTATATGTTTTCGATCATTAAATTAATATTATCTCTGCGCCAATCATTAATGTTAACAAATCCTCTGTTTTCACTTGCAAAGGTGGCGGCATCTTCATTGTTCATGCCGGCATAAGGATAGAAATAATCATCAAGATGAACACCATCAATATCATAGCGAGTTGCAACATCGGAGATAACACTTAACACATAAGATCTAACCGCGGCCTTGCCCGGATCAAGAATATAAGATATTGTGCCTCTTGCTTGACTTAAAAGCATGAATTTGCCTTCGGGTGCAATTTCTTTAGAAAAAGCCGGAGCAGAAGAAGACCCTACAGCAAGCACCCATTCAGGGTGAGTATTGTAAACATGTGTTGGGGAAGTAGAAGAGTTACCTGCTTTTGCGCGGAATGGATTAAACCACGCATGCACTTCTAAATTTCGTTTTCTTGCCTCATCGATCAGAAACTGTAATGGATCGTAAAAAGGAGAAGGTGCTTGTCCTTCAGTCCCCGTTAACCAGTTTGACCATGGCTCAATAGTTGATTGATAAAAGGCATCACAAGCCGGACGAACCTGAAACATAACAGCATTAAAATTTAATTCTTCAAGCCTATCAAGAATTTGGATCATATCACTTTTTTGACTTGAAACTGTGTTGTTAGATGGCCAATCACCTCTATATACTGTTGTTAACCAGGCTGCCCGAAATTCTTCTTTGGGAGTTGCAGTTAAGATCGATAGCGTTAAGAGAGTTGTTATTATTAAGAATATTAATTTTCGCACGATTCACCCTTTATAATTAAAAACCAATAGCTGCTAAAAACCCTTCAATATAAGAATATTGAAGGGTTTGAGTTAGTTTTTTTTAGTCTAATATCTATTTATTTTTTATACGTTATCTTGCTTACATGAACTGCATCATCAATAATGATCTGAACAAGATAGCTACCACTGGATAAATTTTCGCTGGTGAGACGAATATCATGATTCCCCGAAGAAAGCTGACTATTTAATATGTTTTTAACCAATCTTCCTTTGACATCAAACAAGGATACTTTCACCATAGCATCTTTCTTTAATTCAAGAGGAATAACAGTCTGAGGATTAAAGGGATTCGGATAGGCAGATCCTATGACAAAATTCATTTCGGGTAGATCGCTGTCTATCTTTACTGTTATCGCCTGTGAATTATAGCGTGTTTCTTCTTGATCATAATCAACATCTGCCAATACATAGGTATAACTGACACCCGGGATCACCGTATTATCAAGATATGAATAAGTATGTGTTTGCGAGCTTGTGCCTGCGCCTTCTATCATTGCAATTGGTTCGTCATTGCGGTAGATCACAAAATTGGCATTGTTGGTTTCGGAGGCTGTGGACCAATTTAATTTAACTGCTCCTGCTAGAGCTTCTGCTGTGAAAGATAAAAGAGTGATAGGGGTCGCTCCCTGAGATGACAATACTTCATATGCACCAATACCATTATTTGTACTTAGTACAAAAACTGTAAAAGAACCATCTGCATTTGCTTGTGTTGTTATATCACCAAGTCCGCTGGCAGAGCTGGTACCTAATGGTGGGAATTGAGCCAAGGTTGTTCCTGTTCTATCAGCCCATATCCCACCCGCCGCAGCAACCTTTTGTACTTGGCCATTAAATGTAGCGGGTAAAGCAAGTGCCAAATACTCATCACTGCCATCAGCAAAGTAATCTGCGGAAGCGATGCCAGCGATACTAGCATATCCTGTTGTGGATGAACCATCTGGAACAAACTCTCTTACATATTCTGAAGACCTACCACTTGCCCAGAACTTAGAACTTCCACCTCCGAGTGCTGAAACATATGCGGGAGTGCCCCACGTTACGGGCATGTTAGGTAACGCAATTACAGTAGGTATAGGATTAAATGCAGCATTTGCTCCTGATTGCGTCCATTTTAATACATTAGTATTTGTACCTGTTGCTGCATAAATAACAGCCGTACAGGCAGTATATGATCCTTTAATCTCAAAATTATCACCTAACCGATTGGCGGAAGCAGAATAAGTCAGAGCACTTGTTGGAGCTGAGGCTTCACTACTCCACATATAAATTTTATATTCCGATGTTGATGCGTCAGTAGTTAAATTTGTTCCGAATATTTTACCATCGCTAGTAACACGTACGGTATTTAACGCTCTTGCACCACCAGATACACCTGTCATTGTTAAGTCACCAACATCTGCTCCAGTTGCTGCGTTTAAGATCTTTATTTTATTACCATCATACGCGGCATAGAGTCGTTTGTTTGCTCCGACTTCACCATAACCAATACTACGTGTATTACTACCGGTAGAAAACCATACAGGATCTGAACCGGGAGTTTTTCTTTCCCATTTTACAGTATAAGGTAGAACTTCCTCAATGTTGTCGTTAAAAATCAAATTATCCAACCAAATTTTAGGTTTAGATGCATCTCCATCACCAGATATTTGGATGTGTCCACTAGTAGCTTTATCGGCAACTCCATTTAGCGTTACAACACTAAAGGTAGTTTTATCAGATATATCAATAGATGGTTCTACATCGCTTAACCCGATGACTTTGAGATTTAAATTATTGGATGATGTCCAAGCATCAACTTTTACAGTTACGGTAAGTGAGTAATTGTTATTAAGTGGCACATCAATATTTTTTCTTTCCATCATTAAGCCCCAACCAGCATCCGTAAAATACATACAGCCACTACCGGCAACCCCAGTATTTGAGCTCCAGGCTTTAGTTGTCCATCCACTTACACCAACAAATACTCCCCAATTTGCAAGATCAGAATCATCTTCGAAAGTGAGATTTAAAGGCGCAGCCATGACAAAACTCGTTAATAAAAATAACGAGAGCGTAATCATTAGCAGTTTTTTCATGATTTTCTCCTAATTTACTTTTACTTTGTTTTTTCACTAAGCATTTTTGAAAGTCCAAGAACTATAGA
>CAZNFT010000086.1:0-5434 GCA_964572745.1 uncultured bacterium
GCTCAAAAGCATAATTAGCCCTTGCACAAAATATTGACTAAGCTTCTCAGCTTCTCATCTTCTTAACTTCTTCTTTTATCCCAACGACCCTTGACCTTCTTATCTTCTAAACCTCAACCTCAAGCTCAACCTGATCAAGCATCAATCATCAAGCATTCCACACATTCGTATTTTTACTATCTTTGAATTTTCTCGATTTAAAGCTATATTTCCGCATGAAAATCAAAAATGCACATCTTACTCACTCATCTGGCCCTTTAGGTCAAGACCTGCATCTAAAAGCAGGGGAGATCACGCTGCTGGGTGGGGATTCGGGGTCGGGAAAGACAAGCCTGATGTTGTGCATTTCGGGATTTAAAGATCTTAAAGCAGGGGAGATGGAGCCTGCTCCTCAAGCAGTAGCCATGCTTTTGCAGAACCCTTTTCATCAGATCATTATGCAAAAAGCCTACGACGAATTACTCTTTCCTATGAAGAATGCCGGCATGGCGGACGGTGAAGCTCAGGCAGAATTAAGTAAGATTGCAAATATGCTAAAAATTGAGCATCTCTTAGATAGGGATATGAATACTCTCTCTTTTGGTGAGACTCAGCTATTAATGATAGCGGCCACCTGTTTATCTCCTGCGAATATTTATTGTTTCGATGAGGCGACCTCTCATCTCGATCCGCCTTATATAAAATTGTTTTATGCTGTTCTCAGATATCTTGCAGATAAAAATAAAATAATTTTGGCTTCCACCCAGTCCCTGGATGAATATGCTTTTGCCGATAATGTCATCATCCTGAATAAGGGATCAATACAAGATGTTTACTCAAAAGCAGAGTGGAAAAATCAGCTGAAAAAGGCTTCAATTAAAACAGATAGACAATTGATAATAAATAAACTAGAAGGCTTAGCTAAGTGAAATTACTACCTTTTACATTTAAGATCAATGACGATCTTTGTCTAATCAATACTTTAAAGATAGATCTCAAAAACCAGAGATCAGAAACCAGAAATAAGAGACCAGAAATCAGGAATCAGGAATCAGGAATCAGGAATCAGGAATCAGGAATCAGAAATCATCCTTGCCTTGCAATTCTTGGTCCCGTCGGTTCGGGTAAATCGCTTTTAATTAAACTTCTTGCCGATTCAAACCTTCATGAGATCGCTGCTTATTCAGACTATCCTTTTTGTGCTTATTTATCTCAGGATCTTACGCGTTTATTTACGGGGAACAGCATTGCAAGTCTGCTTGAGATCTATCAGGATAAGCGTTATTCTGTGGGACAACATTTTAATAAAACGCTCTTTGATACAGTCGCAGAAAAATTTGAGCTAACTCAGCTCATTAAAGAAAATCGACGCCTAATGCATTATTCCGAGGGTGAAAGACAGCGTTTGGGAATTAGCCTGGCAGCTGCAGTTGAAGCCAAGGTCACCATTCTTGATGAACCCACAACGGCTCTGAATATTAAGCATAGATTGGCCCTTTATGATATGATCAGGGAGATGAAGAGTCGTACTAAAGTCATTATCATTTCTCATCGTTTCTTGGATTGCCTATCTGTTGCGGATCATTTTATCAGAATGGAAAATCTGGAAATTAAAGAGCATTTTACTCTTAAAGAAATCATTGAAAAAGAGCATATTTTAAGCTATTATTTAGGCTAAATGAGGTTTATATGTCAGATAAAAAAATAAGAGACCCCTTTGTAAAGTGGGAATCGGATACGGCCAGTTATTTCACCTGGGCAAATATGATTTCCATGCTTCGTATTGTGTTGACCATTCCGGCCGTGTGGCTTTTTGCTACAGATCGCTGGATATGGGGATTGGTAATTTTGACTATTTGTGTTATTTCTGACTGGTTGGATGGTTTTGTAGCAAGAAAGACCAAGCAAGTCTCGGATTTTGGCAAACTCATTGATCCTTTAGCCGATAAAGTAGTTGCTACAGCTATGATTTTGCTAATGATCATTCGTATGGATTTTCCCTTATGGTTCCTGATTATATTGCTTGTCCGGGATGCCAGTATTTACATAATGAAACGTATTTTTTACAAGCGCTATAAGATCGTGACCGGAGCAAATATTGCCGGTAAGGCTTTTATTTTGGTACTTACGGTGGCGGGTATATTATGGCTGTTTGAATTTTATATGGGCCTAAATCTATATGCTATTTATGTCCTGTATTTTACTACATTCCTGATGCTTGTTTCTTGGGTGGTTTATATTGTGCAGAGTATAAAGATGTTTGAGAGTCAGAAACCAGAAGTCAGAAACCAAAAATCAGAAGTCGAAGACGCACCAAAGCCTCGGCGAAGGTGAGGCAGAAGACAGAATAATGCAGAAGTTGGAGGCGAGAAGGCAGAATGAATAAAATTGAAAAAGAACCTTTGAGCAGGAATTAATGTGTGACGTAAAGACGCGATTCACCGCGTCTCGAGAATATATGGAGACGAAGAAAGATAAATGCATATAGGTGTAAAAACGCAATTCATTGCCTTGATACTAAACTTTGATAACATAGAAAGATTTTAATGTCACTTTTTAAAAGAAATAAAAAAGAAGTAAAAGAAAAACAAACAGCTTCGGCAGCAAAGCGCTATGAGGAAGGTCTGAGTAAGTCCCGAAATCGTTTTAAAGAGGGGTTATTCTCTCTTTTTGGCCGCGGAATGAAGATATCTGAAGATTTCATGGATGAGATCGAGGCCTTTTTGTATGAGTCTGACCTAGGCGTGGATATCTGCGACATGATCATGGAAAAGATCGAGGAAGAGTCTCGTAAAAAGGAGCTGATGTCTTACGAGGATATTCAGACCATTATTGCCGGAATATTTTCCTATATGTTCAAGGATGACGACCTGAGCATTCCCATTGATAAACATCATCCCTGCGTTATACTCGTCGTGGGTATCAATGGCGCGGGCAAAACAACTACCATCGGTAAGCTTGCATCTTTGTATCGTTCTCAAGGCAAGAAAGTGCTTATCGTCGCGGGCGATACCTATCGTGCTGCGGCTGTTGAGCAGTTGGATGTGTGGGCTCGGCGTGCGGGAGTGGATATTATCAAGAATCTTAAGGCGAAGTCGCCATCGGGTGTTGTTTATGATGGAGTTCATGCCGGTATATCGCGTGATTCCGATGTCATTCTCATCGATACGGCTGGGCGTTTACATAATAAATCTCATCTCATGGAAGAACTTGATAAGATCCATCGTGTTATCAAGAAAGTCATTCCCGATGCGCCTCATGAGACTTTATTGGTCTTAGACGGGTCCATTGGACAGAATTCTGTGGTTCAGGCGGAGGAGTTTACCAAGATAACACCGGTAACAGGATTGATCGTCACCAAGCTTGATGGAACGGCAAAAGGCGGCTCTATGATTGGCATTCGCAAGAAATTAGATATTCCGGTTAAATATATAGGACTGGGTGAAGCCATTGAGGATCTCCGTGAATTTGAACCGAAAAAATATGTTCAAGCGATGTTTGAAGAATTGCAAAATTAAACATGAGCTTTTACTTAAGAGCTAAAAGAATTTTGAAATATAAAATTCTAAGGATGCGATGCATTGCGTCGTAACTAAAATTATATCACGACAGTTGAATGAAGCTGAAAAAGAAATATCATGAAAAAATTTAATATCATCTCTCTCGGTTGCTCCAAAAATCTGGTGGATTCCGAGGAAGTAAAATCTATGCTTTTACAAGAAGGACTTACTTTTGTGGAAGAAGCAGAGGATTGTGAGCTTTTGATCATCAACACCTGTGGATTTATTCTTCCGGCAAAAGAAGAGAGCATTGATTACATACTTGATGCCATTGAATTAAAAAAAAACGGTACAATTAAATCTCTTATCGTGATGGGCTGTTTAACTCAGCGTTACAGGGAAGAACTTACAAAAGAATTCCCTGAAGTCGATGCTATTTTCGGTGTGGATGAAGTCAAAGAAATTTCACATTTTCTTTTTCATAAAGAATCAAAAGCTTCTCCAAGATCATTGATGACACCCGGACACTATGGCTTCTTGAAAATTGCTGAAGGATGCAATAACTCCTGCGCATTCTGTGCCATACCGCTAATTCGTGGACCGCAGCTAAGTCTTGAACCTTCAGTCATTTTAAAAGATGCCGAAGAATTGGCTAAGCAGGGTGTAAAAGAACTGATCGTCATTGCTCAGGATAGCACAACTTATGGCTGGGATCTGCGTAAGGACCTGCGTTTACATACACTTCTTAAAGAGCTTGATGATATGGATGCTTTCCCCTGGATCCGTCTGCATTATGCCCATCCGGCACATTTTGATCTGAAATTAATTGATGTGATCAATCAGTCTAAAAGTATTTTGCCTTATATCGATATTCCCATTCAGCATATTAATACTCAGCAGATCAAAAGCATGCGTCGCGGAAAAGATGGTGAGCATATTCGCAAGCTTATCAGGACCTTGCGCTCCGATATCAAAGATCTTGCCTTGCGTACCACCGTGTTGGTAGGTTTTCCGGGTGAAAGTGATGAAGCCTTTAATGAATTGCTGGATTTTGTTAAAGAAATCCGTTTTGACCGTTTAGGTGGCTTTACTTACAGTCTGGAAGAAGGAACGCCCGCTGTTCCACTTGCTGATCCCATCCCTGAAGACATCAAATCTCGTCGTTTAGAGGCCATTATGAATGCACAGAGTAAAATATCGCTAGAGAACAATCAGTCCCTTATAGGGACTAAACAGCGCGTTTTCATTGATGTCTATGATGCATTCAGCAAAGATTCCTATGGTCGTACTTATCGTGATTCTCCCGATA
This sequence comes from uncultured bacterium, assembly GCA_964572745.1. Classification (GTDB taxonomy): domain Bacteria; phylum Fidelibacterota; class Fidelibacteria; order Fidelibacterales; family Fidelibacteraceae; genus M50B103. The sequence goes on from CAZNFT010000086.1 coordinate 4,789, forward strand.
TCGACAATCGGGTCATTATTCCCGCTAAATTGAAAAAAGGTGACTTTGTTGATGTGGAGATCATTGATGCCATTGATTACGATATGATCGGGGAGATCCTTGAATAGGGCACACGCTCCTTCGGAAGGGAAAAGTAAAAAGTTGAAGACTTTGAATATTGAACAAGAAACACCAATATATGATTTGTGAAAACTTCGAATATAGAAAATCGTTAATCCTTGTTCATTATTCAACAAGACCCCGTCGGGATAGGATATGCATTTACGCAAAAAATATGCTATTCCTTGTAAAAAGAAAAACGCCTGAGACAAATTGTGATCTGGCGGGCTAAAGCTTTATGCTTGGGAGAGCGATTTTCTGATATAAAAAACATCAATTACCCCGCGCTTTAGTGCGGGGGAAACAGCCACCAATACATCGGGCTTTAGCCCAGAAAAAATGATTCCAATTTGGGCTTAAAACCCCATTTATTTGTGGGGGTTCTTACTCACGGGCTTAAGCCCGTGGTAATTGATATAATATTGATGTTCATTAGACTTAAGACTTATATAATTTACGAAGTCCTTGAATATCGAACAAGAAACACCGATATGCGATTTACAAAGTTTTTGAATATTGAACAAGAAACACCGATATATGATTTGTG
>CAZNFT010000087.1:0-5247 GCA_964572745.1 uncultured bacterium
TTATAATCTAAGTTCTTTTGCTCAGGAATTAAATGTTTTAAGCAAATATTCGCAGCTATTTGCCATCTATTTAAGTTCTTTACGCTTTTCTTTCCAGTCCGGAATTATGGATCCCAGCAGTAAATAGAATGCTTTATTATGCGCCGGTACTTTTAAATGGCAGATTTCATGGACGATAATATAGTCAATGAGAGCGGGGTCTTTTTTGATCAATTCGCTGTTTAAAGTTATCACAGCTGTGTTTGAACAAGAGCCCCAGCGTCGTTTCATTTTATAAAAGCGCAGGGTTGTTTTAGGCAATTTCAAGTAAGAAAGTTTATTGATCCACTCAAAATATAAGGGCGATATTATTTCAATTGCCTGGTCGCGATACCATTTCTGAAGGGTTTTTTCTACAAGCTCAGCATCATCGGGATCACTTACATGAACAATAAGTTTATCTTTTTCTAGCGTCACCTGTTTTTTGCCTCTTTCTGTTTTTAGGGAATATTCTTTCCCAAGAAATTGAAAAGACTCGCCATTTACATACTTTTTTTCCCTTTCAGGTGGGTGTTGCTCAAAATGTTCAAGATGTTTTAATATCCATTTCTTTTTTAGCAGGAAATAGTTTTCTACGCTTTTCTTTGGCATGCCGTAAGGAATACGCGCAACAACTCGTTTATCGGGATAAATACTTAAACTTAAATTTTTCTTGAAAGCATAGTGGATCTCAATTTCTACGCTTTTATTTCCTGAGTTTAGCTTATAATTTTTTTGGAGCATTGTCATCTTTTTTTGTGAGTACATCAAGAATATTATGTGCTAGCTTTAAAGGAATACCTGCATCTTTTGCAATTTTCTCTGCAGAATGCTTTTGTATTTCTTTAACTGAGCCAAAGCTAGTGAGAAGTTTTTTACGGCGGATTTCACCCAGTCCCGGGATATCATCCAACACACTTTTTATCATATTTTTTCCGCGTTTATTACGATGAAAAGTAATGGCAAAACGGTGAGCTTCATCACGAATTCTTCGTAATAAAATAACAGCCGGTGAACTTTTGGGAATATTTTGAGCCTGGGAATATCCGGGAATAAAGACTTCTTCAAGTCGCTCTGCCAAACCGATTATTGGAATATTGTTTAGTCCCAATTGATTTAATATCTCTTTGGCCACATTTAATTGTCCTTTGCCACCGTCGATCAGGATGAGATCGGGCAAGGTGCTTTTTTCTTTAAGGAGCCGAGTATATCTGCGTTCAACAACTTCGCGCATGGACTGATAATCGTCGGGTTTATCCACAGTGCGTATAATGTACTTGCGATATTGGGAGCGTTTTGAAGCACCATTCTCGAAATAGACCATGGATGCAACTGTTTCTTTGCCTTGAAAATGAGAAATATCAAAAGCTTCTATATGCAAAGGCGGGACGGCAAGATTCAGTGCTTGTTGAAGTGCTTCGACCATTTTATTCGGTTGAATGGATAATTTCATTTTCTGCAAAAGAAGATCTTTTAAGAGCATATCAGCATTTTTCTTGGCTAAGGTAAATAGTTGAGCTTTTTTGCCTCGCTCGGGCCGGATGATCTTTATACTGTGACCTGATATTTCTTTGAGATAGGCTTCAAAGAGATCTATATCTTCCTTGAGATCAATGAAAACTTCTTTGGGATATAAATTTGTTTTAGAATAATAACGGCGAATAAAATCCTGAAGAATGGCTTCTTGATCTTGATGCTCCACATGTTTTAAGTGGAAACGCTCTCTGCCGATCAGCAGACCTTCGCGCAGGCGGAAAATGGTAACAATGGCATCATGATCTGCCAGTGCCAGCGCGATCACATCACGACTTTTAAAATCAGTTTGCACCACAGATTGAGTATTGGAATATTTTTTAAGGACATTCAGCCGGTCGCGAATTCTGGCGGCCAATTCAAAGTCCATTTTATTTGCAGCTTCCAGCATGTCGGTATTAAGGTCCCTGATAAGAGGCTGAGTTTGTCCATTTAAAAACCGAACGATCTCGTTAATGGTTTTAGCATATTTTTCTGCAGAAATACCACCAATGCAGGGAGCCTTACAATTGCCTAAATGATATTGTAAACAAGGTTCATCTTTGGGATTTCCACCATCTTCGATCTTTCTTCGACAGGTGCGCACGGGGAAAATTTTATAAATAGCACGAAGTAAACGCTTAATATGAGAAGCATCCGTATAGGGGCCATAATATTGAGAGCCATCCTGCACAATATTTCGTGTTGAAAAGACACGAGGAAAAACTTCGTTTGAAATACAAATATAGGGATAAGATTTATCATCTTTCAACATCACATTGTAGCGTGGAGTATGCTGCTTAATAAGATTATTTTCAAGAAGCAGAGCTTCGACTTCGGTATGCGTAATGATCCATTCCATATCTGCAATTTTGGAAACCAGAACCTGAGTTTTTGGATCATTTGTGTTTCCCCGGAAGTAAGATCTCACCCGATTTCTTAGAGATTTTGCCTTGCCAATATAGACGATAGTCTTACTCTGATCGTAATAAATATAGACTCCAGGCTTGTCCGGGACATTTTTTAGCTTGATTTTTATGGCATTGGTCACACTTTTCTCCAGTCGATTTGCATCCTTGCATTAAAAATCATACATTTGCTTGAGAAAAGCAAAAAGAATAAAAAAATGAAGCGAGAAAAAGGAGAATTAAAATAATAAAGTGAGATACTGAAGAAAGTCAGATATTAAGTGTTTTTCCTATTAACCCAAAAAAAAGGAGGGGGAAATGAATAGGAATTCAGCGAACAGAGTGATTCTTGTAGGACACATTGGTAACGAACCTACAATAAACACTTTTAATGGTGGCCGTAAGGTCTCACACTTCTCATTAGCCAGTAATTACGGTTGGCGAGACTCCAAGGGAGAGTATCAGGACCGTACAGATTGGCATCGCATTGTTTGCTGGGGTAACCTTGCCAATTATAGCCAGAAGATGGTTAAGGGCCAGCAAATTTATGTCGAAGGAGCTTTGCGTACCCGCGAATGGGTCGATAAGGACAATCTGAAGCGTTACATTACCGAAGTGTACGCTGACATGTTGACTCCTTTAGGCAAACGCAAAGATAAGGAGGTCGAAGGCGCCGAAGCCCACACCGATGATAAAACGGGGGACGAAGTACCCTTCTGAGCAGGGAACGACAAAGCCACTTGAAATTTCAGGTGGCTTTGTTTTAGGAAGTTTCTAAGATGTGAATTTTTATGCACGTTTCGCTGTGACACCAAGAAGTGAATCTATCGCTACTATATTTGACCGCTTTCCACTCGAAAGATTATTTCATATCATGCTATCACAATGTGTGACTATAAGTTCAGCATATAGTCATTATTCACTTCCACTTCGACTCATTAATCTTTATTTTCTTATATGAAAAACCACGATATCACACTTGCCAAGTCATTCTTGGGAAAAGAAAATAGAGTTTTGCTTATCGTCAAGCATGGCGAGGTCATTTTTTCTTCATCCAAGAATGGAATTCAGCCTTTTTTTGATGCTTTGGATACGCGGTCTAAAAATGAATATTTGGGATGTAGCATTGCAGATAAGGTGATTGGTAAAGCAGCGCTAATGCTAGCTGCATATCTTGGCGCTAAGGGAGTCTATACGCCGTTGGCAAGTCAGCATGCAGTTGATGCCGGACAAGCTCTCACACTCGACCTAAAGGCTGATGCAGTTGTTCCTTATATCATCAACCGTCAAGGTGATGGTATGTGTCCTATGGAAGAGGCAGTTCTGGATATTGATGAGCCGGAAGCGGCGTTTATAGCATTGAAAAGGAGACTAGAAACTTAATATATAATTGAATAATGAACAAGAATTAACGATATGCGAAATTCGAAGTGAATATTTACTTCATAATTCTAAAATCGGTGTCCCTTGTTCAAATATCAATTTCGCAGTTAATAATAAACAAATAATCTGGAAATAATTATCATATGAATTACCGCAATTTTGGAAAAACCGGTGTCAAGGTCCCTGCCCTTGGAATGGGCTGTATGCGTTTGCCTGTAATAGATGGCGATGCGACAAACATCGATGAGAATGCTGCGATCAAGCTGATCCGACAAGCCATTGATGGCGGTATTAGTTATGTTGATACAGCCTGGGGTTATCATGGTGGAAATGCAGAGCCACTTGTGGCAAAAGCCTTGGCTGATGGCTATCGTGAAAAAGTACTTCTTGCGACAAAACTTCCCTGTTGGTTGGTTAAAAAACCGGCAGACATGGATAAATATCTCAATACACAGCTGGAAAAACTTCAGACAGATCATCTGGATCTCTACCTTTTGCACGCGTTAAATGCAAAATCCTGGGAGAATATGAAAGCCAATGGCGTTTTTGAATTTCTTGAAAAAATCAAAAAAGATGGTCGTGCTAAACTTATTGGCTTTTCTTTTCACGATAAATATGAAGTCTTTGAAGATATTATCAGGTCTTTCGATTGGGATTTTTGCCAGATCCAGTACAATATTCTTGATGAAAATTATCAGGCCGGACTTAAGGGCCTCAAGCTGGCCGCATCAAAAGGCATGGGCCTGATCATTATGGAACCCTTGCGTGGTGGTGGATTGACAAATAATATTCCCAAAAACATACAGCAAGAATGGGATAAGCTCCAACCCAAGCGGACTCCCGCAGATTGGTCATTAAGCTGGCTTTGGGATCAGGAAGAAGTGGGACTCATCCTTTCCGGCATGAGCGAGCCTTGGCATGTAAGCGAAAATATTGCTGCGGCATCACGATCAGGTATCAATACCCTCACAGAAGATGAAAAAACTCAGCTCCAAAAAATACGCGATATGTATCATGAACGCATTACAGTAAATTGTACCCAGTGCAGCTATTGTATGCCGTGTCCCCACGGCGTGGATATCCCCAATGTCTTTCGTTTTTTGATCCAGGGTTCTATGATGAACGATTGGAATGAAGCTCAGCGACTTTACAATATAATTGTCCCTGATGATAAAAAAGCCAGCAATTGTATTTCTTGCGGTATTTGTCTGAATAAATGTCCTCAGCAGATCCAGATACCCGAGAAAATGAAAGTCGCTTTGGAAAAGTTTGGTAAATGACGGGATGATTAGATAAGATTTAGACATGGTGACACGCTATCCCGGATGACATATAGTAGTGTCATTCTGCCTGTACCGAAGCATTTCGGTAAAAATTATAAAACGAACGGTGTTTGTTTTATAATTGTTCAGTCCGTCGCATGACG
>CAZNFT010000088.1:0-5225 GCA_964572745.1 uncultured bacterium
TGGCTTTCGCACATTGTGCAAGCACATGGAGATAATCCTTTTGCGCGTGATTTGTTGTTAAAGGGATTTTATTTTCAAGGTCAACGCATTACCCTGATTAATCAGCGTGGTATTTGGAAACCCAAGGCTTGCGATGTGCCGATTTCGATTTCGACCACACCAAATAGTCCATACAAAGATCACCGTAAAGGTGCTTTTATGAATTATAAATACATGGGCAGTGATCCGAATCATGCAGATAATGCCGGCTTACGACGAGCCATGGTGGAAAAAATTCCTTTGATCTATTTTTACGCTTTTAAACCGAGTCAGTATTTCGCAGAATTTCCGGTCTATATTATCCAGGAAGATTCTTATGCAAAATCATTTCTAGTCGCAGGAAACGAAGCGCTTCTAATGCAGGGCAGTAAAATCCATGATGGCACAAACACTCCCATTGAGAAACGCTATTATGAGTCACCCATAAAAGGCCGCTACCACCAACGAGAGTTTAGAGAAATTGTCTTAACTGCCTATAGCGAGCAATGTGCACTTTGTCGATTAAAACACCGTGAACTCCTTGATGCGGCACACATTATTCCTGATGCCGAAGAGCATGGCGATGCCGTTGTTAATAATGGATTGTCATTATGTAAGATTCATCACGCCGCTTTTGATAAAAACATTATTGGTATATCACCCGATTATACCATAAAAGTGAGAGAAGATATTTTGCTTGAAGTCGATGGACCCATGCTAAAGCATGGCATTCAAGAGATGAACAACCAGCAAATTATTTTACCCTTCCATAAAAAAGACTATCCTGATCGGGAGAGATTGGAAGAGAGATACAATGCCTTTCAGGCGTTTTAGTTAATAGTGAATAATGAAGAACGCTGAAGGCTTAGAGCTTAGTCTTGCTACGATTCCACGATTTCACGATTCAACCATTTCCAGATTGACTTAATAATCATAATTTTTCGGAGAAAAATTATGGGAATTGAGTTAATCGGCTATATGTCGAAGAAAAATTATAATTGGCTAAAAAAGCAAAGATGCGCCTAGTCCCAACAACAAACTGTAGTGTCACGCCATGGCGTGACGGAGAAGCTAACTAGAGGTGGAAGCGTTTTTTTTACTGAGATCCCGGATAAAATTCCTTCGAAATTTTTCCGGGATGACGTGCACATTGAGCCAGCTAAGAAGGCAGATTCCAGATCCCCAATCCCAAGATTGACTTAATAATCATAATTTTTCGGAGAAAGATTGTGAGAATTGAGTTAATCGGCTAAAAAAGCCAAGATGATTAGTTCAGATTCATGATTTACGATTGAAGAGACAAAGAGCTTAGAAGCTTAGTCATGTCCATCAACTTTTGACCCTCGACCTTCTCGACCAGCCAGCAGACCTTCGTTTCTCTCAGGCACCAGCTGGCAGGTCATCAACCTTCAACTTTCGACTTTTTTGTGACACAGGTCACACTTTAATTTCCTTGCATGATTTATTGAAAATAAAAGTCTATATTTCAAGAGAATTTCAGAAATATTTATATTGGAGAGGAGAGGAATGAAATATGAAAAGATAAACTCCAGACCACTAATATCTAATTATCATTTTAAAGATATTAAATCAATGATCTTCACTTTTCGTGGTAAACAAGTTATGCTTGATCGAGATATAGCTAATTATTTTGGAATAGAAACAAAAAGATTAAATGAACAGGTAAAGAAAAATATGGAGCGATTCCCGGAATCTTTCTGTTTTAAATTGACTCGTGATGAAAAAAACGAACTGGTCGCAAAATGCGACCAGTTTGAAAATTTAAAACATTCAAGTGCTTTGCCATTTGCATTTACTGAACAGGGTGTTGCTATGTTAACGGCTGTTATTAAGAATTCACAAGCTGTTTCAGCAAGCATATATATTATGAATGCCTTTGTTGATATGAGAAAATTTATGATAAAAAATTCAGCAATATTAGATCATTTAGGAAAGCTAGAATTAGTACAAATAAATACGGATAATATTATTTTAAACAAAAAACTGAAAAAGAAAGAATAGGGTTATGAACGAAAAGACGCAGATAAAAACTATTTCTTTGGAAGAATTTAGCGATAAAGAAATTAAGAATAGGATCTATTATATTAGACAAAAACATGTTATGCTGGATGAAGAAATATCAGTTATTTACAATGTTCAATTAAAAAGGATGAATGAGCAGGTAAAGAGAAATCTATTGCGTTTCCCAGATAATTATAGATTTCAATTAACAGAAAATGAATATAAAGTTTTAAGGTCGCAATTTGCGACCTTAAAGAATGATGGAAAAGGTCGCGGACAACACAGAAAATATCTACCTTATGTTTTTACTGAACAAGGTGTTGCAATGCTTTCATCAATCTTAAATAGTGAAACAGCTATAAAAGTTAGTATTTCTATCATGAATGCTTTTGTTGAGATGCGTCATCATATCTCAAAATATTCTCTTACATCAACAAGATTGGATGTTTTGGAGCTAAGGCAATTAAAAAACGAAGAAAAATTTAATCGAATATTTAAAATAATGGGAGATAAACATATCCCCCAACAAGGCATCTTTTTTGATGGTCAGGTTTTCGATGCTCATGTATTTGCAAGCGATCTGATCAAAACGGCAAAGAGGTCAATTATCCTGATCGATAATTATATTAGCGAAGAAACTTTAAGTCTATTGTCTAATAAACAAAAGGAAGTCAAACTGGATATTTACACCAAAGATCTTAATGCCAAGAATGAACTGGCCATAAAACGCTTTCAAAAACAATATCCGGAATGCGATGTTCATGTTTTTACACGTTCGCATGATCGCTTTGTGATTATTGATGAGAAAGAAGTTTATCATATTGGAGCTTCCTTAAAAGATCTAGGCAAGAAATGGTTTGCGTTCACAAAATTGGAGTTGGAGACGAAGATGATACTGGAAGAGCTTACCAGAATTCAGATTTAAAAACCCCAAGATTGACTTAATAATCATAATTTTTCGGAGAAAAATTATGAGAATTGAGTTAATCGGCTATATGTCGGAGAAAGATTATGAGAATTGAGTTAATCGGCTATTTTGGTAAAAGTTATGATTATTGAGTTAATCGGCTATATGTCGGAGAAAGATTATGAGAATTGAGTTAATTGGCTAGATACCAGATACCAGAAACCAGAGACCAGATTTTCGCTTCAACGATTCCGCGATTTCACGATTCAATGGATTGGCGATTTCGCGATTGTACGATTAGACGCTTCAACGATTCAGCGATTAACTTGCTTCTGAATCCTATTTGATAAAATTCATTTGCTTTATGATATTTAGAAAGTATATTAAGCATGATAAATCATGTAATAAAAAACCTAACATAATAGGGTTTATTGGAACACAACTTATATGGCAAAGAGCACTTATATATCAAAATCACTTAGTAGAGATCAAATTGATTTCCTGAATAAACTTAATGAACATGAGATTCTGTATTTTTCACTACAAGATATTCAAAGTAGATTGGGTGAATCGCTTGAAAATTTGAATGAAATAGTTGAAAATCTTTGTGATAAAAAATTAATTAATCGCATTGAACGTTCAAAGTATGCAATGAGCAATTTCAATGATCCTTATGTTTTATCAACCTTTATCGCGAATGGAGCAGTGGTAGCTTATTGGTCCGCATTGCATTTACATGGCTTAACGGATAGATTTCCAAATAAAATATTTGTCAAGATCCCAGGTAGAAAAAAAGAAGCAAATATTTTTGGTACAAAAGTCCAATTTGTGAGCGTAAGAAAAGAAAAACTAATTGCTAATATTTATCGGGGTTATGGCGATAAGAAATTTCCTTTGACCGATATTGAAATGACAATGATTGATTGTTTTGATCAAGGCCGATATGCAGGTGATCTTGCAGACCTTTTAAAAGCATTTAATAATGCTGAAATGAATGCGGCTAAATTGATAGAGTATGTAAAGGTGTATAATAATGCAGCTATTATCAAGCGCATGGGCTTTCTTGCGGAATTATTTGTTAAAAAGGAATTGAAGGATTTTGTAGCTTTTGCTCAAGATTATCCTTTGAGTAATTTTGCCTTGTTTGATCCTAAAGGTGAAGCTGTTGGTGACTATTCCAATAAGTGGAAACTTAGACTCAATGTGAGTAAAGAAGATATTTTGAATATAATTCATGAAGCTTATTGATTATGATATCTAAAAGTGAAATAGCTTTAAAATCAAGAGCTTGGGGCATTCCTCCCAATACGGTAGATAAAGATTATGTCTTAGGGCATTTTCTCTCTGTTTTTTCTCAGTATTATGATGATAAGCTGCTTTTTAAGGGTGGTACCTGTCTCAGGAAATGCTACTATAGTGATTATCGTTTTTCCGAAGATCTTGATTTCTCTTCTAAGGAGCCTGATTTTAAGTTAAGAGAGAAAGATCTTGAAAATATATGTGATAAATTAGCAGAAAAAATTGATATGCTCTTTTATCCGGAGAATATAACAGCTCTTGTTTCAAAAGATATTTCTAAAGGATATCAGGTAAAAATACAATACTGGGGAGCCAATCACTCTAAGCATGTTCAGCCGACGTCTCCGGGTAATTGGACAAGCAAAATAAAATTGGAAATCTCGACTCAGGAACTTTGTGTTTTTCAATCTGAACAAAGAGAAATTATTCATCTATATTCAGATGAACTGGTCGGTTCAAGATATTTACAATGTTACTCAATAGATGAAATTGTATGTGAAAAGCTAAGGTCTCTTGTGCAGAGATCTTATTCTGCACCACGAGATATTTATGATCTCTACCATTTAACCAAAGACTTTTCATCTTTAGATTGGGAGCGAATAATTCCGGCTTTTAAGCTAAAAATGCAACATAAGGATATTGAATTTATCGGAGCATCTCAGCTGATTTCTGAAGAGCGAATACCTGTATTCATAAAGGCATGGGATGCAAGTATAGCACATCAAATAGACAGCGATCAAATATCTAAAGAAGAGATAATTCGGTCGGTTTATAATATTATTCATCAAAACATATTAGTCTAGTGCAATTTCTGGCAAACTCAATATTGGGCTACTACGCTGACGCTTCGTAGAGCAAGCTCAGAAGCTAAATGCTCAACATATCGCTTGACCAATAATCTCAAGATTGACTTAATAATCATAATTTTTCGAGGAAAAATTATGGGAATTGAGTTAATCGGCTATATGTCGAAGAAAAA
>CAZNFT010000089.1:0-5140 GCA_964572745.1 uncultured bacterium
TATGGGACTGATTCATTCAATGTTGTAATACCATTCTACTACAAAATAAGTCGCTTCTATGGAGCTTGTTTTTAAAATCATTTCATATAGCTAAAAACTGTTGTCCCGATGGGATTAGATTCATTCAGAGTACCCTTTGCATAAACTATGAATATCTTTTACCTCCCCCCTTTTTAGGATGATACCTTTTATTTGATAAACCCCTCTTAAAGTTTATAGTTCATGCTTAAATCGTCGCCTTCTTATATTTCCTGGGCTCAGTGCCTGTATTATTTGTCCTTTGTTTCTTGTCTTTTAAATGTTCCTCGAATAATAATTTCCTTTCCCCCTTTTTATATATCCTTTCAACTCCATATCCAGAAGAGCTTTCATGATAGCCGCTCGATCAAGATCACATTTATAGAATATCATGTCAATATGAACGCCTTCTTTGTTAAGAACAGTGAGAACACTCTCTTCTTCTTTAGATAATTTCTTTTTGATCTGACCCTGAATGAAAAGATCGCCCTGCGCTTTCATTTTATCCTGAATAAAAGGATATTCACATAAAATATCCTCCGACTTTTCAACGATCTTAGCTCCCAATTTGATCAATCTGTGGCAACCGGTATGTCGCCCTTTGAGCACATCACCCGGAACAGCAAAAACATCGCGATTCTGCTCATTAGCATTAAATGCAGTCACGAGTGCCCCACTTTTATGACCTGCCTGAACAACAAGAACTCCTCTGCTGAGTCCACTGATTATTCTATTCCTGCGGACAAAATGTGCAGGAACCTGCTGACGCCCGAAAAGAGTTTCTGTACATACGATTCCATTTTTTCTGATCTCTCGATACAAATGCTTATTTTCGGCCGGATAAATAATATCAAAAGACGTCCCCATCACCGCAATAGTTCGCGCACCATGGTCTAAGGCAGCACGATGAGCTATTGAGTCTATTCCTTTAGCCATACCGCTTACAATGCATATATCCTTTTTAGCAATATCACTGGCAATAGTGTAGCACATTTGCTTACCATAATCGTCGGGATATCGCATACCAACAATACCAAAAGCCGGATCATCCTTTTCTGAAAATTCTCCCTGATACAAAAGTACCAGAGGTGGATTATAGATCTGTCGTAAAATATCCGGATAATCTTCATCTCCATAGGTAATAATTTTAACCGATTTTTTTCGCGATTGCTCAAGTTGCCTCTCAAGCATTTTTTGGTATATTTTGTTTACAATAGCATCAGCTTGGGATTCTCTAATATCCTTGACTTGCATCAGAGAGCTCTTATCTTGTTGTAAAACTGCTTCTGCTGAGCCAAAAGCCTGAATGAGAGAAAAATAGGTCCGCGGACCGATATCTTCTACGCACATAATTGAAAGAGTCGAAATATCCATAAAAAACCCTCATAAAAGACACTTTAAGCGATGTTCAGTTATTTTATTCTGTCCTTATATGAGGGTATTTCATCCCCCCTCTTGAAAGACGCTAAAATTTAATAAAGCTTAGAATTATTAGCAAAGGATTATTTGTAATAGCTTGATAATGTGACCTATGTCACACTTTTTCAATATATTTATTGAACTATTGCATAAACTAGCACTAGCTGATTTTAAAGGAGATTAAAAAGTTATTGGGACAAATATAGGATTCTAAGGATGAAGGATAAATATGGAATTATTGAATGGATCTTTAAACCTAAAAAATAATTGTCCAAGAAAAAAGGCTGGAGATCCAGCCTTTAGGGTTCTATTAAATCGTAGTTGTTTTCTATGTGGCTCTGTATGAGATATTCATGTAAACTTTTTATTCCACATATTCGGCTAATTTATAGATTAGTTTATCAATATTATAACGCGTTACTGAAGAAATATGCATCACCTCTATATCTACTTCAAATTCATCTTCGTATTCATTGATATCAACAGAATCCATCTTGGTAATACACAGAATCCGTGGTTTATGCAGCAATTCTTTGTTAAAAGAAGCTAACTCCTTTAATAAAGTTTCATACGTAAGTTTAATATCATCTTCATTAACATCGACCATAAACAAAAGAATTGAGGTCCTCTCAATATGGCGAAGAAACTGGCCCCCTAATCCTTTTCCAAGATGCGCACCTTCGATGAGTCCGGGAATATCTGCCATAACAAAAGATCCAAAATCACCATATTTTACAATACCAAGATTAGGGACCAGAGTTGTAAAGGGATAATCTGCGATCTTTGGTTTAGCGGCCGAAACAGCCGAAAGCAAGGTGCTTTTGCCGGCATTAGGAAATCCTACCAAGCCTACATCAGCTAAAATCTTGAGTTCTAATTCAAGTTTTAAATATTCACCGGGCAGTCCCGGCTTAGCATAACGAGGCGCTTTATTAACAGAATTTGCAAAATGCTGATTTCCCCATCCGCCATTTCCACCTTTTGCCGCAAGAAACTTTTGTCCATCTTCAAGCATATCTGCGACGATCTCACCATTTTCAAGATTCTTGATAAGCGTACCAACGGGAACCTTAATAACGATATCATTTCCCTTTTTACCGGATCGATTTCTCCCCTCACCTGCTCGCCCGTTTTCAGCTTTATATTTTCGATGGTATCTGATATCCTGAAGTGTGTGCAATTGGGAAGTTGCAAGAAAGATCACAGAACCGCCATTACCACCATCACCGCCGTCCGGACCACCCTTAGGCATGAATTTTTCACGATGAAAACTGACGGAACCAGCGCCTCCATTTCCGGCCGTGACTTCAATCTGTGCAAGATCTACAAATTTCATGCAATTCCTTATATTTTAGGTTAAGGCTGAGGTTGAGAAATAATTCCTTACTCTGTTTTTCTTATACAAATGCAATGCATTGCATCTCTACTTAACCTGAAGAGCCGCGACTGCAGTAAGATTAATAATATCTTCAGCAGAGCAACCGCGTGAGAGATCATGAATTGGCTTATTCATTCCCTGAAGAATAGGCCCAATTGCTTCATAACCAGCAAAGCGCTGAACTAACTTATAGCCAATATTACCGGCATTTAAGTCGGGAAAAATTAAAACATTTGCCTTACCTGCTACCAATGAACCGGGAGCTTTTTTCATGGCAACTGCTTTATCAATAGCGGCATCCGCTTGCATTTCTCCATCAATTTTTAGTCCGGGAGCAGTTTTATGGGCTATTTTAAATGCTTTTTGGACTTTTTCCACTAATTCATGTTTTGCAGATCCTCTGGTAGAAAAAGACAGCATCGCTACAACAGGTTCTACATTAAAAATAGCTTTATGTGTTTCGGCTGTACCTAAAGCAATTTCTGCTAATTGTTCAGCTGTTGGATTTGGATTAACAGCGCAATCTGCAAATGAAAGAGGAGGACGCTTGTCCGGAGAGAACATTATCATATCTGAGGACATAGTAGAAACGCCGGGAGCTGTTTTAACGATTTGCAAACCGGCACGCAAAACATGTGCAGTCGGATTCAATGCACCCGAAATACATACATCAGCGCGATCCATGCGCAACATCATAGCAGCAAAAAAAGTTGGATCATTCATAATTTCACGAGCTTTATCAGGTGTCATACCTTTTTTCTTGCGTAATTCAACATACTCAGTAACATATGCTTCAAAATTTGGATCCTGTTTAGGATCTACCTGTGCAACCCCATCTAAAAACACACCGGCCTCACTAGCAGATGCTAATAATTCTTCTTCGGTACCTAAGATAGTTACCTGAGCAATATTTTTACTTACTATTGCTGCAGCTGCAGCAGCTACGCGCGGATCTTTCCCTTCCGGAAGTACGACATGTACATCAGTTTCTTTGATAGCACGTTCTCTTAAGCGTTCAATAGGGGCCATTACTTCTCCTTAATCTCAAATTTATTTATTAATTTTTCCTTCACATGGTCTGGTACAAAACAAGATACATTACCACCAAAAGTTGCGATCTCTTTTATCATAGAAGAGCTTAAATAGGTAAATTTTTCCTTTGGCATTAAAAATACTGATTCAACATCTTGGTTTAACTTCCTGTTTAATAATGCCATTTGAAACTCATATTCAAAATCTGAAACTGCTCGCAATCCTCTGATCAAGGCCGTGGCATTTTGTTGCTGACAGTAATCAACTATCAATCCGGAAAAAGTATCAACTTCAACGCCATCAATATTCTTGACAGATTCAAGGATCATATCTTTTCTTTCTTTCATTGTAAACAAGGGTGTTTTCCCGGTGTTTTGGGCTACCGCAACAACAACTTTATCAAAAAGTTTAGCAGCTCTTTTAATAATATCTAAATGCCCATATGTAATGGGATCAAATGTTCCGGGATAAATTGCATATCTCGTCATAGTTCCTCCATATTCAGCATTAAATTTACACTTATTTTTAAGCTTGAACAACAAGAATAGATAAATTCATGTTTGAAAGCTTGAGCTTATGGTTGAGGATAAGCTTAAAGTTGAGATTAAGATATTTGAAATCTTCGTAAATCACATATCGCTGTTCATTGTTCGCTATTCAAGGATTTCATAAATCACATATCGATATTCCTTGTTCGATATTCAACAACTTCGTAAATCATATATCGGCGTTCCTTGTTCAATCTTCAAGGACTTCATAAATCACATATCGATGTTCCTTGTTCGATATTCAAGGACTTCGTAAATCATATATCGATGATCACAAAATCCTAAGAGTCATAAACACTCTCTTTTTATCAATTACCACGGGCTTAAGCTCGTGGGTAAAAACCACCACACATAAATGGGGTTTTAACCCCAAATTGAAATAATTTTTCTGGGCTAAAGCCCGATATATTGATAGCTGTTTCCCCCGCACTAAAGTGCGGGGTAATTGATGTTTTTTTATATTATAAAATTGCTCAGGCAGTTTGTAATAGAGTTTTTAGATAAGTATAAAGCCTAACTTATTGAACCCCGTCGGGGTTCTTTTTATGTATGGGAAGATTGTTTTCTACTGTTATTCAACCCCTTCAGGGTCCCTTTGAATTATGACCAAAAATCAACTTCACCGGAGCTTCGTCAATAAAATTAACGATAATCGCTATTCAAGGACTTCATAAATCACATATCGCTGTTCCTTCTTCGATATTCAAGAACTTCGCAAATCACATATCGATGTTCCTTGTTCAAT
>CAZNFT010000090.1:0-3516 GCA_964572745.1 uncultured bacterium
TGCCTGTTTTTACAAATTACTTTCAGTTGCACTTACTTGTTGAATTCAGGCTTTAATAAACTCTTTTATCCTCTTTTTATCTTCATTTTCTTTGTCTCCCTTGAAATAAATCTCCAAAAAGATAATTTCATCTAATTGTGGAAAGAATGCATAGATCAAGCGAAGCCCGGTTTTGCTTCCTTTACCGGGAATTGAGAGGGAAGCAAATTTCTTTACTTTATAAAATTTCAGATCTTTGCTATTGCCAACTCCGCTTATTTCTTCGAGGTTATGACACAAACCATGTATATGACACAATTCGATAGCAGATCTTTTTACCGTTCCAAGATCTTCGGAAAGCGTCCTGAAACGTTTTTTTAATCTCTTAAAATCCCGATCAAATTCCGATGTGTTATTATACTTCATCATCATAATGGCGTTGTGATAATTCCAGTGTGCGATAGAATACAGATTCATAATCTATAGGATGCTGATCTTCTGCCGTTATCCATGGCACATCTTTATGGGAATATGCTTCCATCTGTTTTGCGTTAAAATCTTTAAAACGTTCTATATTTTTGTCGATTAGCTCTTTTTCACGTGCTGAAAAATGTTTAAAGTTGGCTTTTCTTAAGGGCAGGAATTTTTGTTGCTCGTATTTATAGAGCTTAGCTTTTACGGACATTAATTCGCCCTGCTCTTCCATTTCTTTTACGATCTCGGGAAATGCCGGAGGTGTGGGGCCAAAATGATTTTTAATATAGGTGGCTCCCATTAACTGTTCCTCATATTTCTCGTAATAATCGAAATCGATGAAGTACAAAAGCTTACACAATACGGCCTTTCCCACATTGGGACGAGCTCCAATCTCCTCAAGAATATAGAGCAAGACTTCTTTGAATTTTTCCACTTTATTCTGAGGGACAGAGATACGAATTTCAGGTGCTGTTTTTTTGGGCTCTGCTTTTTCATTTTTTTCTAAAACCACTGTGGGCTTTGGTGATACTCTTTCTTCAATAATATCTTCAACATTCATACCATAAAATTTTGCCAGTTTTTGCGCCTGAGCTACATTTAATATTTGTGCCCCGCTTTCAATTGCGACATATGTGGGTCGCGATACTCCAATTACCTTTGATAGATCTTCTTGAGTTAGACCCTCTTTTTCACGAAGTTGCTTCATGAACGAACTCATTTTTTCTCCTTTTTCTTTTCTCATTTCCCTTTTTAAAGAGCAAACGAATATAATAATTGTCACTATTCTTTACAAGCATTATGTTGGATATTTTTACATTAGTGATTTGCATCACATAATCAGAAGCCAGTACAGAATAAGGAGAAAAAAGAACAAAACAAAAAGCATGTCATCCCGGAATAATTACGAAGCGATTTTATCCGAGATCTTATTTATTAATCACTCAGGTATATTTCGATGATACCCTAAAACAAAAAATCTAGGATTATGTGGGTTTATACAATGATAACTAATATAAATAATGTCCTTTTATGATACGGGACATGGCCCGTCTCTTGCTTCCTGAAGAACGACGCAGGATCCTGCGTCGCTACAGGGTTTTGCGGGGGACATGGCGCAAAAAGCTCTGCTTTTTGCATTTGGTCCGATTTCAAGTCTTTATTCTTTAGTTCTTGTTGCTGTATTTTTTTTGTTTCATGGAATTTAAAATCTGCGATCTGAAATCTGCAATTGTTTGAATGACCCCGGCGGCTTTGAATAAAATGTAGACTTTGTAAACGCCTTGGACTGCATGGGCTTTGCGAAAAATTTATACATAAAACTTCCGACGCAGGTCATGCATCGCTACAGGGTTGTGTGGGGTTCAGCGCGCAAAAGCGAGCTTTTCGCATTTGATCCGAGTCAAATTCTTTTTGTCATAAACTGATAATTCTAAGTGATATACTTTGTCGGTCTTTCCATATCATAGACACTGATATTATCACTCATAAGTTCGGCCTGACGAATGACGTATTCGAGGGCTTTTTTCTGACCTTCGGGTGGGTATTTGTATTTTTTCAATAGTCTTTTAATTTTTGAGCGCATGGAGGCTCGTGCACTGTCTTTGAGTTGCCAGTCGATAGTGCGACTTTTGCGTAATTCTTCTGTGAGTTTAAGCGTCATTTCTTTTAATTTATCATTGCTGTAGAAATCTTTGATGTTTTCGGGTTTTGTAATGGCATCGTAAAAGGCTTGTTCTTCGTTTGTCAGTCCAAGTGCATTGCCGTCTTCGTTGGCTTGGCGAATATCTCCAGCCATTTTGAGTAGTTCTTCAATCACTTCGGCATTGGTGATGAGACTATTGCGATAGCGTCGCATAAGTTCTTCCATTTTTTCGGAAAAGAGCTGCGATTTTACCAAGTTTGTCCTTTGATAGACTTTGATCTCATCCGCCAAAAGTTTTTGCAACATTTCGGCCGCCAAGTTCTTCTGTTCCATTTTTTTGATCTTTTCGAGATACTCGGGATCAAAAATTGAAAATTCCGGTAGATTTGCGAAAACATTGACCACGCCTTCGCTCTTGATACTCGCTTTGAGCAGTTCATTGATGCGATCGTTGATATCTCGTAGGGTAATTTTTCCTATGCCTGTTACTTTGGATACTCCGGCTCGGACCGCTTCAAAATATGCGGATAAGATGCGTTCTTTTTCGCTCAGTAATGAGCGACAAAGTGTCTCGGCTTGTTTGAGTGCGGTGGTTTCTCTGAGATAGATCTTTTTCTTGTCTTCACCAGCTAAAATATGATCAATGCCGTTGGCAATGCATCGTGCGCGTTCCAAATCACTATTGCCAAAGAAGGGTTTCAAATCTACGCCATGCATAAGATCAGAACAAATCTCCATTTTTTCACGGAATTTCGGTAAGGCGCTCTCCCCTATATCATTATTGCCTATATGCTCTTTGTCGCGATCGGTGTAATCTTTCATGGCTTGTTTGAGTGAGGAGGCAATACCCACATAATCGACGATCAAGCCGCCTTCTTTGTCTTTATATACGCGATTGACTCGCGCAATGGCTTGCATCAGTGTGTGGCCTTGCATGGGTTTGTAAATGTACATGGTGTTCAGACAAGGAATATCAAAGCCGGTGAGCCACATGTCAACAACGATACAAATCTTGAGTTCGCTATCCGGATCTTTGAATTTTGTCGCCAGCTCATCACGGTCTTTTTTATCGGGAATAATATTGAACCATTCTTCGGGATCGCGGTTGTCTTTGGACATGACAATGGCCAGTTTATTTTGCCAAGTAGGATGCATCTCGAGCAATTTTTTGTAGATCTTCATGCCAATGGGACGAGAATAAGCGACGACCATGGCTTTACCGGATAAAATATGCTGGCGGTCTTCGTAGTGTTTGACAATATCTTTGCAGAGTTCTTCAATGGTTTCGGGTGCACCAAGAATGGCTTCCATCTTGCCCAATTCATTCTTGGAACGCTGAATATGGTGTGGCTCGGCTTCGATTGCCATGTTCTCGTATTCTTGATCTATTTTATTGAGAATGTTTTGTTCAAGTTTCA
>CAZNFT010000090.1:3616-5132 GCA_964572745.1 uncultured bacterium
GTGTGCCAAAAAACACCGGCTTTCCCCTTGTTGGTTTCTACGGCTTGTAATGTTGTTTTTACGGCTTTATTGACCGCATAAAATTGGTGATAAGCCGAGAGGATCTTAACGGGTTCTTCATCTTTATCACCGAGAAAAAGTATAAAATTCTGCAGAAGCTTTAGCAGTCGTTTTTTATTAAACATCCCTTTAAATAAAGTCTCAAAATCTATCCTGCGCGTTTCTTCTTTACTACCATCCACAGATTTCCAGCGCATAAAACGATCTTCGGACGCGGTAATGGTACCTGCCTTGGTTTCGGACATATCCGAGATCACGCAAAAGGCATTGTAAGTAAAAAGCGAGGGGATGGCCTGTAAATAATTACGGATCTGCTTGAAAGCGGAGGAAGTATCTGCCTGCTCACGCGAGCAACTTTTAAGTTCCATGACGATCAAGGGCAGACCATTGATAAAAATGACAATATCCGGGCGCTTTAGTTCTCTATCTTCTACAGAATATTGATTACAGATCACAAATTCATTTAATTTCACATGCTCATAATCAATGAGCTGAATATGTGTGCTTTGGGGACCCTCTTTATAATAATCCACTGCCACACCCGATCTAAGGTAATCGTGAAATACTTTATTATTTTCGATCAAATTCGGAGAATCCATTACAACAATTTTACGGACAGCTTCATCTATCGCTGCTTTGGGAGCGTGGGAATTAATACGCTGTAAATGAGAACGCAGGTCGGATTCCCAGACCACTTTGCGATAATCGCGGGTAATATCCGGACCGGGCCGGTAATCGTAGCCTAGCTCTTGCTCAAAGAGCTGTATAATAGCGTTTTCATAAGAAGATTCTGTAAATTTGTATTGCATGGTGTTTTATTGATTATTTTTTTTCAAACCTAGATTGCAAAAAAAATTATCTTCCTTCCAATTTAAAGGATTTTTAAGAATATATTCCGTTTTTTGTTGATATTCCATTTTGTTTCGGATAATACGTTCATAATAATTTCGTTGCCAAATTTTTGCACCGGGTGTATGTCTTAAATCATTGACCCGCACGGTAACGGAAGATTTAAATCCCGCCAACAATGATGCAAGGGATTTTGGGCGGGGTCCCGGTTTTTCATTGAATTCATATTCATCAAATGTAGGGTCAACCGGCCGATAATGGGATCCATTTTCGGCATTCATGATTGTAGGGTCAACCGGCCGGTTGACCCTACATGGCCGGTTGACCCCACAAAAACGTTGGACCCGATTATTTTCATTTATGATGACGATACCATGAAAATGGTTTGGCATAATCACCCATTCACCCAAATCAATTTCATCTCGGATTTCGGCCGATTTTGACCATTCGTCGGCAACAATTTTTCCAATATCGTTCAATATCATTTCCCCATTTTCAATTTTACCAAATAAACATTCGCGCCCTTGCGCACATAAGGTTACAAAATACGCCCCCGGTTGTGAATAATCATATCCTTTTAAACGTATAGATCTTCGGTGATGAATCA
>CAZNFT010000091.1:0-5127 GCA_964572745.1 uncultured bacterium
CTTCAGTCAAGCCATAGCGGATCGTAAGCGTTGGATTGAAAGGATTGGGGAAAGCGGCTTGCAAACCAAATTCACCCGGCATTTTTTCACGTCCTTCAGAAAGAGTGATCTCGACTTCCTTATGCCAAGTTATTTTATTTGCATGGTCAATATCACCCAAACGGTAGCTATAACTAGTACCCGGCAAAACGGAGTTATCTAAGTAGCTATAATTATGAGCTTTGCTGCTTGTGCCTTGACCCTCTAAACCTAGATCATTGCGATAATCTGCCAGATCTTCCCACAGACCATTGCCGCTTTTTCTTTGCAGGACAAAACCAATATTCTCTGTCTCGGAAGCTGTTTGCCAATTTATAAGGACATTACCGGCTTGTTCAATTGCTCCAAATGATGATAATTCTATAGGCAAGGGGATATCCACCTCACCTGTCTTGATCGGCGTATCGGGTGTATCCTCATAAGCCCAATCATGGATTACTATTTTAGAATTTCCTGCTTCAAGCGTAACACTTGCCCTGATCCATCCAAAATGCCATGATTCACCTATTTTAAACTTTACTCCAATAAATTTATTGATAGCATCGCTAGCCCATGGACCATTTTTAGCAGTTGCGGAATTGATAACATACCTGGACCCGTCATTTGTTAAACGTGATGTTTTAGTACTTATTAATGATGCCATTGCTAAATTTCCGGTTCCCCAGTTTAGCGCATTATTCAAACTAACATTGGGAAGAAGCCGATCTATATACCCACCGGTCTTTTTGGCTAAATTACTTCCCTTAGGTCCCATACGCAAATATGATGTCAAATAATTATAAAAGGTATATGAAGTTTCGTATATCATACTGGTCGCTGTTCCACCGCCAGGAGTAGTCATCGTAATATTAGAATAAGTGAATGTAGTTTTGGTATATAACGATGAAGTCTTAAAATGTGAAAATCTAAAATCTATCACCGTGTCATTATTAAGATCCAAATCATAAAAGGAACTAAGATTATTAATCGTAATATCAGCAGGGTCTTTGTAAACAATAGCTCCTTTAGCTGTAGTCGGGGCCAATAATAAACTCACACCGGCAAGAACTGAATATCCGGCAATTTTGTTCAATAAAAGTTTCTCTTCGGATCTCTTCGTTTCATTTTTCATGACTGCCTCCCTTATAGTTGGCTTATAAAACTTGGATACTACACTACGAACTTTACTAAAAACATTTTTATTTCTTATGACAAAATAAAAATAACTGCAAAAAATTCTGATAGCAAGTATTTTATTTCATGAGTATCATAAATTAATAGAATCCTTTGCATAAGCTCCCATCTAAGCATTTGTGGATAAAATTCTTTAAGTAAACAACCTTAGCGAGGTTGAATATTTTCAACACTTCAACTCTCTTCTCCAGATCTCGCTTCGCGATTCGTCTATCGACGGACTGAACAAATTTATTTCATAAATTTTTCGCCGATATTTATCGGCACAGGCAGGATGACGGAGAATTATCGACATATCGACTTTATCGACTTGCTGCGTCTCTACTTCTGCCAGGAAAAAACCTTACCCATGCTCTGACTTTACCAACCTCCCAGAAAACCTTAGACCCAATACCTTCTCACCTTCTCACCTTCTCACCTTCTTACCTTCCGCCTTCCGGCACACCTTCGCAGAGCTAGGGACTGTCTTCGATTTCTGCTTAGGCTTTGCGTCTTACTTCTTGACATTATTTAGTATTTTATCGTATCTTTGATTGATATTAGATATTAAAAAATTTAAGGAATATTCTATGGATACATTTACATTTTCATCATTTCTGATCGGCTTGGCTATAGGATTGCTATTATCTATTATGGTTTGGTTCCGAGGCAAGGTTAAAGCCAGACAACAACTAAGAAACTATGTTGAAGAAAATTCTCAACTAAAGAACCATCTGAATACGACTATGAATATTACTGCTAAAGGCAATGAGGCTCTTAACAAAGAATTGAGCGATAAACAAAAAACTATTGATAATCTAAAATCAACTATTTCTGCTCTCAAAGAAAAACCAGGTCGTGATAAATTGCGTTTACTCTACCTCTGGGATAAGTCAATACATATTATGTTCGAAAAACATCCCGGTTTTGCTACCATGTGGGCCAGTGTTTTAAAAGAGGCGGAAAATGAGATCAGCCAATCGGAGTCAGGCTTTCTTCCCTTAGTCAAGAAAGTCTTTTCTCCTACTCCCCCACTGATCAGTACTAAAACAAATACAACTGACGATTGAAATATTTAATCCCTTCTTAACATACGTTTAACTTCAAAACAAAGGAAATTTATGAAATCACGCACATTGATCATTTCTCTTTTTGTTAGCTTAGTGGTATTAACTTCATGTATCCTAAGCCCAAATAACGGCAATGCAGACATTCCAAATGGTTGTTACAGATTTTCTATGCCTGATCACGGCTCTCCTGATCCCAACCCACCTCTTGTTGATTACTATATGCAATTCTGGGCTGATGGCACAGGTGAGGGTGGATTTTGGGATACCCCTCTTACAGAATCCTATTTCTTTGAATGGGCGATCAATGAGGGTGCTATAACTTTTACACCCGACTTCGATATTTTTGGTCAGGCAGACTATTCTTATGTTAAAACTGATTCAAGTGAGTACATCCTACATTCTTCCAATGATAGTGACATGATAAAAATATATTTAAGCGAGGATATTGTCTCTCGTGTTGATTTTACTACCAGTACAATAATCGGAGATTGGACTAATCCCAGAGGCGATATTTATACATTCACCGCTGACAGCTTAATTCGTGATGGCTTTAGGTCCACTTCTTGGAAAAAATCCTCAATACCCCATGTTATTGAATTTGATTGGGCTCAGTGGGCTGTTAGAGTTGTGAAAGCCGATACTGTCATTATGGCAGGCTATAATAATATTTTGAGTAAACAACCATAATTCTTAAATATTTCCTGCAAAACTACATTTACTGTAAAATAAAAAGGGCTGGAAAATTCCAGCCCTTACTTCATACTTTTGCCTTTTAGATTTTTACTTCGACTGAAAGTCGTAGCCCAATTCTTTCCATTTATTCAAGATATCTTCTTTAGAATAAAATCCAACATGACGAAATAATTGCTCCCCGTTTTCATCATAAAAGATCTGTGTTGGAATATACTGAATTTGATTTTGCATAGCTAAATCTCTATTCTCCGGCTTTGAAGTATCAACTTTTACCAATTTAAATGCATGAGCATATTCTTCTTCCAACTCAGCTAATATTGGCATCATTTGTCTACATGGAGGACAAGTTGGCGACCAGAAATCTACCATCTTGGGTAATTTTTCATTCATTGTTACGCTACTGGCTTTTTTAGGACCCGCATCAGCTTTCTTGCCTGAACAAGCAGACATCAGCAAGGTAAAAGCTAGTATAGCTACAACAAGTAAAGCAAGTAATTTTGATCTCTTTTTCATGGTTTTTCCTTTTTTATTATTTCCTTTAAGTCATTTAATTTTGGAACGTTCCCCCGGACTACAACTTTTCCATCTACAACTAAAGCCGGAATTGTCATAATACCAAAGGCTACTATTTCATTAATGTCAGAAACTTTTTCAAGCTCCACATCTAAACCGAGCTCACTAACAGCTTTGACTGTTAGGCTCATTAATTCATTACATTTAGAGCAACCGGTGCCCAATATTTGTATTTTCATTTTTTCTCCAATCAAAAAGGTATTTGATTTAATACTAAGCCCACAAAAGTGAACATCACCAATAGCATTACAAAAAATATCAATAATAATTTTGGTTTCATTACCTGCTTAAGGATTACAAATTCAGGAAACGAGGCTGCAACTGTACTCATCATAAAAGCCAAAGTTGTCCCAACAGGAAGACCTTTAGCAAGAAGTGATTCAGCGATGGGGATCATGCCCGTAGCATTTGAATAAAGTGGAATACCCAGCAAAACAGCTGCCGGCACACTCCACCACTGCCCCGAACCTAAATTCTCGGTAATAAATTCTTCCGGAACAAAACCATGCAATAATGCCCCCAGTCCCACACCAATAAATACCCATTTCCATACTCTGGCAAGAATGCTTTTTAGCTCATCTTTTGCAAAATCGTGGCGCTCAGCAAAGGTCAGTTTTGGCTTTTCATAATTTTCATTTTCAAGATCCAAGTTCTTAAACTTCTCAACTAAGGGCATTAGATGTCGCTCCGCTTTGATGGCATCGAAAAAAATACCGCCAACAACACCGGCCAGAATTCCAATTACAATATAAATCACCATAAACTTCAAGCCCAATAATCCAGCCAGTAAAACAAGAGCGATCTCATTAATTATTGGAGAAGTGATAAGAAAAGACATGCTAATGCCTATGGGAATTCTTGCCTGAGTAAAGCCCAAAAAAAGTGGAATACTCGAGCAGGAACAAAAGGGCGTCACAGCGCCAAAGCCAGCACCTAAAAAATAACCTAAAAAGCGATTTTTTCCCTGCAAAAAGGCTCTGATCCTCTCAGTATTCAATGCAGCCCGCAAAAAACCGATTACGTAGATCATAATGAAAAGCAGAAAAAATATCTTGCTAATATCTTCAATAAAAAAGTGTAAAGCAGCAGCCACACGCGAAGCAACTTCCAGTTTTAGGAGATCATATACTATCAAATCAGCAAGCAAAGTAAAGACTTTAAGCATTTTTCCCTCTTAAATATCTTGTTTTGTCAAACATGAAATAATATGTGGCAAACATTTTTTTCTCAGGGAATAATATACATTTTTCCCTCTTTTTTCATCCTCAACAACACAAGCATTTTTAAGAATAGATAAATGTTTAGACACAGTTGAGAAATCCAGTTTAAGTACTTCGACAAATTCGCAAACGCATTTTTCACCATCGAATAATTGCTCAACCATCCAAAGACGCGCAGGATGTGCCAGGGCTTTAAATATCCCGGTTAATTCTTCTAATCTTCTTTTTTCTTTAATATCCATGACAGCCTCTTCGTTTTGTCATTTGGCAATATAACCAAGTGATATTTTAGATGCAAATATTTTTGTATTTTATTTTTAGACAGGATATACCGGATTACCTTTCTCGACGGGATTATAGGATTATTTGGATAGCTTTCT
>CAZNFT010000092.1:0-5033 GCA_964572745.1 uncultured bacterium
TCTTTTGGGATAATGAACAAAAACTTCACAAATCACATATCGGTGTTTCTTGTTCGATATTCAAGGACTTCATACATCGTATATCGGTGTTGATGTTTCGTGGTGAAAAAAATGATAGAGACTTAATGCATTGCGTCTCTACAAATTTCTCTTCTTATTCAGGCACACCTTCACCCCGACAATTTGGGGGTAGAGCGCGTCTTCGACTTCTAATCAATGTGCATCAAACCAGTCTTTTCCAATTCCAATATCAACCTTAAGGGGTACATCGAGTTTAGCGGCAGATTCCATGATCTCTTTGACTTTATTTTTCAAGAGCTCCAGTTCATCGGGGTGGACTTCAAATACAAGTTCGTCATGGACCTGCAGGATCATTTTAGATTGTAAATTCTCTTTTTTCATCCAGTTGTGGATACGGATCATAGCCATCTTAATAATATCAGCCGATGTTCCTTGTATGGGCATATTAATTGCCATGCGCTTGGCAGCTTCTTGCAAATTACGGTTTTCGGAATTAATATCCAGAATCTGGCGTTTCCGACCGTAAATAGTCGCGACATATCCCTTTTCTTTACATTCGCTGATAGTGGAATCGATATAATCCTGCACACCTGTGTATCGCGCAAAATAAGCTTTAATAATAGCTGTTGCTTCTGCATAGCCAATATTCAATTCCTGGGAAATCCGATGAGATCCTGCGCCATACATAATGCCAAAATTTATGGTCTTGGCTGTGCTTCGCATCGTGGCATCGACCGCTTCTTGTGACACATTAAAAATAGTGGCAGCTGTATGTGTATGAATATCTGCATCTTGCAAGAATGCTTCAAGCAGATTGGGATCCTTGGAAATATGGGCCATAATCCTCAGCTCTACCTGAGAATAATCGGCCGCTAAAATACTCCAGCCTTCTTTTTGGGCGGTGAATGCGCGACGGATCTCTCGTCCCATCTCTGTGCGAATGGGAATATTCTGGAAATTTGGATTAGAGGACGATAAGCGACCGGTAGCTGCAACAGTCTGATTAAATGATCCATGGACACGAGCTGTTTTAGCATTGACCAATTGCGGCAAAGCATCCACATAGGTTGAACGAAGTTTTGTTAAACTTCTAAATTCTAATATTTTCTCGGGAAGAGGATGCTCGTGTTTTAATTTTTCCAGCACGGTTACATCGGTTGAATATCCGGTTTTTGTTTTTTTAACCGGTTTTAATCCTAATTTATCGAAAAGGATCATAGATAGCTGTTTTGGCGAATTAATATTGAACACGCCACCTGCCAGATCGTGAATTTCCATCATGGTGGCAGTCATTTTTGCACCCAACTCACTGCTCATTTTCTTGAGAAAAGCGACATTCAGATACACACCATCCAACTCCATATCGGCCAGAACGGGAATGAGAGGAACATCTATGGTCTCAAAAACCTCTGTGAGTTCTTTTTCTTCTAATTTCTTGCTAAATATTTTATACAGTTGAAAAGTAATATCCGCATCTTCGGCAGCATAAAAAGTGAGCTTGTCAATATCCACCTGCGACATAGGAATCTGCGTGCTTTTTTTCTCGCCTATCAATTCTGTAATGGGCTGCATCTGGTAATGCACATAGCGCTCAGATAAAAGCTCGAGTTTGTAGGAATTTGTGTCCGGATTAAGGAGATAAGCCGCGAGCATGGTATCAAATAATGCCGGCTTTACCTCAATGCCATGCTGATTTAAAACCAGAATATCGAATTTTGCATGCTGAGCGACTTTTAAAATTGTCTCATCTGCGAAAACATCTTTAAAAAGATCAAGAAATTCTGCTTTGTAGGGAATGTAATAAGCCTCCCAAGGCTTGAAAGAAAAAGAAAAGCCCACCATTGGAGCCGTCAGCGGATTCACACCATCGGTTTCGGTATCAAAGGCAAAAGCTTTTTGTTTTTTTAACTTAAGAGCCAGATCTTTTACTTTATCGAGAGTATCGCAGAGCTGATAATTCTGTGTGTGTTCTTTATTTTTACCCTCATTCTCTTCATTGACGCTTTCTTCATCGTCGCTTAATCCAAGATCCCGGATAAACTTAAAAAGCTCAAGATCCTGAAGGTGTTTTAATAATTCCGGATTATTAAAATCTTCCTTGGCATCCATGTCCGACCATTTTATTGTCAAAGGCACTTCCGTATCAATGGTGACCAATTCACGGCTCAATTGTGCCATATCGGCTTCTTCTATCAATTTGTTGCGCGCTTTTTCATTCTTGATATCATCCAGGGAATTATAAAGATTATCCAAAGAGCCAAATTTAGTCAAATATTTTACAGCTGTTTTTTCGCCCACACCCTTAACTCCGGGAATATTATCCGAGCTATCACCCATTAACCCCAAAAGATCGATGATATTTTCGGGAGCAAGGCCCCATTTTTCTTTGACAGCTTCCGGATCGTAAATGGTTAAAGGTCGCTTTCCTGTGGCAGGAGCATAAAGAAAAACATGTTCACTGACCAATTGCATAAAATCCTTATCACCCGAGACCATATAAGCATCAATTCCCTCTTTTTCAGCACGCTTGGCGAGAGTTCCAATAATATCATCCGCCTCATAACCGGACATTTCTATCATAGGAATATTCATGGCAGCAAGAATATCTTTTATCCACTGTATCTGCGGTCGCATCTCAAAGGGCATTTTTTCACGTGTTGCCTTATATTCCGGATAGCGCTTATGACGAAAAGTTTTTTCTTTGGCATCAAAAGCTACAATGAGATAATCGGGATCTTCATCACGAATTATCTTGAACAAGGCATTCAAAAAACCGTAGGTAGCAGAAATATGCCTGCCATCTGAGGTAACAAGAGGTGAACGGATAAGCGCAAAATGCGCACGGTAAGCGATGGCCATGCCATCAATGATAAATAATCTATTTTGTGTTGTTTTCATAATCAATTATAGCGTTTTGAATTTCGTATTTTTTCTTTAATTTAACAAGAAATTTAACTGCAAGCTCTGTGCTCTATTTTACAGTGCAAATTTAAGATATTCAAAGTAGAGCCACAAGCTTTAACCTCGAAGCGATAAGTTAATTATGAAACATTTTAAATATTTATTTTTCTCCATCTTCTTTCTCTTCATCCTAAGCTCATGCTCAGACACAGCTGTCTCTGACCCTCCCGTGCTAACTGATAAATGGATCACTGTTTACGATACAGAATCC
Source organism: uncultured bacterium (assembly GCA_964572745.1). Classification (GTDB taxonomy): domain Bacteria; phylum Fidelibacterota; class Fidelibacteria; order Fidelibacterales; family Fidelibacteraceae; genus M50B103. The sequence continues at coordinate 3,194 of CAZNFT010000092.1, forward strand.
GAAGGGATCTCAAAATCTTGGATAAATAACTTTCCAACATCAAATTTTGCCGGATCTTCTTGGGAAAATTGGCAAATACCCAATGCTCCCTACCGATGGCATAAACAAAACTTTATGGTTGGAACTCTGGATTCCACGGCACATTATTACTTAAGCTGTTCTACTATCGCTTCGCCATCCCTGATCTGGCTGAACGGCAAATTTCTTGATAAACTCGATCATTCCGAATCTTATAGTCTCAACATAACAGATCACCTTATTGAGAATGAACAAAACGAGCTCATCATCCGCAACGAATACCAGGAAAACTCCTTTGGTATTCATTGTTTAAATATTGAAAAAAATACAGCATTGTCAGCTCTCGCAACTAAAAAAATCAATTATTACGATATGCCACTCTATAATGAACCACCTTCTTATGCTCATGATATGATCATTTACGAGGCTTATATCAGACAAATGACCGGTGGGCAGTTTTCCGGGCTACAAAATTTAAGTTCCAGATTGCAGCAATTAGGTATAAACATGCTTCGCCTCTTGCCCATTCATCCTACGACCCGTCAAAAAATAAACACTTCTTATGCGGACCCTTATGTTGTCTATGATTATTTTTCTACTTCTGCAGAACTTGGAAGCATGACCCAATTTTCCTCCTTGCGATCTTTTTTGCATCGCAATAAGATCAAATTAATGCTGGATGCGCCGATTGCTTTTTCGGCCACCGACCATTCCTGGACAAAAGATTACCCTGATTATTATCTAAAGAATGCTGCAGGAAAATATCAAGCAGACCCCGAGCATAGATACACAGCCATGTTTAATTTGGAAAACCCACAATTGCAGGCCAGATTATTCTCTTACTTTGACTTCTGGATAGAACAAGGTGTTGATGCTTTTAGAATTGATGGTAGCGAAAACATGAGTAAAGAAGTCTTTGAAACTTTTCACGAACATTTCAGTGATAAAAGGGAAAGACCTTTTTTAATGGCCGATGGTACAAAACCCGAACATGTTCTGTACGGACTTGATGCTGTGGACGGAGACGCACTCTACAGTGCATTTCTTGCCATTAAAAATAATAAAGCCAACGCAAATATCATAGGCGAAACCCTCGAAAAAGAGCTAAAATCATATCCGGCCGGAACTAAGATCGTCCACTACGCCGAAAGACATGATAAAGGCAGAGCCTGGAAAACCCTGGGAGTTGATGATCACCATCTTGCCTTGTTCACCATTTTTACAGCGCCCGGAATTCCCTCTATTCTTTGCGGGCAAGAATTGCAGGATCCTCCCGAATTTTCACTCACAAAACTAAAAGACATCAATTGGTATAGAATACATTGGTCAACATATCATCTTATCTCGAAGCTATCCAAACTTCGTAAAGATTCCCCCATCCTCACCCGAGGAAATTTTCACCGGATTCCCACAAGTGAATCTATTGCCGGTTTTTCCCGTCGCTACAAAAACGAAACTTGGTACATTCTCATGAACTACAGCAATAGTAGCAAAACCTACAATATTGATGCCAAATCCACTGTCTTTAGCGATGGCACATCCCAGATCGTCAGTGAAGGGAAAGTAAAGATTAAAGCTAAAGGCTATTGCATAGTTAAGTAGAGACCTACAACATGGTGCGCCCTCTTCGAATATCGAACAAGAAATGTCGATTTTCGAAATCCTCAATAAAAGAATGTTGAAGCGGTGAAATGTTGAGGTATTGAAAATATTTAAATCAGGATGATTTTTTTGGCTGAGGTAGAGACAAGGCATTGCCTTGTCTCTACATTGTTTTGCCGAAAATCATTTCTTTAGTGAGATGTTTAATTCGGCAAAAGAC
>CAZNFT010000093.1:0-4891 GCA_964572745.1 uncultured bacterium
CAATAGGTTTTTTTTATATACATTAGGAGAAGGGATATTTTATTTTGGAATTCTCAATGTAAGGAATGTAGAAAATATTGAAGTGTTTGTGGTTATTATTATAAAGCTTAGCAGTATAATTACTTCTTGCAGAAGATATTTGGCTTGCCGCCTCAGCGACGATCTTCCTTCGCCAAGGCTATGGCCGACCAGAAGGCTAGGGCGCATCTTCGACTTCTGGTTTCTGGTTTCTGGTTTCTGATCTCTGGTTTCTGATCTCTGGTCTATGTCTTCTGTTTAGGTCCCACTTCCAGATAAAATAGTAGAAATCGTATTCAGCATGATCTTAAGATCGAGTTTGAGAGACATATTTTCAATATAGTAGATATCACAGGCAAGTTTTGCTTTATGTTCTTCTAAGGTCATTGGATAGGGTACAGATATCTGTGCCCAGCCTGTGATCCCGGGTTTGACTCGTATTCTACGGCGATAAAGCGGGATCTGTTTTTCAAGCAGATCAGTAGATTCCGGTAAATCCGGTCTTGGTCCGATAATACTCATATCACCTTTAAGTACATTGATCAATTGCGGAATTTCATCAATCCTGAACTTTCGTATAAACTGACCAACTTTGGTAATGCGATGATCATTTTCGGTGGTGACAACTAATTTATTGACCTTTTCTTTGTGCGTCATGGATCTGAATTTGATCATCTTAAATACCTTATTCGATCTCCCTAATCTTTTTTGAGTATAGAACACAGGTCCTTTAGAATCTACTTTAATAGCTAAAGCCACAATTAACCCAAAAGGCAAGAAAAGTACCAATCCTAAAACCGACAATACAATGTCCGTCACTCTTTTTGTCAGTTTTTCCCATGGAGTCATTATATTTGGATTAATATCAATTAGGGGAATTCCAATAATTTGTTGCGTTCTTGCGAGCCCCGAAAAAAGGTCATACATATCGGGTAAAATTTTAATTCCCACCTTGATATCAGACAGCTTATCCAAGATCTCAAGAAGTTTTTCATGTTTTTCCGAGCTAAAGGCTAAAACCAACTGACGAACATTGTATTTCTTAATCAGAAATTTTATATCATCCAATGAACCCACAAGATTTATATCAGACATAATGTCATTATCGATATCTTCACTTCCCTCTTTCACAAAGCCCACAATTTCATAACCGAGCGCAGGGTATTTTTTGATCTTTTGAGAAATTTCATAGCCTTTTTTATTACAACCAATAATAAATGTAGGTGTTAAGCCAATACCTTTAACTAATTGCCTGTGCCTTATTGAAAGAATGATACTTCTAAAGAACATCGTGATGATCATTTGAGACAGCCAATATATTATAATAAGCAATCGACCTATTGAGAAGGGATTTACAAGATCGAATGTTAATAGAAAGAGTAAGATCATTCCATAGCTCGTAGCCTTAAACACTTTAATATTTTCATCGGTACGAGATGGCGCTTCGGGCAAATGATACATGCCATTATACAAGTAGAAAAGGAACCAATAAACATAAAGAAAGAGAGCAGGAAGCAAAATATCGCTGAAGTATAATTCAATATCAAACTCAAAAAAACCTGATCTATAGCGTAAGAAAAAGATCAAAAAGAAAGCCAGTAAAGTAGAAAAAAGATCTGAAATCACAAGAACGCTAAGATATTTTTTATTCATAATTTCTTACTCCGGGTTATTAATATCTAGTATTGATACCTAAAGAATAATAAACATCAAATTGATCATTTATTTCACGCAACTCACACGACGTCCTAATTTCAATTTGATTTCTCAAACGATGTTCCCAAGCTAAACCAAAAGATCGCTCGATTTGGATATCTCCCATCAACCATGTTGTTGCATTATCCAGATCTCTATTTCGTTCTTCGTAATTTTGATTAGAATCTCCTCCAATGGGATAATCGCGAACTCCATCATTCAAAACATCAGCACCTTCCCAACACTGATGATACGCAAAAATTAATTTATTTTTAACAGAAAGATCATAATTAATCCGGCTTGTTAAAAAACGGGTATTAGGTCCCATAAAAAAACCCAAATCTTTCCCATGATGAGTATAAGATGTAAACTCATACTTGTGCGCATACGTCCAGGGATGAACAGCTGTTAATTCTGTGATCACATCCATTGGCAATGAACGTGGAGACCACTGAAATCCACCTTGTAGAGCATATTTATTCGCCCAAAAATCTTTAAAGATCTTTCCAAATACTAATTCATCCAACAGGACATTCCCATAGACCCTTAAACCATTAAGAGGGAAGATCTCTGCTCCTAATTGGATCATTTTATTGTCTCTGTCACTCAGCGCATGCTCTGTGGGCCATAAAAAGATCGAAGGAACAAGATAGCTGGGTTCCGGCAAGCGATTCCCATATACGATCATTTCAGTAAAAGTCGCATGGAACCTGGGAGTAAATTTTATCTCAATATTATGTCCAACAAGATATTTGGGGGGATAATGTTTTCCCTCAGCTTCTGTCCAGGTATAATTATTCGCCAATAGCGTTCCGTGTACAAAGGAATATTTAAAATTTTTGAAAGTTTTTATCCATCGGAGAGACCCAAATGGAATTGCTTCTTCTGCTAAGATGAGCGAATGTAAACCACTTCCCCAAACAATAGGATAATGAGCAAGGGTAAAAGTACCAAAATCACCGGATACATTCATATACGCTTCGGATCGATCAAAGGTGGCAAAATTTTTGACGGCATAATCATTAATCCAGTATCCGGCAAACTCATCTGAAATCTCGCGCCATTCATCCGGTAAAAAGTGGTGAAAAAAATACCCATCTACAAAAAGAGACACATGCTTACCTAATTGCATTGACGCTTCTGCTCCTAATCTATCAATAAAGCGAACAATATTATTCTTGCCTTCTCCAATAAATGTGAAATCAGAATTTATCCAAAATATCGTGTTTTCACTTTCATGAAGATAAATATGTTTTTCTTCTTCGTAAGTATCGCATACAAATAAACAATGCATGTCTTCCTTGAAATTTTTCCAGGATCCAATACCTAAACGAGAATCGCTTTCGCTAAGATCAGGATGTTTGCCACGCCCTAACTCAACACGGTATTCTCCAAGAAAATCCTCAAGTAAATTACGATCAACCCTATGCATCTTCTTTTCAAAATCATGAAGTTTTACAAGCCAAAATGCCACTTCATCTCTTTGAAGAGGTTTGCTGTCGTTTAAAAATTCGGGAATAAAACCACGGGTTGCCTGCCGTTCAAGATAAGGATAAACAGCATCATCTATAGGAACAAATAACTGCATTGAAAATAAACATGAAGTTAATAACAGTAAAACAGTAGCTCTGATATATGTGTTTTTACCTAACATCAATTTTTCTCCACAACTATTTTAATAGTATCCAACATTTGCTTTGCTATCGAGCATCTGTCATAATCCTTAGCTAAATTTATACAACCATTGACACAAGAGTTATAAAAATCTTTATTATTAGTCAGTATCTCGAGTTTTTCTAAAAAATCTTCTTCATTTTCGGGCTCAAAAGATAGTCCGGCACCATATTCATTGATAACCTTTTCTGCTTCTCCCTTTAACCCGAGCAATATTGGTTTTCCCATAGCTGCATTCTCAAAAATCTTTGAAGGCAAAGCCCCTAAAAACAGATCGGTTTTTTTAAGATTAACCAAAGCAATATCAGCACTGGCAATATATTTACTGACTTCTTTTTTGGGGATGACGGGTATAAAACTCACATTATCAAGCTTTAGATCATTTTTTAATTTGACCAGTTTCTCTTTTTCAGCTCCTCCACCGACAAAAAGAAAGTGTATAGCGGGATCCTGTACTTTTTTAGCGGCTTTTATGATAAAATCAAGGCGGTGCGCCATACCTAAGGTCCCGATATATGCAATAATAGTCTTATCTTTTAAACCTAATTCATTCAGTAAATCTATATTTTTTTCTTTAGGCTGGAAGTTTTTCAGATTAACTCCATTGGTATGAAGCACAAGCTTATCTTTTGGGACACCTCTTTCGATCAATCTCTCTCTGATGCCCTCTGTTACACAAACAACCTTACTTGCTCTTTTATAGCATCTGCTTTCTTGCCATTCAAAATATTTTAATATAGGTCCATCTTTAAGAGCACCAACAGCTTTAATAGATTCCGGCCAAAGATCCCTTACTTCCATGATCATGGGTTTTCTTTTCACACATCTCAGCTGTCTCGCCGAAATTGCGGTAAAAAGATTAGGGCTTGTACCAATAACGATATCATATTTCTGAAATAAAGCTGCAATAAATGCAGAACAAGCAAAACTCATATAATCCAGGGTTCTCCTAAAGATCCCTTTGTTTTCTGTTATGTAAGTCCAGACTCTAATAACTTTTATGCCATCAATAACTTCCTTGGAACGGAATGTATTTTTATACCCGGGATAAGCTTTGCCAAGAGGATAATTTGGCACTCCGGTAATAACAGTAAGATTCGCGCCTAACTTTACCCATTCCTTACAATGCTCGTAAGTTCTGGCTGCTGCTGCACCTGCCTCCGGGGGGAAGAAATCGGTTAAAAACAATATTTTCATTTTACGCTCTTTATAGTTTTTCTAAGATAATGTCTAAAAAGAATTATATTAATTAAGCCACTTGTCCAAATTGAGATCGTCGTTGCAATAGCTGCACCCATTATACTATATTGCGGGATAAGAATAAAGTTTAAAATAATATTTTCGACTACTAAAATCGTATTTGAAACTGTATTCCAGCTTGATTTTCCTACTGCTGCTAACATATTTCCTAGGGGGGTTCTGAATAAAAAGTTTCCTACAAGCATTATTAACAAAACAAGTATGATGGGTTTAACCGATGCATATTCTGGACCAAAAATACGAA
>CAZNFT010000094.1:0-4830 GCA_964572745.1 uncultured bacterium
GATCACAGGATATACCGGATTGCTTTTTGCTGCGCCATGCGACAGCTAGCCTTCATAAATATTTAAATAGGGAGAAATTATGAAACACAGATCATACAAAAATTCTTTGCTGATGACTTTGCTATCTATGGTCATGGTTTTGATGCTTTTTTCTTGTACCGAACCGGAAAGAGAAGACATTAAATTTGCATTTTTAGCTGATACACATATTGGAACTGCCATAGGGGCAGATGATCTTAGACTTTCCGTGAATGATATTAATGAAATGGATGACATAGATTTTGTTATTCTTGCCGGTGATGCTACTGAATATGATTTTGTTGGTGAGCTAGATACGGTAAAAGCTATTATGGACAAACTTGATGTTCCTTATCATATTATTCCCGGTAACCATGAGCTAAAGTGGTCGGCTTCCGGCGGAGAAAAATTTAAGAAGCTTTTTGGTGATGATAAGTTCAATGTCGAATATGGTGGATATCGTTTTATCGGTGTAAATCAGGGACCTTTAATGCGAATGGGTGAAGGTTTTATTGCCAGAGAAGACTTAGACTGGACAGAGAAACAATTGAAAAAAATACACAGAAAACAAGCTGTGTTTTTTGTAACTCATTATCCTATCGATAATACAGTAACAAATTCTTATGATTTTCTTGAAATTATCAAGCATTACAATGTTCAGGGAGTTTTACACGGCCATGGACACGCAAATCGACTAAGAGATTTTTCGGATGTGAGCGGTATTATGGGTCGCTCGAATCTTAGCCGTGGAATGCCCGCCGGCTATAATATTGTCACCATTGAAAACGATACAATGACTTGGATGGAACGCCGCTCTTTGGAAAAAGTAGACCTTGAACCTTGGTTGAAAATTCCTATCAAAGAATTTGCTTACACGGATTCACATGAACAATTAAAAGCGGACCTATCGATAAATGACGAATATCCTGAAGTCGAGAAAGACTGGGAATATGACTCTCGATTTTCAATAACAGCCGCCGCAGCGAAAGCTGATGATAAAATAATTTTTGGTAACCGATCCGGTAAGGTAATTGCACTATCAGCCGAAACCGGTAAAGAGATATGGACCTACCAAACAGCTGGCCCGATTTTTACTGAACCCGCCATTGATACGTCCTATGTTTATGTAACCTCAGCAGACTCAAGTTTATATTGCTTAAATGTTGAAACAGGTGAAAGAGTCTGGAGATATAAAACCAGAGCTGCCATTGTTGCACATCCTAAAGTTCATGATGGAAAAGTATATTTTGGTGCTTCCGATGGAAAATTCCGTGCTTTAAATGTCCAGACAGGCAAACTTGTCTGGGATTTTATGCCCATTAAAAGATATGTGGAATCTAAACCACTTATCGCAGAAGGCATGGTAATCTTTGGTGCCTGGGATACTTATTTATATGCTCTGGATGCCGAAACCGGTGGCATGAAATGGATGTGGCAAGGACCCAACAAGGGACTTCTATATTCACCGGCAGTTGTTGAGCCTGTCTATGCAAATGGAAAGGTTTTCATCGTTGCACCGGATAGAGTTATGACAGCTATAGATATTCAAACAGGACAAGAAGTCTGGCGTTCAGATACATTTAAAGTCCGTGAGAACATTGGTTTATCCGAAGATGGTAAAACAGTCTTTGCAAAAACTATGTGGGATATTGCCTGTGCTGTTCCCACAGAAGGCGATACGCCAAGAACTGAATGGAGTACGGAAGTTAATTACGGTTTTGATATTGATCCTTCATATCCTGTGGATGTAGATGGTATTGTTTATATTACGACTCAATTTGGCTTTGTCTATGGCTTGGATCGCGAAAATGGTGATATTCTTTGGACACATCGTATAGGTGGAAATTTATTAAATACACCTGTCATTGATGGCGATGCGATTTATGTTTCGGGGATGGATGGAAAAGTGACTAAATTAGTCGTGAACGACTAATCTCAAGTATAAAGTCAAAAGTATAAAGGCAAAAGTGCACTCTATGGAGCTTTGAATCATTGTGGGGTAGTAGAGGTAAAAGAAAATTAAAAATACTAAGGCTCGAGAATTCGGGCCTTTTTACTTTTGCCCTTTGTTTTCCGAGCGTAGTGAGCTGTGTCCGCCCTTTGTTATTAAGAACGAAAACATAGAAGATATTGAAAGCATCCTGAACAGAAAATTAGACTTTAGTAAAAAGAGAATATACTATGTAGGGCAGGCTCGCTCGCCTTCCTAAAATACATTTTGATAAGGGGCCTCCCTTTCTTATTCTATTGATTGTCATTAATTTTCATAAACCATAAATAGGTAAAGGGATTTTTATTATGAAAAATTTTACAACTGTTTTATCTACAATGCTCCTGCTTTTGATAATGAGCAGTGCATTAATTGCAGGGACTTATAGTGGTGGTTCAGGTACAGAGGAATCACCTTATGAAATTTCCGGTACAAATGATCTTATCGAATTATCCAATGCCCCGGATGACTGGGAAAAATATTTTAAACAGACAGCTGATATTGCATTCAATGTAGACGAATCACAAGTCGATTGGGATGGAGATGGAGAAGCTAATTGGGATAGTAATGACACGCTCGGTTTTTCTCCTATTGGAAAAGGATGGGCTACTTGGGTTGGTGATGATACTCTTGATACTTTTTTTACCGGTTTCTATGATGGTGGCGGATATACAATTGATAATATGTTTATTGCCGGTAATTCTAAAATGTATATCGGGCTTTTTGGAGTCAGCATGGATGCTACGATTAAAGATCTTGGCTTAAGGGATCTTAATATAACAGGAGATATTTTTGTCGGTGGACTCGTAGGGTATATTTGGACTTCAACAATCACTAATTGTTATAGCACGGGGCAGATGAGTGGAACAGAATTTGTCGGTGGACTTGTAGGGTATAATTTTGAATCAGCCATCACTAATTGTTATAGCACAGGGCAGATGAGTGGAACAAAAATTATTGGTGGACTTGTGGGATATAACGATAGGAATTCAACAGTCAACAATTGTTATAGCACAGGAGATGTAAGTGGAACAATTCAAGTCGGTGGATTCCTTGGATATAGTAATTCTTCAACAATAAGAAATTGTTATAATATGGGAAGCGTTACACGCAGCAGTGGCACAGGAACAAGTTTGGCCGGTTTTTGTGGTTATAGCGCAAATGATACAATTGAAAACTCTTATTCTACTGGTTCTGTTAGCTATACAGGCGATACAGATCCCACTGATAAAGGTTTTGTTGGCGAGGAATATAGAGACGGAAGCTTTGGCTCTAATTTCTTTGATAGCGGTGCATCAAATCAAAGTACCTCAACAGGAGCAAGCGCCAAAACTACAGCTGAAATGAAAACTGAATCTACATTTACTGATGCTGGATGGGATTTTATAGGTGAATCCACCAACGGTACCGATGATATCTGGAAAATTGATAACGACAACAATGATGGTTATCCGTATTTTGATTGGCAAGTTTTTATTGAGAAAGAAAGTCCCGAAATTATTAAACTGATTTTAGTCTCGGATATTGATACTGCAAGTGTAAAAGCAAGTGCAGAGATCACATCTCTTGGAAATCCAAGCATTGTTGAGCACGGTTTTATATGGGCCAAAAATGGAGATTTTAAAAATTTATCTGATCAAGTATTATTAGGAACAAAAAATGCAGTTGGAACTTTTTCTAAAGAATTGGCCGATCTGTCTGTCAATACTTCTTATGATATTTTTGCTTTTGCTACCAATCATCGTGATACAGTTTTTACAGATACGAGCAGTTTCAGGACCTTGGGATTAGCTCGTATTTCTACAGTTTCAGTGGCGGAGATCAATTCGGGTTCTGCGACAGTAAACGCAGATATCATCAGTTTAGGTCATCCCAATCCAACACAACATGGTTTTTGTTGGGCTACTACTGAACTTCCCGGGATTGAAGACAGTAAAATTGAATTGGGTGTGGCAGATTCTACCGGTAATTTTAGTTCAACAATTAATGATTTACTCCCAAACACCCGTTATTATATTCGTGCTTTTGTAAAAAATGACGTAGGGACTGCCTATAGTGAGGAAGTCTCATTTAACACTTTAGAAACATCAATAAATTCTCTTCCGGCAGAGTTTAGTATAAAACAAAATTATCCCAATCCCTTTAATCCGACTACAACGATTGAATTTTCACTACCAGTCCAGTCCGATGTAACATGCAGTATTTATAATGTCAAAGGCTACTTGGTTAAGGAATACAGCTACGAGCAGAATGCCGGAACTCATCGTATTATATGGGATGCCTCAAATGTATCAAGTGGTATTTACTTGATCCGTTTTATTGCCGAAGCGTCGGATGGATCTGAGACGTTTGTGGATTATCAAAAGGTGACCTTGTTGAAGTAAACTATTAACGTAAATCTATTACTAAACAGGCAAGGAAATGTTCTTTGCCTGTTTTTATTGTTATGATAAGATATTATGGAATAAACACTTACAAAACAGCATATCAGCGACATAAAATATTCACTGGTCAGTTTTTTTGGTCCCTACTACGCTCTGCGAGCTTCGAAGGGTAGGCACCTATCTAGCTCAAACTCACGTGAGTACTAGGTAGTTTTTGTACTGAAAATACCTGTAAAATTTATACTAACAAATATATCCCCTCCCTCCTTTGTATAATGCTTTAACAAGTAGGCAGAACAACTATTTAGTTTATCGTGTCCTTCCTACGTTCCGAAGATTCGGAACTTCCATCCTTCGTCCCGACAATTCGGAGCTTCGGACGGCACGGCGAGGGATAAACAGTTTATTTAGCTATCTTGAACATCCTATGATCCTGTC
>CAZNFT010000095.1:0-4727 GCA_964572745.1 uncultured bacterium
GGGATATCTGGGATGATTAATATCGGACAGGATAACTGGATGTTCGGGATGGTTAATATTTGACAGGATAACGAGATGTTCGGGATGGTTATTATCGGACAGGATAACTGGATATACATGATGGCTTATATCTAAATTATATCGTTCACCGAGGTTTATATGGACTAGATAAAATGATGCCAAGTGATTTTAGATTCCTGATTCCTGATTCCTAAATTCCCCTTATTCTTTATTCACTATTTATTATCCCGAAGGGATCCGCATGGGATTAGTTTTTCAATGATTTTCTGATGCTCTCTCTCGACTCTCTCCAATTTCCTGTAGCCTGAATATTTTAAGCCGGCTTCTCCAGGCAAAACATCTATCATCTTAAATGGTTTCTTGAGGGGAAGAATCGCTGAAAAGACGACTGTGTGTTCTTTGCTGTCGATCGCATTGGGAAAGAATTGGCTTTCCGCGATGGGTGGATAATGTAAGGCTTGCAAATAAGCATAATGTGAAACTGTTTTACTACACGATAGCAAAAACACTGCTCTCATATCTAGATCATCATCATATACATTGACTTTTACACTCTTGCTTTCCTGTAGATTTTTAAACTGCTTTTCAGTAAACGAAACAATATACATGGCGTTTTTATCTTCAAAAGTGATGGCGTCCTCGACGGTATAAACGCTGCTATCATAGTCCTGAACAAGTTGTTGCTGAAACTCCACTATTTTCAGATTTTGCGGATTGTTCACTTTTTCACGAAGCGCCTGGATCTCTCGCTCAGCTTCATCAAAACGCTCAGCGCGACGCAGGATATCGATGTATAACAGGGATTCGCTTTCTTTGTCCGGAAGCATGGCTTGTCCGGCATGTTTCGCCACTTTGAACAGGCGCAGGGCATCCAGTCGGCAAAAACGTGCCTCTCGCTCATCACCCTGATCATCGCAGGTCCAGGCAGCTTTCATGCTCGCCCAAAAAGCCTTGTTATAATCTTGCCTTTTTGTATCAAGAAGGGCTTTGCAACGAAAATACGAGGCTTGGGCGGAGTAACCCACAGCTGAAAAGATATCGAGGTATTCTTTAGATAATACCACGGGGATTAGTTCGGGCTCGATGTGCTCGATATCATCGGAACAATAAGCACAAGAATAGCAGCAGATTACTTGCTGTTTTAGAGTTGAACGCGCGGGTTCACCTGGACGTGTATCCAGATCTGCAGAGCCGCTTTTCCCCGCGCTAAGGCATTCGGGGACCGGGAAAGATTTACCACAAACGGCGCAGGTGACGCTTTTATACATAATATCCCAATGAGTTATAATAATTCAGATTTTTCTTATTGTACTTTACCCTATTTGTATACAATATGGCGATTTATAATGTACTTTCAAGTCGACTCGTTTTAAACATGGCAATATAGTCTGAAAATACAAATATCCGATTTCTTTGATATCCCGTGGACTCAATAATTATTCCTTTTTCAACGAAAAGATCAATTAGATTATAAGCAGCCTTACTCGAAAGTCCCGTAATAGTTTGAACATCTTTAAACCTGACTACAGGTTTTGTGAACAAAGCTCGTAAAAATGTCATGGCCACCGGCAAACGCTTGCCCATCGTATGAATATGATTCTGTACAATACTTTCTTTTAGCTTAATAATTTCATTAAGCGTATTGCCGGCATTTTCGGCAGTTTCAATAACACCTGTTAAAAAAAACTTGATCCACTGCCCAAGATCATTCTTAGATCTTACCATCATGAGTTTATCATAATAGAGCTCTTTATTTTTATTAAAGAAATCTGATAAATACAGCAAGGGTGCATCCAGCAATTTAGTCGAAACCAAATACAAAGTTATTAACAACCTTCCAATTCTTCCGTTACCATCAAGAAAAGGATGAATAGTTTCAAATTGATAATGAGCTATTGCGATCTTAACCAAATGAGGCACAGAGATTTCATTATTGTTTAGAAAAATTTCAAAATCAGACATTAAGTCGGGCAAATCCTCATGTCTTGGTGGAATAAAGGTCGCATCGTTTAAGCTTGCACCACCTATCCAATTCTGTGATCTTCTAAATTCACCGGGCGTTTTTCGCTCTCCTCTGCCACTTGCTAATAGCGTTCGATGAGCATTCCTGATCAAGCGATTGGATATAGGCAAAGTATTCAACTCCTCTATTGCTGAATTTATTGCATTTACATAGTTATTTACCTCTAGCCAGTCATCCTTTTTCTCCGGTAAGATCTCTTTTTCATCAAATAGCGCTTCTTCTATATTTGTTTTTGTCCCTTCAATATAAGAGGAGACAACCGCTTCTTTAACGACATGCATTAGAATAAACATATCAACATCCGGGATTAATTTTGAAAATGAATTTAATTCACCCAATTTAATAGCCGCCAATTCCAACAACTCGTTAATCTTTTTATCGGTCCAATAAAAAGGCAAATCAACCTTTTCAGGTAAGAAATATGTATACTCATACCCTCTTTGATATGTCCCGGCTACAAAGTCCTTTATATTCACAGCTCACCATTCTTATTGTATTTTATTACATTTCCGTACAATATACATAATTATCGTGTAGTTTCAAGAAAAATTGTTTCAGCTTTAATTGTGGAGGAAGGCAGATTTATGATTTCAGATTCCTGATTTCGAAATATTTAATCTGGACTCTGGATTCTAGCCGATTAACTCAATTCTCATAACTTTTCTTTGAAAAGTTATGAGAATTAAGTCAATCTTGGGGTCGTTAAATCAGGAATCTAAACTCTGGAATCTGAAATCTGATCTTCTAAGCCCTAAGCTCCTCTAAGCTCTTCAATCACTTAATCGCTAAGGGGAGAGCGATTTTCTGATATAATAAAACATTAATTACAGCGCACTTTAGTGCGGGGCAAAACAGCCAGCAATACATCGGTGAAAAATTTACAAAGGTAATTTGATCAGCCCGAAGGGTCGCGAAGCGAGATCTGGAGAATTATTGACATATCGACTTTATTGACATATCGACATCATCGACCTTCTTATTAACCAAACATAAATAAAGAGACAAGCATCCAGGACACTTGTCTCTTTGCACTTATGATTTCTATAGAAAGAAAAAACTTATTTTAAATATTTTCTTCTTATTTCTTTTATATATTTCTTGAGCTCATTGTTTTTCTTGGGTGTTTCGTAGATGGGAGCATCTTGCGGAAGGGATTTCTTGTATGATTCTACACTCGCTTCTCCTTCATCACTGGCCTCAATAGTATAATAACCAATATCAGTTCTCCAGTAACCCTTTACTATCACCGTAACATCTGCCGTTGATGTGGATGTCCATTTTAATGCACATTCTACCGGACCTTCCAGGTTTTCAATTTTCATATCGTTATCATCATCTTCTGCAAGTACAATGCCTCGGGCACTTTCAATTCTTATTTCGAGATCACTATTACTATTGACTTGAAAGAGGTAGTTCCTGTTCTCTCTAGGCGTGAAGGTAAAATAATCGACATCTTCTTGTGTGATAGTATGTTTTTGAACTTTGCCTGTTTTAAGAACAGTATAGTTTTCTTCATCCGGTTCATAGATGTCGTCGTGCAGAGGAGCCGTCCAATTTGCAGGTGGAAATTCACCCTTATATCGATGGAGACCAAGTTCAAATGACATAAGCAAAGAGTCATCTGGATAATCCTCAGATATAGTTAATGTCAGTTCGTTTTTTCCATTAAAACTATATGCCATTTTTTCTTCCAAGCCTCCAACAAGCATAGTATCCTCAGCTACAGTTAAGAAGGCAGTATCTGATTTAAAGGTACCATCCTCGGGGAAATTCGACCACTGGATCAAAGATTCCTCGGTCAATTGATAGAAGTTGGCAGAAAAATAATCGTCAAATTCATTATCAATTGTTATCTTATTGCTTATAAGAGAATCTAATAAAACGACACTCAAATTCATTTCTTTTATTTCCCAAACACCATAGATGTCATCTTCAGTTGGAGCAAAACAGCCAACAAGAAATAAAACTAGTATAGCTGTCATTAAAATTTTAAATAATTTGTTCATCGTGGGTCCTTCCGTTTTTGTTTAGTAATCAGTTTTCAATTTGAATTTATATAGTTTTTTTTATTAATGCAAAGAAAAAAAAATAAGTATGGACAGAAAATTGTGCAGAGGAAAATTGGAGTTGGACAGCGCCAAGAGAATATAAAGCAAAAAGTTATTTTTGGTGATTTTTGCTTTATCTTGGCTCAAAACTCTAGGTATAAAAAAATGTAATATGTATGGCGAGTATAAGTGCCCATAATGTCCCCACTTTGCTTATTCGACCCCATCGGGGTCGGGTTTTTTTTTAGGAATTTCTCTTCTACTGTTATTCGATCCCTTCAGGATCGGATATGCATTTGTCTAAAATATAAACAATTATTTGTAGAAAAAACTCCTGAGGAAAAAGTGTAATCCGCCAAGCTAAAGCAATATGCCTAGGAGAGGGATTTTCCGATATAATAACATCAATTACCCCGCACTTTAGTGCGGGGGACATAGCCACCAATACATAGGGCTTTAGCCCAGAAAGAATGATTCTAATTTGGGGTTAAACCCCATTTATGTGTGGGGATTCTCTCCCACGGGCTTAAGCTTGTGGTAATGAACACTGATATATGATGTGCGAAGTACTTGAATATCGAACAAGGAACACCCATATGTGATGTGCGAAGTTTTCGAATATCCAACAAGGAACA
>CAZNFT010000096.1:0-4546 GCA_964572745.1 uncultured bacterium
AGCGGAGAGAAAGGGATTCCTCCGAAGGAGTCCCTTTGGGAGAACCCCCGGTCCACTTACCATAAATTAAGTTCTTTAAGATATTGCCTTAGCCAAAAATTGCCTTGTCCTTTCTTTAAATAGCTTTCCCTTTGGCAAGCCTCTGATCGAGAGGTATAATCTTCTACATATATTATTCTATATGGTGAATGTGCTTTTGTTGATTTAACTTTATTGGCATTATGGATTTGCAATCTAGATACCAAATCATGTGTATGTCCTATATAATGAAAATTATCATTAATACTTTTAAGTACATACACATGATATGTAATTTTTTCGTCCATATTACCCTCATTTATTGTAGCGGAGAGAAAGGGATTCGAACCCCCGGTCCACTTACGCGGACACCGCATTTCGAGTGCGGCGCATTCAACCAGACTCTGCCACCTCTCCGCGATAATATATAAAATTAATCTTTAATCACAATAAGGATTTTTTTATCAAACCTAATTGATAAATTTCAATTTACCCTTTTGAATTCTAAATACCTGAGCTAAAGCCGAATTTTTTAAATCTCGTTTCCCCCGCACTAAAGTACGGGGCTACTGATGCTTATTCACTTTCTTAGAGTTCTTATTTCTTGAGAGATGTCGCTCCGCTGGGGCTGATTTTATGGGTGAATGTATTTTTTTCTACAAAGATATCGTTCTTCTGGAGCTTTGAATATTGTTATTGGATCTTCTTCAAGATCCCGGTGCTAACTCATCAGCTAGTGAATCTTCAGTTTATCATTTTTATTCTAAGCTCTGTTAAAAACGTAGAAGATCAGCATTTATAGTTTATCCGGACTTCGCTGAAAACACTGAGGTGTAAAATATTTTACGCAAATTAACCACCTTCAGCCTAAACACTAAACATCTAAACTGTTAGTTGTTAACTGTATGCTATTGCTTATTTATTTAGCTTATAACCCAGTGATATTGCTAATACACGATTTTTCTTGATATAATTATCCGTGGTGTATCCTGATATACTTATAAGTCCCATTTGATAACTAAGACCCAATTCAATCGATTCATAAGCAATGCCGGCACCTATGGATAAGCCCATATCCAGATTTTTATATTCATCAAAATCAGAGCCCCATTCGACCGATGTTGTATCACTCACAGGTACACCAAGAAGTTCTGTTTCATAACGATAGTTCCCTACGACACCAGCCGAGAAATATGGACCTAGAGTACCAAACATCGTAACAGACCCCAGATCATATTTGACTTTTGCAAGTATGGGGATGTCCAGATAATAAATATTTAGAGCTGCGTCATAATCGTTAACTACAAAATTTCCTTCCTCAAAATAATGATATCCTTTACCAGATAATAAAAAATCTGTTTCAAGGTATAGCATTCCACTGATCGGAATTTCCAAACTAAAACCAAAATGAAAACTTGGCTGTGAAGTGTATTTTTCACTTATTATACCAGAATCATCTTTTTCCAGCATTGTTGCTAAATTTAAACCGGCTTTAACACCAAAGGTTTGGGCAAATGCATTAATGCTTAGTAATAATCCAAGCGCAAGTATTAGATATTTGTTTTTGTTTCTCATGATTTTCTCTTTCTATTAATTTGTTATTTTCCAATACAACTTAAAATATTCATCCAATAAATATCTTCGTCAACGACAGCGTATCAGAGTTAATTATACATCATATTATCTTCTGAGAATATTTCCCAGAACAATACCTACAGCTGCACCCACGATGGCACCTACCAGCATAATATTGAAAGATTCTTGTGCAAGATTAATCAAAACCTGATCAACTCCTTTGTAAGTTGCACCGCGCGTGAGCACGTGCACAAAAGGGATTTTCCCGGCAAGTACGCTAGCTGGGCGGGATAAAAAGCCGATCAAAGCACCGACAAGTAGCCCTAAGCTACCAATCCCAATAATTGGTTTGTATTTTGTTGTCATTTTAATTCTCCTTTAATTTTTTTCAACTCGGTCAAGAACAAGCAAAACAAGGGAAAATTGTAGGAGAGATCATCTCTTTTTCCCCTGTCCGCTTGTATCGATTATTTCATCACTCCTTGAATATTAAGGAGTAGGTTCTGTTACAGTACTCTGATCCAATGCGATCGCAGATTGTGCTAGCAACCTTCCGTTTGTCGACGAGCTGGTATTTAGTATAATAGAAGTCTGACTCAAAATAATGCCTTCAAAATGAGCGCTTGTTCCTAAAGTTGCTGTTCCAGCGACCTGCCAAAATATATTCTTAGCCTGAGCACCACCGCTTAATGTAATATTAACAGCACTGCTGAGAGAAAGATCACCTGATATCTGGAATATCCAGACATCGTTTGCGCCTCCATTTATCGTAAAATCTGAAGCTGCGCTAACTGAACTTCCCCATTTATAGAGCCCTGCACCCAATGTTGCTCCACCAATTTCCCCGGCACCCAGGTTATTATGGTCAGGCGTCGTTCTTCCGGCTGCATCCGTGTAAGCACTTTCCATATCGGAAATTGCAGTTGTCATAACTGTGGGAGTCGGAGCTACCATATCAGCCGCATAAACAAAACCCGTAACCTGTGTAGAAGTTGCATATCCAGTGGCATCTGTCAGCGAAAATCCGGTGATATAAGTTTCTGCAGCGGGACTTATTCCAATATCTCCAGTTATGATGGAAGCGGGAACAGACGAAATTTCCGTTTTGGCCAGCAGAACAAAATTAGCTGCGGTTCCAAGGCTAACCGGAGCCGGACCTGATCCGCTTTCGGCAGTTGTAAATGACCAGACCTTATTCGTTGCAAGTGTATTACCGGCAAGATCCTTTACTTCTATTGTGATCGTTGCAGTATATTCTTTTCCCGAAACAAGATTCTCCGCCGGGGCAAAGATAGCAGCGTGGTTGGGAATGTCATAAGTGACAGTTCCAAGTATAGATCTAAAACCTTGCTTTAAGCTTATGTTTGCTTCTGTAATCGTCGTATAGTCCATTGCCTCATTAAAACTTGCTCTGATATTGCTATTGATAGCAACACCTGTAGCTGCGTTAAAGGGAATAGTAGAACTTACGGTAGGTGGAGAAGTATCCAATGTTTCCAAGCTTGTAAAGCTCCAGACCTTATTTTCTTCCAATGCATTTCCAGCTTCATCTGTTACCATAACACCAATAGTAGCAGTATACTCTTTATTATATCCCAGATCGGCTGTCGGATTGAATGTTACCGTTTTGTCTAAATAACTGATGGCACCGACGATGACTGTAGCTCCTTGCTTTAAGCTTACGCTCTCTGTTGTCATTGTCGTCGGATCCATAACTTCGCTAAATCTTGCCATAATATTAGTGTTAATAGCAACATTGATAGCTCCATCCAAGGGACTTATACTTGTCACAATGGGTGCAGTCGTATCCCCCCCGTTCGTTGTGCATCCGATGATGCCAAGAACAGGGAGAAAGGCTAGCAGGAATAATAAATATTTTTTTATTTTCATTTTAATCTCCTAAGATTGTATTAATTGATGTATCAGGGCGATTTACGTCACTCTACACGTGATACATCTCCGAGATCTCTTTAGAAACCTCATTTTGACTTTCCATATAGTAGCTTTAGAGTTATCTGCTTGTCTCCTACTCAAACAAATAAAAAAGCAAATTTTCCAATGCAAAGCCAAATTCCTAAATAGGTTTTTTTATTACTTTTTCCCTGGCTGAAATAATTTTCTATCCATCGCAAACCTATTTTGCGCATTATTGTTCATTTTTTATTACAATGAAACAAATTCTGTAGTGCGCAATTACGAGGATCAGTATTTTCTATATCAGGGAATAAGTTTTAACAAGACAGTTCGTTCAGGTTTTGCTAAGTCAAATCTGAGGATGATCTATACTCCTCATTTGCTATTAGTCACGCAAGAAACTCATTGTTGGTCCTTTAGGTAAAACAAGCTTCTCATTCCAACGAACATATATTGGTATATTTCATAATAGGTATAAACTTGTGGTATTACTAATTAATTCTTTTTTATTTAATATCTCTTTTTATTCAAGATTCGACTTTGTCTTCTCAAAAATATATAAACCGTGAATAGTGAATCATAGTGGATTGAGTCTATGTTTTTTAGTCAATGGAATTGAATCAGAAGCCAAAGCGAGATATCAGAATAATCCAGAAGTCGGAATACAATGATCAGTTAACGATAATTATTAATTGTGTTAAGCACGCAGTATAAAATATTGAGAAGCGTGAGTCAAATATTTTTTGGGATCAATTACCATGGGCTTCAGGCCGTGGATACAGACCACCCTACAAAACGGGGTTTTAACCCCGGATAGGGAAACCGCTTTTTGGACCTTATCCCCGTAGCTTGTTTTCTTCTCTGATGTAAAAACGCGATTTTTTTCTCCACCGAAGCCTTCTTTTCGGCCGTTGCCCTACCAAAACCGAGGCCCGGAAGGATATCGCGTCTCGATATTAAGAAGGACCTTGAACCATAATTTCCTTCTCTCGTAATTCAATTGCTTGGCTCAAGGTTGACCCAAGGTTGACCCAAGGTT
>CAZNFT010000097.1:0-4353 GCA_964572745.1 uncultured bacterium
TTTCTGAGTTTGGCTCAAACTCCCTGAATCACGCTTTGACGAAAATCGAAAAAAGTATTACTTGCGAAAATCTAAAAACTCAAGGCTTCCCATAGATCGTTTAATAAGCAAAAACTATTTGGACCGATCTGTATTCGTGGACTAGCTTATTTTATAAAGACTATCTTCCTGCTGCTCAAAAACTCTCTTACTTGCAGACTAACAATATACACTCCAACTGAAACAATGTTGCCGCTCATATCTCTTCCATCCCAGATCACTTTGTGATAACCCGGTTGCTGATTTGCAATGGACCATTCTCTCATTTTTTGACCTGTTACATCAAAAATATATAATTTTAGATCGGCCATTTCCGAGAGACCGTATTCTAATGTAGTACTTGGATTGAAAGGATTAGGATAATTTTGTCCTAGCTCAAAACTTAGCGGGGTTCTATCGTCTGAAATCACTGTCGTTCCACTAATTCCCTCTCCCATAAGGATAGTAGCATAAAACCAATTATTCATACTCCAAGAGATCCAATCCCAATACATACCCATTTTATTCTCATAGCTGAGTGTATCGCTTGGTGTAAATTTAAATATTGTCCAAGCCGTATCTGCTGCATGTGGCTGGAGTTTCCCATTTCCATAATAAGGGTGTCCGGTTTTTCCATATAGCCCACTATGAATTATAATCGGTGTATGGTAAACATGGTCTATAGCATTAGAAAATTGAACGGGATAAAAGCCACGGTTCGTATAAAAAACCGTATCATAGACGCTTGTACCGACAGGAATTCTCCCAAAATCAATAGTGTCTTTTGAAACATAAAACTGATCCGCTTTTCCATCGGCGTCTGTCTTAAGAATGCTAAGCTGCTCATCATAATAGGACGTGGTACCAACAGTGTGCTTCATCGTAAGATAACCGCCGGCAATAAATCCGCCGTCCTCTGCCTGAAACACAGAATAAAAACCATTCGTGTGTGTCTTTCCACCAAAAGCGCGAATCCATAACTCTGTCATAGTCGTATCATATTTCGCTAAAATAGATGTCTGCGAACCTCCGTTACCAACGCGACCGCCATAGCCTGCCACGACAAATTCCTCTTCAGAAACAGCTATAACATCGCGAGGAATATATTCACCGCAGCTATTAAAATTGGCACTATGTAGCTCCACACCTGTGGAAGAAAGGCGTTTGAAATGACCTTTTTGTTTAGTGCCACAACCGCTCCAAAAAAGATCAATCGACGAGACCGTTATAAGTTCTCCATTGGGAAGCTCGGTAATACCATAACCATGATTCGCTCGTTCGTTGGAGTATTTTGTCAGCCAGCGTCTGTCACCGGCAGGACTTACCCGCACAACAAAGGTGGTAGGCAAATTTTCACTGTCCATGTCATTCATATGACCGATCAGTAAAATATCACCATTAGCACTTAAAGCAGCATTATTAATATATTCATGAGTTCCATAATGAATGGATTCCACCCACTCCCTCTCGCCGGTAGCTGTATTCAGCTTTTCCAGATAGCCATCATAAGTTTTCAGCGTGGTTTTTGCGCCGCCATAATAGGTTCCTGCTACATAGATTGCATCTGTTGACGATACCAAAACTCGAGCTGGTGTGTCAGTACCCTCATTTCCGGTGTTATGTTGCCAGATTATATCACCTGTCGCCCCAACGCGAATGGTCCACCAATTAACACTATTACCTGCACCAAAACTTTTCGAATTTGCCAGGATCACATAACTACCATCACTAAGCTGCTTGATGGAGCGACCAAAATCATCATATTCGCCACCATAGCATCGAGTCCACAGAGTGTCGCCTTTTTCATCTGTTTTTACTAAAATAACATCACGATCACCTTCCAGAGTGGTGGTATATCCTACAACCGCATAAGCATCATCTAAAGTGGGAATGGCTTCAAAGCCTCGTTCATTCCGACGAATATCATCAAAACAACTGTAATAACCATAAGCATGTTCAAATTCCACTGCGAAAAGTACACCACACAATAACAATGCTACTATAAATATCACGTATTTTTTCATAATAAATCTCCTTTGGTCTATTTGTAGCTCAATGAAAATTAATAATAATCAATAGAGGAAAAAAGTCGTGTACTTTATCAAAATATATTTTAGGAAAGCTCAGTTTTTAATCTTTTGGCGAAATTCAGCAGGGGACTGGTTGGTCCTGTCCTTAAATACCCTATTAAAGGTCGAGCGACTATAAAAACCAAAATCAGGGTAGAGCCGTTCCAGTGAATTTTCTTGTGAAGAAGAGCGAAGTACCAATTTAGCATATTCTATTCGATATTTATTGACCAATTGAGTAAAATTCATCTTATAAGATTGGTTAATAAATGCCGAGAACTGCTGTTTGGGAATATGCAAGCGTTTAGCTAAATGTTCAAGTTTAAGTCCGGGGTTTCGGAAAAGCTGCTCTTCAATCATCAGTTCATCGAGAGTTTTGCGCAACTCTTCTTCCCTGACTGAATTAAATACATTTACCTTATTATTTTTCTTGAAATTAGACAAAGGCAAGTTATTGGCCATCTTTTCCATTTTTAACATCAAAACAATATTATCATGATATAAGCCTAACAAACCGATGAAAATAATAATAAAAAGTAAAACAAGCTGAGGCCATGGCGAACTAAGAGAGGGAGTAATAATCAGGAATATTGATAAAAATAGTTCATAGATCAAACATGTACATAGTGTCAAAAATAACCACTTTGGAACATAGCGGGAAGAAGCATCGAAATATTGTTTTTTATTTATTTTATAGAGTTTCCAAAATTGAAAAATAAACCAAAGTGCTTGAAAATAGTAAAAGAAAAATACCAGAAAATTGAAAGCACTCAATGAAGGATTAATCGAAAAATCAATAAGCCTTGGCTCTTGTACAAAAACCATCTTTTGATTTAACCCTGCAGGAAGATAAAAAACTAAAATTAAGATAGCCATCAGAGCTGAAAAAAGAAATTTTTTCTTCTCCAAGATCAATTTTTTACCCTCATTGAAAAAATTTAATATGTAATGATAGAAAAGTGGATAAAAAAGGAAATAGCTCACCATAACAAAAGGAAAGATCCAGATCACTGCCATATAAAACTTATAGCTAAGAAAAATATCATATAAAACAGAAAGAGCAATAAGGCTAAATCCAAGGATCATTAAAATACGAACTTTATATTCCAAGCGCCCGAAAAAAATAAAAATAATAATGAAAAGCAATGATATCAGAAGTGATGAAGCATTAAGCATCTCATTGATCGGCATGGGGCTCATAATACCATATCTCTCTTAGATTTAAATAAAAAATATTTGCTCTTCTTGTTAAATATATCATTTCCAATCTAAAAATCAAACCAATGTCCATTTTTTTCGAAAAATGATATTGATTTTTAAAGCTTAATTAAACAATTTGCTTCTGCTAAGATTATTTAAACATATTAACTTTCAATTGATCACCTTGAATTTCTTGCAAATATGAGCTAATTGTATTAGTTTATTACAATTAGAATAACAAAAAATGGAAAGAACAAAAATCTAAGAAGAGCAATGTAAAAATATTGAAATATAACTCAATGATCTTAAAAGTATTTTAAAAAATAGGAGCAATAATGAAAACTGAAAATGCTGTTTTGATGCAAATGGCAAGGAACTCCCTAAAAAACAAATGGGGATTAGCCATTGGAACTTGTGTAGTATATTTTGTAATCCTTTCTATCGTTCAAATGATCCCTGCTGCAGGACCTATTGTTTCATTGATAATTGCCGGTCCGCTCACTTTAGGACTTATTCTCTTTTCTCTGTCTATTTCAAGAGGCAAAGAGGCAAGGTTTGGACAATTATTTCATGGCTTTGATCATTTTGGACCCTCACTAGTAACTTATCTGCTGGTAGCTCTCTATACTTTTTTATGGACACTACTCTTAATAGTACCCGGCATTATTGCCTCCTTTTCTTATTCAATGAGCTTATACATATTAGCTGACGATCCCTCTATTACCGGCAGTGAAGCCATTCACAAAAGCAAAGAAATGATGAATGGCAATAAAGGAAAACTATTCTGTTTACATCTGAGATTCTTGGGTTGGATCTTATTAGGTATCCTTTCTTTAGGAATTGGCTTCCTCTGGATTATACCCTATATGCAGATCAGTATAGCAAATTTCTATAATGATCTAAAAAAAGATTAAATAGAAGCTTAAAAATTTCATATTAGATTTTAAGGTCTTTACTGCTTATTTTTTACCTTAATTTCTTGGTAATATGCTTTAGATTATTATCCTAATAAGGCAAAGCTGGAATTCTTGGCTTACAAAAGTGCCTATATTTAAACAATAAGTCC
>CAZNFT010000098.1:0-4212 GCA_964572745.1 uncultured bacterium
GATCGATTGGAAATCTGAGATTGACATTCATCAATCTGCAATCAATTCTTTAACACCGGTCAGACTGAATTGAAAGAAAAGAAAAAATAAAATACCGATAATTGACTAATAAGTAAGAGAGAAAAACATAAAGGATAGCAAATGAAACAAAACAAGGCTTTAAAAGCAAGCATCATCTTAATCTTGGGACTAAGCTTGATCTTAAGTTCTTGCCAATTATTGAAAAAGCAAAAAAACGTGCTTAAGGTTAAAAACTCTTGGATAAGGGTTAATCAATTAGGCTATCTTACTGAATCAGTGAAAGTTCCGGTATTTTGCTCAAAAGATATTCACAGTTCTCCTAAAGCTTTTCAGCTTGTTGATGCTAATACTCATGACGTGGTTTTTGAGAGTAATAACATTGATTCTATAGGTGCCTATGGTCCTTTTGCCCAGACTTTTAGATTCAATTTAAGCGATTTTACAAAAGAAGGCAGATATTATATTCAAGCCAATGATGTTATATCACCAGCTTTTACAATAGCCGATGATGTTTATGAAGGTGCAGCTGATTTTCTATTGCGATATATGCGTCAGCAGCGTTGTGGATTTAATCCTTATTTAAATGACAGCTGTCATACCGATGACGGCTTTATCGTCTACGAAAAAGGCCGAGAAGGTGAATATATTGACGTCCACGGCGGTTGGCATGATGCCAGTGATTATCTTCAATACACAGCTACATCGGCAAATGCAGTTTACCAAATGCTTCTTGCCTACCGCGAGCATCCCGAAGCTTTCGCCGATGCTTATGATGCCAAGGGATTGCCCGGAGCAAATGGTATTCCCGATGTTATTGACGAGGTTAAATGGGGTATGGATTGGTTGTGTCGTATGAACCCCGCTCCTGAGCGTTTCTTTAACCAAATAGCCGACGATAGAGATCACTCGGGCTATCGACTCCCCACAGAAGACAGCACAAAATATCACGATGAATGGGAAGGTCGCCCCGTATATTTTTGTACAGGTGAAATACAGGGCTTATTCGAGCACAAAAATCGTGCGACAGGCACTGCTTCTACAGCAGGTAAATTTGCCTCAGCTTTTGCAGCCGGTTCAGATCTTCTAAAGGAGTTTTATCCTGATTATGCCGAGACACTGAAAGATCGTGCTCAATTTGCCTATGCCTATGGCAAGAAATACCCGGGTGCTTGTCAAACCGCTCCGGGCGGCGCCCCATACTTTTACGAAGAGGACAATTGGGCTGATGATATGGAATTAGCAGCTGCAGAGATCTATCGCATGAGTGGTCGCAGATATTTTAGAAATGAAGTTGTAAAATATGCCGACATGGAGCCTGTAACACCTTGGATGGGAGCTGATACGGCTCGACATTACCAATGGTACCCATTCTTTAATGCAGGTCACTATGCCGCTGCCTCAGCGAATGGTTTTCATGAAAAAGATAAATTGACCGCTCTATATAAAGAAGGACTCGAAAGGATCTACCAGCGCGGTAAAGATAATCCTTTCCTATTTGGTGTTCCATTTATTTGGTGCTCAAATAATTTTGTCACCGCTACCTTGTCACAGCTTTCTCTTTATAAAAAACTCTCAGATGATGATACTTATGACGAAATGGAAGCGGCATTGCGTGACTGGTTATTCGGTTGCAATATTTGGGGAACGAGCATGATCGTGGGCTTCCCGGTACATGCAGATAATCCCAGTGATCCTCATTCATCCTTAACTCACTTATATGATATGACCATTCCCGGTGGACTGATCGATGGTCCTGTTTACGGCAGTATTTTTGCTAGTCTGCTCGGTTTGCAACTACATGATGAAGACGAATATGCTGAATTCCAGAGCGATGTAGCCGTCTATCACGATGATGTCGGCGATTACAGCACCAATGAGCCTACAATGGATGGGACCGCTTGTTTAGTTTACTACCTGGCCTCTTTAGATAATGCTGATCCATTGAGCAAGAATACAGTTGATGATCAAGGTGCTGTTATCCGTGGACCACAAAAAGAAAAACATATCGCACTTGTTTTTACCGGTCACGACCAAGGCGACGGCGGGCAAATCATTGCTGATACTCTTAAAGCTCACGATGTAAAAGCCTCCTTCTTTTTTACAGGCGATTTTTATAGAAACACAAAATTTAAGGCTTTTATAAAACAACTTGTAGCTGATGGACATTATATGGGTGCACATAGCGACAAACACCTCCTTTATAATAAATGGGATAAAAACAGGACACTTAATGTAAGTGAAGAAGAGTTTAAGTCCGACCTTGAAGCAAATTATGTCGAGATGGAAAAATACGGCATAACAAAAGACCGGGCCACATACTTTATTCCACCTTATGAATGGTACAATAAAGATATCACACTCTGGGCTTACCAAGAAGGAATTACACTCTTTAACTTTACACCGGGCACTCTTTCGAACGCCGATTATACAACACCGGATATGGGAGATCGCTACCACGGAAACGACGAGATCTATCAGTCCATTGTGAGCTATGAAGAAAACAATGGCATGAATGGATTTATTCTGCTCATACATATTGGAAGTGATCAAAAAAGAACAGAAAAGTTCTATCATGAATTAGACGAATTGATGAATGAGCTTAGTGACAAAGGATATGAATTTGTTAAAATTGATGAGCTCTTAGATAAGGCTTATCAGAAATGAGGAAGAAATACCTCACAAGAATATAACAAGGAAAATTGTGATCCCGGACTTGATCCCGGATCACAATTATTTAGCACTTGGAAGTATTACACACCTATAAATATTAGAACTTTAAAGAAATATTATATTACTGGGAAAATATTCAATGGACGCCTTGCGGCGACCCTTCTTCCTCCCAAAGCATCGGGAATTTTCTTTTGCTTCTCTCAAAGAGTTCCCTTTGGAATTTTCTTGGGTCAAGCAAAGAAAAGAAGGGGTATATCTTTAACCATAAATAAGAGAGACGCAGCAGGCTGCGTCTCTACAGTTTCCCGTGGAAGATCAAGCGCAAAAAGCGGTGTTTTTTGCAGAAATCTTCGTCTTTAGCCCTTGCGTCTTACTTTAAAAGCGACTTCATATTCTTGGCTATCAAATTGGTCGCAAAACCGGGACTCAAGCTATAAAATAGGTTTAAGGTTTTTGAATCATTACCAACGAATACGCGCACTTTATTCTTTTCCATTGCTTCAATGATAATACGGGCCGCCTCCGATGCTGGAAGGCTCTTAATCTTGGAACTTTTACCTTTTTCTTCCATCTTAGGAATAATTTTTAGGCCTGAATTGTCAGTAATGTTTGTTGACACTGCACCCGGAAAAGCCACAGTCACATGCACCTTGGTATCCACCAGTTCAGATGATAGTCCCTCCGTCAGCAATTTTACCGCTGCCTTGGATGCGCCGTAAATGCTTTGCCCCGGCACCGGTATAAATCCACCCATGCTTGATACGTTCACAATATGCGCCTCCGGCCGTTTCAGTAGAAAAGGCAAAAAGCTTTTCACCATATACAGTGTTCCGTAAAAATTAACCTTCATCACCCGATCAATGGCATCATAATCAAGATCGTTCACCCGGACAAAAGGCTGAATAATACCCGCATTATTGATAATCCCATCCACTTGTCCGTGTTTTGCGATCACTTGTTCCGGCAAGGCTTCCACAACTATCTTATCTGCAATATTAATAACATGCAGGGATGTGTTTTTGCCCAGTTCCCCGGCGAGTTCACGGGTCTCTTTCATGGTATCCTCATGAATATCTAGCATGGCGACCTTTGCCCCTTTACCCAGGAGCAATAGTACCATTTCACGTCCAATCCCACTACCTCCGCCGGTCACTACGAATGTTTTACCTTTAACTTGCATCATTCACCTATAATTTTGAGTTCAAAACTAAGATAACATATTATAATACAATAAATTCGGAGCTCAGGCAAGAATTTCTGGAGCGCGCACAGCTAAGCTATATCTAAGTTTTTAATTGTGCACCTTTAATTTTTATACTAAAAATAACTTATATTTTAAGATAGTTTGCTTGTTTTTATAAATCAGCTTCTGTTGCACTTACTACTTAAACCAAGTGCATAAATAAAGGTGAATTTCAATAATATCCAACTAAGAGAAAAGCCCTTATAAACTATGTGTTTACAAGGGCGTATTTTTGTAGCCCCTCAAGGACTTGAACCTTGGACAAACGGATTATGAGT
>CAZNFT010000099.1:0-4100 GCA_964572745.1 uncultured bacterium
TCAAAAGCATAATTAGCCCTTGCACAAAATATTGACTAAGCTTCTCAGCTTCTTAGCTTCTTAACCTTTACCCCAACCTCAACCTTATTCTTAAGCTCAATCTTTATAAAAAATAATTATTCATTTTTCTCATTTTCCTCCGTAAATTCCTTTGTAAAACAAAGTGAGTTTCCTATGCCTGAGAATAAAAAGAGTCATTTTAATAAGATGCTAGCGCCTATTGTGATCACTGTTTTTGTTGTTGCTTATTATTTGGTCTTTGTCTGTATTATTTCGAAAGTACCTGATATTCCTTCTATTATAAAGTATTTTGGAGCTTTGTTGCCTTTGGCTTTTGTTGGAGTAGGTATTTATGTTCTGATAGAAAGAATAAAAGAAATTAAAAAGGGAGAAGAAGATGATCTTAGTCAATACTGATTATATTTCGGGAAAAGAATTTGAAATGCTGGGTATAGTAAAGGGCAGTACCATTCAGTCTAAAAATATTGGACGCGATATCACCCAGGCCTTCAAAACAATCGTTGGCGGAGAATTGGTCGCATACAATGATATGATGAATAATGCCAGAGCGCTTGCTACAAAACGCATGGTCGCTGAAGCTGAGGAATTGAATGCAGATGCTGTTATCAATATCCGTTATGCTTCAGCCACAGTCATGCAAGGTGCTGCCGAGGTTATGGCTTATGGGACTGCCGTAAAATTTAAATAAGTTTATTTTTCAATAAGCTGGGTTGGCACTATCGCATTCAACATTTTAAGTTTAATATAATCTCCGCGATAATAATAATAGCCGGGATGTGTGCTTTGCCATGCCATTCTTGCCGAATCTTTGATTAAAAACCAATCAACACCATTTATCTCAGTATAAGCAACAATAAGAAGGGCATGATCATCGCCGGTCGTTCCATTATAGATGCGATATTCCCGTGAATCCTGATCTATATCTTCTAGGGCTATATCTGCTTTAGGAATAAATGCAATACCTGTATAGCGATTATAACCGGCTTCGCTGATATCTCCGGCAATGGGAACTGTAATACCTGCCTTGATAGTATTAACAATGCTCTTATAAAAGTTTTCTAAAGGTAAATTCAAGAAGTCTTTTCCCTTCGACCAATGATCGGGAAAGGGGAATTCATGTTTTTCTCCAAAAGTAAACGAGAGAGTAGATTGCAGGGGCGTATATTTTTTAGGCTTGAATTTCAGGACTTTCTTGTAAAAAGAATCAGGAGTATATTTTTTACTCTGATAAGTAAAAACATCAGGGATTTTGCCTAAATGCTTATCTAAAATTGCGCGGACTGTTTTTAGATTTGTGCTTTCGTCCCAAAAATCATTGGCTTTAATAAAATCCAGATAGGCTTCCAATTCATCGTGCATGGGACCAAGATCATCGCCCATCTCAGTAGGATTTCCGGAATAGTTTTTTTCGGGCATAAGTCCATATTTTTCTGCAACATTAAATACACTGGATACTTGAGATCCTCCGCGTAAGCTCGCAGCACCGCGTGTTTTGATAAAGTATTCTGCTTTATCAAGATAATCGTAATAGACAATGAACATAAGAGATAATTTTATTTTCTTGTCAAAATTGCGCGCCGTTTCGGATTCGATAAATGATATGCCTGCATGAGCCCAGCAAGATGATGTTAGTCCCTGATGTTTGGGTGGAAAATGGAAATAGCTTGTGAAGTCGTCATTGTTGAGAGGGAAGTCTATTCCTTCAATGGAGGCATACATACTTCTATTATCGCGTTGATAACTGTCTGAAAGAATTGCCTCTGTTTTTGCATTTGCATTAGCGATTTTTTCATGTCGAATATCTCTGATCGCAGCATGAACGGGATCGACATATTTTTCTTTAAAAATGAGATCGCTTTCTGCAAAAACAAGTCCACAAATACAAAGCAGAGTGATAAATTTTTTCATGATCATGTCCTCAATTTTTCTAATTTTTATAAGATAAGGGCGTAAATTGCAGAATTCCTGCGAGAAGAGCATTCTTGTTAAAATTACAAGCTTTGTTTTGATCTTTTGTCAAAATCGCACCTGTTTTTTTAATTACAAGTTTGGGTTTATTTTATTCCACTGATCTGTGTTGGGAATGATGCTCATGGCTATCACTTTATCACGTAGCTCAAGCAGATGATCATAGCTTTCCCAGAGGCGGGCGATCTCGGTTTTTACACCTTTTATATTTGCATAGGAAACACCATTTTTATCGAGTGTGGTTTCCATGGCCATCATAATATGTTTGAATTCATGATTGTTCACATAGCATCCGGAAGGCCAGCGGAAGGATTCTCCGCCCATGGCAGCTCGGATCATTTCAATAGAGGTATATGCGGGACTCTGGAATGATGAACGCCCACGCAAGCGGATGATACAAC
This sequence comes from uncultured bacterium, assembly GCA_964572745.1. GTDB lineage: Bacteria > Fidelibacterota > Fidelibacteria > Fidelibacterales > Fidelibacteraceae > M50B103. The sequence goes on from CAZNFT010000099.1 coordinate 2,391, forward strand.
TGCCACACTGAATGACGCGTTCTTTCAATTTTTTCCATTCTTCCATACTAAGTGCGTCTGTTCCAATGAGCTCGATCAAGGGTTTACCATCTATCTTGGCTGTAGAGGCAAATACGGCCATTTCTTCACCATGGCCACCATAAGTGCGTGTGTTTGTTACTTTACTTTGTGGGAGATTAAAATATTTTGCCAGCTCACTTTGCAGACGAATACTATCAAGTGCGGCCAAAGTTGTTACTTGCGATGGTTTAAGACCTGAATAGATGAGAGCAATAATGCCGGTGATATCTGCAGGATTGAAAATAACTGTCAGATGTTTCAGGTCAGGGCAATAGGACTTTATATCTTTACCAAGTTGGGCGGCTATTTTACCATTACCCTTTAAGAGATCTTCTCTTGTCATACCTTCTTTACGCGGTGCACCGCCTGAGGAGACCATGTATATACTATTGGTGAAAGCTTTTTGTACATCACTGGAAAATGTAAAGTTGACGCCCTCAAAACCACAGTGACGTAAATCTTCTACCACACCTTCTAAGCCCTCTGCGAAAGGATCGTATAGACAGATATTTGGGGTTAAACGCATCATGGCGGCTGCTTGTGCCATATTGGAACCTATCATTCCAGCCGCGCCCACAATTGTTAATTTATCATTACTTAAAAAGTCCATGTTTTTATAAAGCCTTATTGTTATTTATATCATTTTTTTTCTTAAGAATTCTAATTCTTTTAGCATAAGTGCATGAATAACAGGATTTGCTGCAACAATGTTATTATCGGTAAACTTAAAGGTTTTGCCCTGATAGTTCGTCACAATTCCACCGGCTTCCTGTACAAGTAAAATACCTGCTGCCACATCCCAAGGCTTGAGATGCCATTCCCAAAAACCATCGAAAGTGCCGGCTGCTGTAAAAGCCATGTCCAAAGCCGCAGAGCCGGGACGACGAACACCTTGCGTGAGTCTGTTAAAATGATCAAAGTAGTTCAGATTGTTTTCCGAAGTAGTCAGATAATCATAGGGAAAGCCCGTGGACAAGAGGCAGTCTTGGAATTTTGTATTTTTGGAAACAGAAACGCTTTGTCCATTCCACTTAGTTCCTTGACCTTTTTGCGCTTCGAACAAATAATTGATCATGGGATTATAAACGTAAGCTTGAGTGGGAATTCCATCTTCGTGCAGAGCAAGTGAGATACAAAGAATGGGAAAGCCGTGGACAAAATTAAGTGTGCCATCAATAGGATCCATGACCCAGAGTTTTTCTGCTTCTTTTAATTCGCTATCGGTTTCTTCGGATAAAAACTCACTGCCCGGGAGTAATGTACTCAGTTTTTCCTTGAGAAAGAGCTCCACCTGGCGGTCAACTTCTGTGACAAGATCTATATTGGTAGATTTACTATCAATTTGTTTCGTGGTATGTATTCGGCTCGATATAATTTCTCCGGCATCTTGAAGAATTTCAACTATTTTATTTCTCATATTCCCTCATATTTACAAGAAAGAAACTTAGGCATCTAAAATGAAAGAAGCAAGAAAGTAACTAGTAGGGAGACGGAAGTATAAAAGCTGTTATCGATTTGGGTTTTGCATCGGGACAAGCTATACCGAGAGATCTCTAATTACTCAATTTAAACAATCAGTAAAATAATTTTTATAATAAAACCTGAATTCAACAAGTAAGTGCAACTGAAAGTAATTTGTAAAAACAGGCA
>CAZNFT010000100.1:0-3880 GCA_964572745.1 uncultured bacterium
ATTCATAACATCCCTATTTATTGTTAGGGTAAAATATAAAGAAAAGTCTTGGAAATTGAAATAATTATTAAATGTTTTTGCAAAAAAAGAAAAATGTAGTTATTCATCCCTTATAATTGTTAGCAAATCATCCACAGACATGGGGTCAAGTCCTGAATGACTTTCTAAAGCAGCTTCAACTTCTTTAAATATTCCTGTAAAAGATATCTTTTCTGCAAGAAATTTTGCGACAGCTCTTTCATTTGCCATGTTTAAAACAGCCGGATAAGTTCCACCTTTTCTCAAGACCTCACGAGCTATTCTCAGGGAAGGAAATTTTACCTGATTGGGGTTTTCAAAATGTAATGTGCCAATCTCTGCCAAATCGAGCTTTGGCCATTTACTTTTTAAATGTCGTGGATACGATAATGCATACTGAATTGGCACCTTCATATCAGGAACACCTAATTGAGCTTTTACGGATCCATCCTTAAATTGTACCATGGAGTGAATAATGGATTCCGGATGAATAAGTATATCAATTTTCGACTCATCAAGATGAAACAAATGAACCGCTTCAATTAATTCTAAACATTTATTGAACATTGTCGCCGAATCGATGGTGATCTTTTTTCCCATGGACCAATTTGGATGTTTCAGAGCCTCTGCCACAGTTATTTCTGAAAAGGTCCTAAGATCTCGCTTTAAAAAGGGGCCACCCGATCCGGTTAAGATCAACTTATCTATATCTGCAGGGTCTTCGCCAACTAAACATTGCCATATGGCTGAGTGTTCGCTATCAACAGGGAATAATTTTGCTCCGGTTTCAGCACAAATGGAATTGATCAGTTCGCCGGCCATGACAAGGCTCTCTTTATTGCTAAGAGCCACATCTCGTCCTGATCTTACGGCTTCTATGGTACTTTGCATACCCGCTGCACCTACAATTGCATTTAACAATACATCGTAGTCAGCTTCTCTAACTAGATCTACCAAAGCATCCATACCCGAAAAGCATTCAATATGATAAGGACTCAGAGCCTGTTTAAGTTTTGTATAAAATGAATCATCAACAATGCAGACTGATCTTGGTTTAAATTTAATTGCCTGTTCTATTAGTAATTCTACTTGTGTATTGGCAGTCAGCACACTTATTGAAAAAGAGTCAGGATGCTCTGAAACGATCTGCAAAGTATTCTTGCCTATAGATCCCGTGGATCCTAAAAGTGCGACTGATCTCATTTTTTCTCCATATTTAAATTCGCCGAAAGATTAAGATTAACACCCCCTGGCACACCAGCTGCTCTGAGATTTAAAAAACGCGTTCTTAGATGAACGATCAAAGCCGGATGATAGATTCTGTCTTTGTCTTCAGAATACTCGCCGCCCGAACGGATCTTGTAATCCTGGGAAATCAGATCAAGGCCAATCCCTACATATAACTGATCGACTTTTTGTTCCAGCAAGGCTTCAAATACTAAAGCAGAACTATTTATATAGGTGGAATTAAAATTTCTTAGAGATAGGGCAAATGAATAGTAAAGATTTTCCATCTTTTTAATTGAATCATAGTGACCAAGCCCTATAGAATATTGCGCTAATCCACCATCGATATTATTCACCTTTGCAGCTCCCAGACATGCTTCCAGAAAGTATGTGTCAGCTAAAGAAATATTTGTGGCTAACAAGGGGAAAACTTCTCCTCTACTTGTCAAAGCAATGCCCGGATGTAAGTTTGTATGGACATGCTCCATTGCGGGATATAAACGCGAAAAGCCCCGCAACATTACCTTTACATCTTCTGCTTCAGCTCTCAAGGGAGTCGAAATAAAAAAAGAGAAAAGAAAAAATAATATCAGGACTTTTTTCATATTTCACACAAATGAAAAAACCGACAAAATGAGCAAGTTTTCATTTTAGTCGGTTTATGATTGTTTTGCTTTATTTGGATTTTTTGAGTTCTTCCAAGACCAGATCAGTAATGTCTAAAGCTTCATCAGCATAAACAATGGTACCCTTTGAAGCATCAATGATATAGCTATAACCTTGTTTCTCACCAACGCGTTTCAATGTTTCATTGATCTTTTCAAGAACGGGTGCAAGATATGCTTCTTCTTTTTGATAAATAGTTCCATTTTGACCAAAATTTTCTAACTGATAATTTTGTAATTGCTGTTCTTTAGAAATAATTTCATTCTGTTTCTGTTTTTTCCATGCTTCTGAACTCACTAATTTTCTTTTTTCATAATCTTCAATGAGTCTTTGATAATCAGTCTGGATCTCTTCATATACTTTTTGTAGTTCAAGTGCTTCTGCTTCTAGTTTTTTCATGGCATCTACAGCTTCTTGGTATTCGATCATAATTTTTTCCGAATAAACATAGCCGATTTTTAATGCATCGGCAGCAAACACAACACTCAGTGTGATCGTTAATAAAACCAGTAGTTTCGTCCAGTTTTTCACAAATATCTCCTTCTTAATTAAAGGGGCATTCCGAAAACAAAATGTGTTTCCCAGCCCGGTGATTTATAAACTTGTTTGCCTGTACTATTATAATAGGACAGCTCATCAAAACCATAACCAAAATCAACACCCAACATACCCATCATCGGCATATAAACTCTGGCGCCTACACCAGCCGATCGGGCCATTTCCGGGATCTTAATGTCACCCAGATCATCCCAAATTCTTCCGGCCTCAGCAAAGGCAAGGATGTAAAGCGTAGGATTGGGTGAAATTAGGAAACGTAATTCACAACTATATTTCAATAGTGCGTTACCCGATTCGTATGAGGAATTAGGAGGAGCAATACTTCCATCTGTATAGCCACGCAATGGAGTAATATAACTCATTGCGTTGGCACCACCAAGGTGAAAAAGCTCTTCATAAGGTATCACGCCGTGCTTACCATAGGGTATCACAAGACCCATGTTGAAATTCTGATAGAATACCAATTTATCAACAATGGGTGTAAATGTATCAAAAGTAATCTGGTTTTTTACGTATTCTTCTTTTCCGCCAAAAATACCGCCGGAAAGTTTAGCTTTCCACATCAGTTTTGAACCCTGAGTCGGGAATTCAGGCTTATCACGACTATCGCGCGTAATGACCTGTGTAAGACTGTTAGCCATCAATTCCTGAATGCCTGAGGGGTTATATTGCAAGAAATAAGGCATGTTCTGGATATTATAAAAATGTTTGTATGAAAATGTCAGTCCCCATGAACCACTAAAATAGGAATCCGGCCAGCGGAAACGACGACCAAAACTTCCGGTTACACCCACGGTTTCACGATCGTAGTACTCATATCTGTAATAATAACTATCTTTAACTGCTTCACGTTTTGAATAATAAAGATTCAAACCCACCGTGTTCGGACGCCCCATTAACCACGGTTCTGTAAAACCAAGACTAACATAATCGGTGCCCCGACTTTTTTGATAAGAAACCGATAAGCGCTGTCCTCGTCCTCCGAGATTATTGATATCAATCCCAACTGATCCGGTCAGACCATCATATTCACTATAGCCAATGGAAGCGTTTGCTCTGTCTGATGATTTTTCTTCAACGCTGATCTCAAGATCAATATTTTCGTCATCTACAGGAAGCACATCAGGAACTACATCCGCAAAATAATTAAGCATAAAGATCTCTCTTTGAGAGCGCATTAACTTTTCACGGTTAAACACATCACCCGGCATGATTTTTAATTCACGACGCATCACATATTCGCGGGTTCTTGTATTGCCGGTAAATTTAATCCTACGGACAAATACCTTATGATTTTCATTTATTTTGATCAGAACATCCAAAGAATCCTCACCTACCGGTGTAATTTCCGGAGTAACGGAAGCATAAAGATAACCTGTATCCATATATAAAGATCTGATCTTAGCATCGA
>CAZNFT010000101.1:0-3857 GCA_964572745.1 uncultured bacterium
CGTTCAGCCCTTTGTTATTTCAGAAAAAAACAGATAATCAGAGACGCGCCTTAGCACGTCTTTACAGGTTTACTCTGTTCTATGCGCGAAATGCCACTTGTCTTTCAAAGCTCGAAGAGCAAAGTGGCATGGCATTTCGCGATTCATAACCCTGATTAATTGTACAGACGCGCTAAGGCGCGTCTCCATTTAAAACTCTAAAAAACCATGTTAAGGTCATGAAACAAGATTTTTATACCACCCTCATATGCTTCTGCAAATCCATCATAAACGCCGTCGTCGTATCCGGCCGGAAACCGGATTTATGATTTCTGAGTCCGGATTTATGATTTCTGAGTCCTGATTTATGATTCATGATTAAATAATCTGAAATCTGGATTCTGAAATCTGGACTCTATATCCTAGGTGTAAGCTTTAGGCATAGGTGGATGTTCAGCCCTTTGTTATTTCAGAAAAAAAATGATAATCAGAGACGCGCCTTAGCACGTCTTTACAGGTTTACTCTGTTCTATGCGCGAAATGCCACTTGTCTTTCAAAGCTCGAAGAGCAAAGTGGCATGGCATTTCGCGATTCATAACCCTGATTAATTGTACAGACGCGCTAAGGCGCGTCTCCATTTAAAACTCTAAAAAACCATGTTAAGGTCATGAAACAAGATTTTTATACCACCCTCATATGCTTCTGCAAATCCATCATAAACGCCGTCGTCGTATCCGGCCGGAAACCGGATTTATGATTCCTGAGTCCTGATTCATGATTAAATAATCTGAAATCTGGATTCTGGATTCTGGATTCTAGATCTAGGGTGTAAGCTTTACGCGTAAGTGGACGTTTAGTCCTGTGTTATTTTAGAAAAAAAATGATAATCTGTAACACTACTTAAATCTTCTTAGACAATTAAGAAAACGCTTATCAGGTTTGTTTTGCCTCTATCTAAGCTGATCAAGCATTGTTAGTAAGCGGTTAATATCAATAGGTTTGCTGATATAGGCATTACAGCCTGCTTCGAGGCTTTTTGTTTTATCCTCGGACATGGCATATGCTGTTTGGCTAACGATAGTAACAGTTTTGTTGAATTGACGGATTTTTTTCGTTGCCTCCAGTCCATCCATTACCGGCATTTTGATATCCATTAATATTAAGCTAATGTCTGGATTATCCTTTGCAGTTTGAACGGCTTCTTCTCCATTAGCCGCATGCAAAATTTGTATTGTATAGGGTTCCAAACCGATAGCGAGATACCGGTAACTGATCTCATCGTCCTCCGCAATCAATATCTTGTTAAATTTTATATCTAGGTTTGCATTAACATCTTTGGGGGGCTTGATTGTTTCTTTTTTAATGTTCTTAATCGGAATTTTTACAGTAAAACACGAGCCTTCTCCCACCCGGGATTCAAAGCTTATATTACCTTCCATCATATCCGTATAGGCCTTGACTATGCTTAAACCCAAGCCCGATCCTTGTAGAGCCTCCTCATCTTGAATATCTGCTTGAACAAAACGGTCAAAAATAACATTATGTCGGTTCTTGGGTATTCCACGGCCTGTATCCTTAACGCTAATCGTCAGGTATTCGTCGTTTTTGTTGGACTTAATAATAATACTACCTGTATCAGTATATTTAATAGCATTTCTAATAAGGTTATTTACAATGGAAGTTAATTTATTAGCATCCAACAAAATCAGGTCACATTGGTTTACGCAATGATGATTAAAACTAAACTTCAGACCCTTGCTTTCAGCTAATGGTTTAAAAAATTCAAAAACTTCTTCAACTAAAAGACAGGGATTTATTTCCCTACAATTCAATTTTTCCTGCCCGGTTTCTATTTTCGAAATATTAATTAAATCGTTGACTGTTTCAAGCATACGATCACCGCTTTTTTTAATGATCTGAATATATTTACCTCGTGCTTCATTAGATAAATCTGCGTTTTCCAATAAAGATGTAAACCCAAAAATTCCATTCATGGGTGTGCGAATCTCATGGCTGATATTCGAAAGAAAAGCCGATTTTAATTTGTCGCTTTCCTCTGCTTTTTCTTTAGCGATCAGTAATTCTTGCTCGTTTTGTTTTCGCAGGGTAATATCATTAAAAGAACCAACAATTGAAATAAGCTTACCATTTTTAATAACCGGTGCTTGCCGGGCTTCTACCAATACTTTTGTGCCATTTTTATGTACCAACTCAAATTCATAAGTTTCTTGTCGCTTACCGGTTTCTATAGACTTCAGGATATCCTGATATCCATTTTTATTTATTGGATTGTCTGAAAGCAGTTTCATCCAATTACCCTTGGCTTCTTCCTGAGTATATCCCAGGACATCTTTAATTCTTGGACTAACATAATTAAGAGTTTCATTGGTACCATATGAATAAAAAACACTGCTACTGTTTTCATAAATATTACGCAGCATTTCCTCATTTTCTTTCAGTTTTTTTTGAGCTTGCTTTTGCTTTGTTATGTCATGTCCAATACTAATGACCTTTTCTTCTGATATCCTGAAATTTGCCCATAACATGGTCATTTTTTTACCATTTTTTGCAACTGGACTCCACTCCCGAAATATCCTGTCCGGCTCAGAAATCACTGTTCTTATCACCTCTTCACGTATTAAAGCATCTGGATAAAAAAGAGCAAAAGGATCATCAGATCGATTTAAATCTTCTTTAGTAAAACCCAGTATTCGTTCACACTCTTTATTCCAAAGTAAACACTTGCCATTTGAGTCAAATGAATTAATTGATACCGGTGCATTTTCGAATATTGTTCTAAATATTTTTTCATTTTCTTTTACAGCTCTTTCTGCCTGCCTGCGTTTTGTGACATCAGTTGCTTGCACCAATATTTCTTTAACAACATTGTCGTAATTAATTCGCGTTGCAATAATTTCTATGATGCTATTTCTGCCATTAAGCTCTATGATAACTTCTGTTTTAGCTGTTTGTTTATTTTTTAAAAGAAACAATTCCATCTTTTTTGATAGTTCTTTTATGGCTTTTTTATTTATAAGCGTATAGATATTTTTTCCGATCAATGTTTTCTGATCAAAATTGAGATAGTTAGCTCCTCTGGTATTTATGTATGTGATAACACCGTCTATGGTAATAGTAAATACAATATTTGGCAAAGATTCTACAAGTTTACGGTACTTTTCCTTAGTATTAATGATTAATTGCTCATTTTTCTTCTTTTCACTGATATCATGGAAAGTTGTGACCAATTTACCGGGCAGGTATTGGATATAAATTTCACAAATCTTTATATCTCCATTTTTACAGTGTATATCGTATTCTCCAATATTAAGTGCTATATTTGATCTTTGGGCAGTTTTCAAAAAAGACTTCCAAGACGTTTTTACTTCTGAAGGATACTGACTGTCTGGATAAATAAGATGATACAACTCAGATCGTGTTTTCGGTATCTTCCCAAAAACTTCCCCAACCCTATGGCTACAATATATAATTGCTTCAGAATCTAAATTTAGCACAAGAATAGGAAATGGGCTCTTATCAAAGATCGCCCTTAAATATGAATCGTTTAGATGCTTACCGCATTCACTAAATTTTTCCTTATGCTTATTATTTTTATGATTTTCCGCTTTCAAAAAAATACCTTGGCTATTTATTTAAAGTACTTTAAGTCTTATCAGAATCATCTAAGGAACATTCGAGACTCACAGATGGTTATTCTCGCTAAAGGTTTTTATTATTAATTAATCCTTTATTCATTATAACTTAACACAATATTCTTTTTCGCACAAACGAATTATATGCTAAAGCTTCAGTTCATATCAGCAGATAATCAGAGACGCGCCTTAGCACGTCTTTACAGCTTTACTCTGTTCTATGC
>CAZNFT010000102.1:0-3634 GCA_964572745.1 uncultured bacterium
GCGTTTCGTTGAGACAAGGCATCATCCTGATGACCTTCTTACCTTCTTACCTTCTCACCTTCTCACCTTCTCACCTTCTTTTATTAGGGATTTCGTAAATCGTATATCGCTATTCCGCGTTCAATATTCAAAAACTTCGAAAATCACATATCAACATTCCTTGTTCGATATTCAAGAAAGCCCCTCCATGCGTCGGGGTTGTTTTTCCGCATTATACATCTCACGAAAGAAATGATTTTGCCAAAACATTGTAAAAGACGCAGCCTGCTGCGTCTCTACTTCTGTCGGGAAAAGATTATCCGGATTTCAATATTTTCAACACTCACGCTTTAGGATCAGGCTCTCCCCCGTCATTTCCTCTGGTTTTTCTATGCCCAGGACTTCCAGGAGTGTGGGAGCGATATCGGCGAGTTTGCCGCCATCTCTCATGGATTTGATGCTGTTATCAGGAGTAACCGCAATAAAGGGGACTTTATTCAATGTGTGTTGAGTATGAGGTTGATTATTTTTTTCATCCCACATGGTTTCACAGTTGCCATGATCGGCTGTAATAAATACAGTGCCACCTTTGGCGGTAAATGCTTTTACTATGCGTTCAATGGCACCATCTAAATACTCAAGTGCTTTAATGGCTGCGGATAAAATTCCGGTATGACCTACCATATCGCCATTGGCAAAATTAAGGATAATAGCATTGAATTTATCGGCTTCGATGGCTTCTAGAAGTTTTTCCGTAACTTCCGGAGCGCTCATCTCAGGCTGAAGATCATAAGTCGCGACTTTGGGTGATGGAACGAGTATTCTCTCTTCACCGGAATATTGTTCTTCTTCGCCACCGTTAAAGAAATATGTGACGTGGGCATATTTTTCAGTTTCCGCAATACGCAATTGAGTCAATCCGGCATCAGACACAACTTCGCCGAATATTTTATCCATTTTCTGTGGCTTAAATAAAACAGGGTAAGGGAAATCTTCTTGATATTGTGTTAAGGTTACATAATGCAGGTTCAGATCTTCAGTCTCAAATTCTTTGAAAGATGCATCATTTAGAGCAATGGATATTTCGCGAACACGGTCAGCGCGGAAATTGAAGGTCAATACCGCATCTCCATCTTTTATGCGAGCACCCTCTTCCACGATAATAGCTTCCATAAACTCATCCGTAATACCTTTTGCATAAAATTCTTTAACTTTTGCTACGGCATCATGTGTGATAAGGCCTTCACCACGGACAAGGGCGTTGTAGGCTCTTTCTACACGTTCCCAGCGCTTATCTCTATCCATGGCATAGTAGCGACCAATAACCGTCGCGAGCTTGCCATAGTCGTTTTTATTCATAAATTTTATCAGCTTTTCAAGATAGTCCGCTCCACTGTTGGGGGGCGTATCGCGACCATCCATGAGCGCATGGACATAAGCTTCTTTTACTCCGGCTTTCTTAAGTGAAAGCAGAATTTGCATCAGGTGATTATAATTTGAGTGAACGCCTGCATCGGACATCAGTCCCATTAAATGAACCGGAACATCCTTATCCAGAGCATGCTGGATCAGATCCTTGTATTCAGGTATATCAGCGCAAGTGCCGTCTTTTAGTGCCAAGTCAATACGGACAAGATCTTGCATCACAACACGACCGGCACCAATATTTAGGTGACCGACCTCGGAATTACCCATCACACCCTCGGGAAGTCCGACTTCCAAACCGTGACAATCCAGGGCGGTCATAGCTTCTTCGGCTTTCAGTTTATTTAAAAATGGAGTGTTGGCCTGAAGCGCAGCATTATTTTCTTTGCTATCGCTCAAACCATAACCATCCAGGATCATTAACATTACATTATTCTTTTTCATAGATTTCCTTTCTTTGTATCGAGGGAATTTATCTTTTCAAGCCTTAAATAACAAGGAAATATAAATGAAAACCTCACACAAAATTGCAAACAGTAAAACGAGAATAGGACATAATTTTGTCATCCTGCCTTTAATGATTCCTGATTCCTGATTCCTGATTTCTGGTCTCTGCCTTCTAAACCTTGCTCTTACAATTTATCATTTATCCTTTTGCCAATCGTCAAGATTTCCCTATTTTAAGCCTTATGAAAAACCAAGTTCTAAAAGTCGGCATTGTTGGAGTGGGTCGTTTTGGCTCCAGGCACCTTAGTAAGTGGCTAGCCATGGAAAACATCGAGTTCGTAGGCTTTAACGACAAGGATAAAAATATCTCCCAAAAGCTTGTGGACGAGCAGGACTTGACTTCTTATGCTCTCGATGATCTCATTGCCAAGGTCGATATTCTTGATATTGTTGTCCCCATTAGCGCCCATTACGATATAGCCAAGAAGGCTTTGGCGGCAGGAAAACATATCTTTGTCGAGAAATCTTTCACCGAGACGCCCGAACAGTCTAAAGAACTGGCCGATTTAGCAGCTCAAAAAGGTGTCCGCGTGGGCATTGGTCATATTGAGCGTTATAATCCAGTTTTGATAGAGCTAAAAAAACAACTTTCCTCTCCTCACAAGAAATTGATGGCTTTCCGACAAGGACCTTTCATTCCCGATTACGGCGTGGATGTTTCCATTGTGAAAGAACTCATGATTCACGATATAGACCTCATCACACATTTTATTCCTTTTTCTATAGAATCCATTCATGCAAGCGGCGAAATTCTGCATAGCGATAAGATAGACAGAGCAACCGCCATCATCAACTTTTCCAATGGCTCCGAAGCCATACTTTTCGCTTCACGCGCCGAGGATATTCGTCGACGGGAAATCCTTTGCACCGATGGTAAAACAGATTTTAAAGCTGATCTCATGAACCGCAAACTCAGCTCCACAAAAAATACCAAAGTCCTTGAGTTTGAATTCTCCGATGCCATGATGGAAGAGCTCACTGCCTTTGTTCTAGCTGTCCGCAATAATGAAGATTATCTTGTCAATGCATCAGTCGGTTGCCAAACCGTGAAAATAGCCGATGAAATTGAGAAGAAAATAAACTCCTAAGACCCGCCTTCATCCGACAAGAAACAATTCAATATTGCAGCAATAATTCCCACACATAAAAACAAGCCCCGCCGACTTTAATAAGTTCAACAATTCTACATTTAAAAAAACTTGGCGTTTATAGTCATGCTTAGGAGTTTAATGATTCCTCGCACAAGATATTTATCCATTATCGTTCATCATTTCTTTCTTGGTTTACTTCCATTCGAGCTTTTATTTTCTGCGGATTTTCAGGAAGCGATGAACTGCGGGAAATTCGGTCTTTTTTACTGTCTTTAACAGGGATCAATGAAAACTCAAATCCGACAGCATCTGCAATTTCAACCATCTTTTTAATCGTTAAAATTTGGTGTTTTATTAAACATTTGTATGATCGCAAATCTGGATTTTCCTGTTTTTCAAGCAAGAGCAGTTTTAGAAATATTGTTTTTTTCCATACAAGTAAGAATAAAATGATAATAATCAAATATCATGCCCCAAGCTTTTTCTTCTGTACCGGGTTTTTCAAGCATAAAATCATTGAATTTTACTTTTAAATCGCTTAAAGGTTTTTTCATATCTTTCTCTTTTTTTTATCGACACTTTTATAGTATTCGTCTTTTAATTTATTCCTTTTCTTCATCCAGTAAGTAAAA
>CAZNFT010000103.1:0-3580 GCA_964572745.1 uncultured bacterium
TCGCCTAGTATAGCATTTAGGAAAGATGGGTGTCAAAAGGACCGTCCCCGTGCCACACCCATCCACTGGGTAGTCCCCAGTTACAGAAACAAGAAGAATATCAACTGCGGCGCCGGATTATTGAAAAAGCCTTGCAGGCTTTAACAACTGATGTAACCGAACAAACTGTTTTTTAACAGTACAGAGGGATGGTAAATCGTACTCGGTAATAATGCCCGACTTCGGGCACCAGTATCAAGCTGTAAAAACATCGAAGGTTTAACGCCTTCGGTGTTTTTATTTCTCGTATATTTTATTAATATCCACAATTACGCCTAATCTGCGGCCATATAGAACAATAACGCCTAGCATAAAATAGGAGCCTAACGGGTTATTCTATATTTGTAATCATAGTTCATCCGACCTGAACAGAGAAACCCACCTTACAAATGTAAATAAAAACCACCCGCTAGCTTAATAAGCCAAGTATCATTTCTTTATGTATCAACATAACCTGAAAGTAAGACTAAATTAATTTTGGTTTCTTTAGAAAAGGAAGTGATTTAATTGGCGAAAAAATTAAAAAAGAAAACTAAACTAAGAGGGCCGGCTGGACCTCGAGGACGCCGAGGGCCCCGGGGTTATACTGGCAGTACCGGAGCATCAGGTACTTCACTGAGAATTGCGGTTGGATCAGAGTCCTTTGGGTATGTATTTCAAATAGGTCCAGAGACGGTTGCTGTAGGTGCACCGGTGAATTTTAGCAATAATGGTCCCTTAAATGGGATAAACCATACCGCTGGAAGGGACAGCATAGGGATAACTTTGGATGGCACTTACAATATTACTTTTTCAGTTTATACGACAAACAATAACCCCCAGGATTGGGCGATAGCAGTAAATGGTGTAAATACCGCTCGTTTTAACTCCGCTGGTCAGACAATAACCGGTACTACTTCTCTAAACCTTAACGCGGGTGATAGAGTAACTATTCGAAATGTAAATACATTTCCTAATCCAGCAACACTTAGATCATCCGATACTATTACCGCTTACGTCCTGATCTATAAAATCAGCGCTTAAGTTTGGGAATGTTTTTTTGAGGAGGTCTTTTCCGGCAACTGGTTTATGGGAGACGTAAGCGGCAGCGACAAGCGCTTCTCCTTCTCTGTTCCGGCAAGGGATAAATCCACAAAGCATATTCCGGTTTCTTCATAAAAACCTATTGACTATCACCTTGGGTTTTAGTTTATGATTGGTTCGAGGTGATAAAATGTTAATTAACGAAGTAAGCAAAGCAACCAATTTAACCAAAAAAGCAATTGAATACTATACAAATCAAGGATTGGTTTTCCCTGAAATTTTGGGAAACGGGTACAAATATTTCAGTGAAAATGATGTGCAGCTTTTAAAGAAAGTTTCTGTCTTTCGTAAAATCGGACTTGGTACAGATGATATTAAAATGATACTTGCCGATGAAAAAGGAACTGTTTTACAAAAAATATCTGTACAAAAAGAATTGAGTGTGCAAAGGGAAAAAGCAAAACAAGCTATACTTGACCAACTTAGTATCGGTAAGAGTTTTGCAGAAATAGAAACAGCGTTGAATGCCATTGAACAGAACGCAACGGTTACGGATAAGCTGTTAGAGGCGTTCCCCGGATATTACGGTCGCTTTATTTGTTTGCATTTTGCACGATTCTTGAATAGACCGATTTCAACACCCCAACAACAGGCTGCTTATAAAGAAATCATAGAGTTTCTGGATGAAGTCCCTGCCCTGACCTTTCCTAAAGAGCTGCAGGATTTTCTGGTTGAAAGCACTCAGCACATCAGCGCAGAGAATATTCGGGAGATGAATGAACAAACAAAGAAGTCTATTAAAGATCCGGAACAGTTTTTATCAGAAAACAAGGAAATGCTGACATGGTATCTTGAATATAAAAAATCTGACGAATATAAAAATTCCCCAGCTTTTAAAATTCAAGAGATGCTTAAAGAGTTTAATAATACAAGCGGATACTATGATGTTTTCATCCCTGCAATGAAAAAGTTAAGTGATTCTTATGCGAAGTATTACCAACAACTAGAAACTGCTAATGAAAAATTATTATCTGAGTATCCTGAGATTACAAAATTGAATAACTAAGGCTAATCTGGCTAGCTGATTGAAGCTGAAGAACCCTTTAGCATTATCGGAAACTCCATTAAAACGTTATAAGAAATCTATAAGGAGCGTCCCGGCTTAACGGAATAATGCCGGAGCAAGGATATATTTATAATGAATTTGTGCACAGGAATCCTATAAGTAGGTACGTTCGCTAAAAGCGAATTTCCCATTAGTTATAGGTTGTGCATCAGTAGAATTCTGCGAAGCGACAGTTCGATATGAAAGGAGAATATTAATGTCAATATCATGAAACTAAAGCAATTTTTCACTGCTCCCTTTCCAGGGTATTTAGTAGCTAAAATGGGAACAATCCATGCAGTAAGTCCAAGTAACAGACTTCCTAAATTCAGTAAACTTTTTCCTTCCAGGCCACTATTAAGATAACTAAGACGCAGACAAGCAAAGGCGGTCTTTATCATTACTGTTACAGAAGCCATTCATAATTGCGTTTGCCGTAAAGGATACGGCGGATCTGAACGGTGTCGCCCTTCACAACGTAGAACACAAGGTAGCTTTCCACCACCAGACAACGGTAGTCTTTCGCCTTCAGTGGATTGTTCCGCACATAAGGGCAACGCTCCGGCATCTGCGACAGACTGCCTATTTTTCCTACGAGAAGATCGTAATACCGGAGCGCAGCATCGGCGGACAGGGTGTTTAAATAATTGACAATGTCCATAAAATCCCGTTTGGCGGCGGGATATATTTTTACCTTATAGCTGTCCATGCACCATATCCCTTAACTGCCTCGACACCTCAAAGAAATCTTCGCCCTCTGCGCCACTTATGATTTCTTCCTCAGCTTCGGCCAGTTTAGCGTATAGGTTAATCAACGACTGTTGGCGCTCATATGCTTCCACGCTCATCACAACCATGTCACCCACACCATTTTTGGTGATGAAAACCGGCTCGCGGGTCTGATGGCAAATCTCCGAAATATCATTGGCATTGTTCCTCAAATCCGAGATAGGCCGTATATTTGGCATCTCAAAACCTCCTAATCATATTTGCAGCAATATTATATCAGAATTATGAGCATTTATCAAGAGGAAACGCGGCTCATGTTGTTAATCAGGCTTTCATGGATGCCAAAAATAACGAATGTTTTTTTCTTGCGGGCAGAATCCTTATAACATTTTGCTTCTCACGCTGATAATGTGAATGATACAGGTTTTAGATCTTATGGTGGTTGTTCTCTTCATAAACAATTACACGGAGAATCATTTCTGGCATTGTTTTTGCATCGTTTGAGAGAAAAGGCCATTTATCTATTGGATGAACCCGAAGCAGCTTTATCTTCATCTAGACAATTAGCATTCTTAAAGTCATGGTTATATGCAACTTTGTAAGAATTATGGCGGATATTCTATGGCTAATCCAATGCTACTTCTTTGCCGTCCAAGATATGAACCGTCCGATGACACAGTGAGG
>CAZNFT010000104.1:0-3442 GCA_964572745.1 uncultured bacterium
CCACAATGATCAGCAGTAAGAAGATACGGATGGTAATCGTTGTTGGTATTATTTACCAAAGAACCCGTACACCAATATGCCTGCCCCCCTTTACGCAACAAAATACGAACGACAGCTTTTTTCTGCAGATCCCAGGTATTGCCTTCTCCACAATTAACATTTATCTCGCAATCGTCTGAACCACCAAAGCCTTTTTCTATAATGGAATAAACAGGCTCATCCATAACCAAAAACTCGGAAACAACAATATTCAATGTGCTGAGAAGGTTTTCAGATCCGTTGACTTCAAATATCAGGGAGTCTCCATTTATCGGTGGCATAAAAAAACCCCTTTCTGATACATCATCAAAAGAAAAAGGGCCTTGCACGTCACTATAATCCGGAGAGTATATAAACAACTCCAGGCCTTTTGGAATAAAAAAATTGTTAAACACTACTCCTGTGGCTTTACAATTTTCAATAAAAACACCGTATCTGTAAATACCTGAGGGAGAAGCTGTATCTCGCTTCAAACAATCAAAAAGGTCGATATTACAGGCATAAAAACCACCAGCAGAGAGAGCTAATCCATTTTTTGCTCCGGTATTTTCCTTTTGAGATGAAAAGAAAATGGTCTTGTATTCCATTTCACTATCCCCGATCAGATAACGGGAATCCGGCATCTCTTGCTGAGCATACAAAGAGATAAACAGAGCAAGAAATATATGTATGATAATAAACCTCTTCATAAACTGCATTTACTTCAAAGATATGGAAGATTCACAATAAAACACTGCAAAACGTACCCATTGCACCTAATTTGGCGTAACTCTGAATTTTTTATTCAAAAAAGAACAATAAAATATACTATTTTTAAGAAATGAAAAACCGGCAGGCAGGGTTTCTGACAATTATTTTTATCGCATCTGTAGTTCTGATGTTCAGTTGCAGAACCACCGGGAAGTCAGGAAATTATGGAAAGTATATTTTACCTTTCGAAATTCATAACAACCTCATTATCATCGACGTACGAATAAATGATTCTTCTCCACTATCGTTTATTTTAGATTCTGGTGTTAGCGATGTGATAATTACCGAGTTAGGATATGGCGACTCCCTTGAGCTGAACTATGCACAGGAGATCAAGGTAAAAGGACTTGGCAAGGGTGAACCCGTTGACGCCTTTTATAGTGTTTTAAATGATGTTCATTTTGCAGGCATAACATCATCAGAACAAAATATCAGGGTGCTAATGCAGGATGTGTTCAGTTTGAGTAAACGTATGGGGCGCCCAATACATGGTATAATAGGATACTCGGTATTTCAAAATTATATTGTTGAGATAAAATATAGCCAAAATAGAATCATTTTCCACGATCCGGACAGATATATAGCAAAACACAAAAGGAGATCGTTTACCTTACCGCTAAAGATTGAAAACACAAAGCCATATATTGTGGCAGAAGCAAATATTAATGGTGATACTACAATTCCTGTAAAACTGTTTCTTGATACCGGTGCCAGCCACACCTTATGGCTTGCAGAAGATATTGATCATGGCATCAGTGTTCCCGAGGGAGCGGTGGAAAAATATCTTGGTGCAGGATTAAATGGAGATATCACCGGGCATATTGCAGTGATACACAAGCTAAAGATGGGAAAAGTGGAGTTCAATGATATGATTTCCTCTTTCCCGGATCATGAATCGGTAAAACACCTCTTCAAAATTAATAACAGAAATGGCAGTATTGGTGCTGAAATTCTGCGACGTTTTAATATTACTTTTAACTATCGTGATAAAGAAATAACCTTTACGCCGAACACAAATCTCCGACAAGAGCTGGCAGTAAACAGATCAGGGTTTGAGATTGAGATGCCGGCACCATTATTTCCATTATATACCGTAGCATTCATTGAAGAGGGATCGCCTTCATGGGACGCCGGATTAAGATCCGAAGATCAGATCATGAAGATAAACGGCAAGAGCACTATATCAATGAGTTTCAATGATATAATTGCAATTCTACACCAAAAGGCAAATACTAAAATATCAATGGTGGTACAAAGAGCTAATGAAACAGAAACTGTTGAATTCAAATTGCAGGAGCCTTTCACCTTTCCTCCTTTACATGTAAAAACCAGTCGTAAAGAAAAATAAAATCAAACAAACCACTCGCATCATATCATAAAAAAATACAAATACCGATAGTTTTTTTAATATCATCAAAAAATATTCGATACCACATTGCTTACTGTGAATCTTCGCTATGGTGTTGCAATCACTATTCAATTGGGCATGAAAAATCCGCTTCCACCTTACTTTTTTATCTTTATTATTAACATAAACCAACCACAGCAAATTTTAAAAATTGACTTCTCCGAAATAAATTGCTAATTTTGGATTGTCTGTAGGATCACATATCCATAATGTTTCTTATAAAAACTAATAATATGTGATTCCGGGTATGTTAAAATACCGACGTACGAGTAATTATAAATAAACAAAATTATAAGCCATGAGATTATTTTATAAAGTATTTTTGATGGTTCTGATAACCGGACTATTCAGTACTGGACTAACAGCCCAGGAGTCGATAAAAGGAGAAGGGATGGTCTCTGTCTCTCCCTCGGAATTTCACTTGCCTTTGTATTACAGTGGTTTAGTAAATTTAAATGTCAATAACATTGGTGGTTGCACGCAGAACATCAATGCCATAGAGGAAGTATTACAAGGTGATGGTAGCGGTTGGCCAATTCCTCCAACAACATTTTTTTTAAACGGCGGCGAAAGTCTTACTATGAATATTAATGTTGACTCTGTAGACATTCAAAATCCTACTGAGCCATATAAAAAAATCACCATTAATGCTCAACCTGCAGACACAACCATTTATATTTATGTTTATAAAGGTATTCTATATGGCGGCATTACAGATAGTGAAATCACACATATCACTATGTTTCCTAATCCTGTTTCAGATATACTCTACCTAAAAGATTTAAACAAGGCTCGAATTGTTAGAGTTTTCGATCTTAAGGGAAATCTTCTCTGCGAGCAATATCCTGAGGGATCTGATATACAAATCGATATGACAGACTATCCTCTGGGATTGTATCTCCTCGAGGCCGATGACGGGAATAGAAAAATCAGTAAAAAAATTATCAAGAGATAAAAAAAGCCGGGTTTGAGCCCGGCTTTTTTTATCAGTACAATTTTCCTACTTAATAATCTGAATTTGTTGTGTACGAAGCTTTGTGTCAGATTCAATTTTCACAGTATAGATACCAACAGCTACATCCGAGATATCGATATGTAATTTAGATACTGCCATGCCCGATTCAATCATCTTCACAATCTTTCCGGTGGAAGATATAATAGATATCGCGTTTATGTTTTCTTTCATTCCCGAAAAGTCAAGAGTAAACGTCCCATCCGACGGGTTGGGGAAGATGTTTATTGTTT
>CAZNFT010000105.1:0-3338 GCA_964572745.1 uncultured bacterium
CAGAGATTCTGAACAAATCTGTTCACCTGGCGGCGAACAAATTTTTCAGAATGACAGGCAATTACATATTCGTCACCCTGAATTTAGTTCAGGGTCTCACCGAGCATTGAGTTCTCACAAATGTTCAGGCTATGGAATTTTTATTAGGCATAAAATTGCTCTGGCGACATCCCAAGACCAATCTTTCATTCCACATAAAATCTAAATCTTAAAATTTATTTTACACTTTACAAAACAGAAAACCAGTACGTCTCAGAGATTCTAAACAATCCTCTGTGAGGCTTTTCAGAATGACGCCAATATAAAAAATGCTCTCAAGTGAGAGCGTTTTAGATAGTATTTAAATTAATTTAATAAGCAATATTTTCTGAGTCCTTACCTGATTATCAGCTCTTGCCCTGAGTAAGTACACACCACTTTAGACATTTGCAGTACAATTTGCGCTAGCATGAGGACTGTCATCTTCTTGATTTGATACTTCGCTGTCCCAAAAAAATAACTAGGGCAACAGTAAAATTTTTATATGAAATATGTGTGATATTTATTAGTTTTTAGGGAAATTTTAATTCGTTGGAGGAAATAATGAAATTATCTAAATACAGAATTTATATCAGCTTAATATGTATTTTAATCGTCACCTCACCTTTATTGGCATCCAATATTTGGATACCGATGGAAACACCTGTGGATTATCATGAATTTCAGTTTATCTCACATTATGGACAAGACATTGTTTGGGCAATAGGATCTGAAGCCTCATATAATGACCCTAAAACATTATTCAAAAGTACTGATGCTGGTAATAGCTGGGAATTACAGCATACTTTTGATTCAAAAATTTCTGAATTTGATTTTATTACCGCCAATATTGGTTTTGCTCTTCAATTTAATACAATACTTAAAACAATCGATGGAGGTAATACTTGGACAAAACTTCCACGAGTTGCAGGTATGGCTACCTTAGAGGTCGTTTCAGACAATATTCTTTGGGGAGGAGCTGTAAATATGCCCAATACTTTTAAATCTATAGATGGTGGAATAAATTGGACGACTCAATCATTACCGACATTTGCAACAGCTGAGATCTTTAGTGTATTAGATAATGATCATGCTTGGGTGGGAAATAACGATAGATTTGCCTATACCACCGATGGTGGGACAAATTGGGTTTCAAAAAAGGAACGCATCAAAGACATGGTTATAACGTCAAATAATACAGGCTATGCCATTTTAAGCGATTATGACTTACATAAAACAACAGACAATGGTGAAAATTGGACGAAAGTATTAGACCCTAACTTCTCAAATACACATTTATATGCTTCAGATGATCAAAGCGCCTGGATCGTGGGAAATGACATTTCAAACATTCCAATTTTTCGAACGATCAACGCCGGTGATAACTGGCATAGGCAAAGCATATACAGCGATCCATTTCCTTACTATACCTTATATGATGTTAGCGCCTCAGACAGTAATTTAGCATGGATAAGTGGAAAAAAGGGAATCTACAAATATGCACCAAGTCCTGAATTAACCCTCTTGTATCCTAATGCCGGTGATGACCTAAATGCTGGGGAAACGGTTCAAATTGCATGGGAATCTCAAAGCATAGAAACCTTGGATATTTATTATACAAGTGATGGTAGCAATTGGGTACTCGTAGAAGATTCGGTCGATGCATCTCTTGCTTTATATAATTGGCAGACCCCCATGTTAACATCACAAAACTGTAAGATCAAGCTTGAGCCTTCAAGAGAATTGTTTCGTGGAGAAAGCCAAGAATCGGACGGATACTTTAGCATTTCTATTCCGCCAATTTCTTTCCGAGAATTTGACCTTTATGATCAATGTGAGTTCTCAGAAAATAACCCTTTGAATGTTCTTGGCAGGGATATTCCTATACGACTCAAGGTTAAAGTCAAAAACAATTTAACTCAAAATTTATTAAGCGCCTCGGGAACGCTCAGCACAAGCAATCCCTATATCAACCTTAGCAGCAGTAGCTCCTCGTATAATAACATTCTTGTTAATAGCGAAGAATGGTCCTCTGAGGAGTTTGAATTTACAATTTCCACTAACGCTCCCGATGAATTTGTTGTGGACTTCGATTTAACAATAAATGACCAAATCGTCACCGGCGGACCTTGGACAGGTCATTTTAGTCTGCCTATTATCTTGGATCCCTTTGAAATCGGATTAGTACTGGTTGATGATGATAGTAATCCCGACAGTCAAGGTGATAATGACGACATCATTGAACCCGGTGAACATGCTGAAATCATTCCCCTTTTAAATAATGTCAGCACTAATGAATATGATAATGTTGAGGGCAAGTTATTCTCCTTGTCTGAAGAAATCGAGATATGGGATGTTCGTAGCGGTGCAAGTGGCGTGGTCTATGCAAAATATCCTTACAATGTTATTTCCGGCAGTCAAGAAACAGTAAGTGCATTACAAGAAAATATCATGCCAGAACAAGATTTCGTCCTGACTTACAATTATAGCGAAACCTTTTCATTTCCACTCTTGATGCAAATCACGGCCGATGTACCCAAATACGATAATATGGAAATGCGCTGGACACAGGAATTTACCATGAATCCCTCGCACCCGGTTGTAAGCATAAGAGAACCTCTGCCGGAGACATATAGTCTTACTAACTATCCCAACCCTTTTAACCCAAGCACAACAATATATTATGCAATACCGGAAGATTTACATTTGAAACTGAATATTTACACGATATCCGGCCAATTAGTAGAAACACTTGTTGATGGATTCAGTCCAGCCGGTGTGCATAAAGTGAGTTGGAATGCTAATGGCTTGAATTCCGGTATCTTTTTTTATCGTTTAGAATATGGTCAGGAGTATATTACCAGAAAAATGGTGTTGGTGAAATAATTCGCAAGCTGTGAACTGAGATCATTAATCAGGGAGAGGCAGATTTCAGATTGACGATTGTTGATTTTAAAATCGATATCTGAACAAGGAACACCCATATGTGATTTAAGAAGTAAATATTTACATCATACTTCAAATATTGTTAATCCTTGTTCGATATTCAATTTCTCTCAGCGCTCCCTTTCTCCCAATCTCCCCCTCGTATTTTGGAATACCACCAAACATCTCTCAAAATATTTAAGCAATAAAAAAAGCTCCCCTTTACAGAGGAGCGGTGGTACGCCATCTAGGACTTTCCCATAGGGACCCCTGTGGGGGAACCTAGAACCAAGAGATTCTACAAAAATATATCGCACAATAATAAAACTCCCCAAGAGTGGGGAGTGATTAGTACGCCATCTAGGACTTGAACCTAGAACCAACGGATTAAGAGT
>CAZNFT010000106.1:0-3050 GCA_964572745.1 uncultured bacterium
CGATGAAGCCGCCAGTCTGGAAGACACTCCTGCGGATCTGGCGGACAGAATGACAAGCAATCACATCGTTATCCCGCACAATGTCACCCTGAATAATGTCAGACTGAACTTGTTTCAGGCTTAGTTCAGGGTCTCACCGAGTTTAGGGTTTTCAGGTTTTTGCATCTTTTTGTGCTCCTTCGTCTTAAAACTTTTCTTTTATCTTTAAGTTCAAGCTTTCAATAATTCCATTAACTCCTGCCTCAGCCTTAACCTCAACCTGATCAACCGCCCACTCCTTCTTCTCAAGAATCCTTTATTTTTACAAAATAATCTTCTATATTGATCCGAAGGAAAATTTTAAATTTTTTTTGATCAAAGGAAAAAGCAAGCATGCATCACTATATTATTCTGGCAAATCCCGGCCATAACCGCATCTACCTCGATGCGTCGCTAAAAATATCAGTCTTCGAACTGATGGCTCTTTCAATGAAATTCGACTTGGGTATTTATAATATTTCCGAGCCCGAGGGGCCATTGCCCGCAGCACTTCAATTTTCTACAGAAAAAGAGCTAAATGACGAGGAAATGAAAATTCTTGGGCAAAGCTCAATATTTTATGCCTTATTTAAACAAGAAGGCGACTTGCTCCGACCAATGGAAGTTCCTGATTTTCAGGTGTTCCCCGAAAGTATGGTGCAGATCCTGAAATACAATGGCAAGACCAATGAGCAATTTACGCGACTACTGGTCAATCTTGCCATGAGCATCTGCGACACGCATAGCGAGAAAAAAACGCTGCTGGATCCTGTGGCAGGGAAGGGAACGACTTTATACGAGGCGCTGATTCGTGGATTTGATGTGAAGGGGATTGAGATAAACGAGAAATGGACACATGAATGCTCGAGTTTTTTGCAACGATTCATGCAAGAAGGCAGATACAAACACAATAGCAAAAAAGGCACTTTTAACGACGAAAAAGGTCGAAAGATCGCCTCTGTTTTTAATCTAGAATGCTCCGCTGATGCCGAAAATTATAAAAAAGGCGAGAAACAAAGTCTGCAAGTTTTTACTGCCGATACGCGAATTTCCAACACATTGGTGAAGAACAGATCTTGCGATATGCTCGTAGCCGATCTGCCCTATGGCGTGCAACATGGCTCGCGCACCGACAAAAATTCCCGCCATCCCCTTGAACTTATCCGCGAAGCTCTTCCCGCCTGGGATGCACTGCTTAAAACAAAAGCCTCCATGGCCCTTGCCTATAACGAATTCACTATTCGTCGCGCAGAGCTCGCCCTTGCCCTCCATGAAGCCGGCTTCACCGTCCTTAACAATGCACCCTACAATGATTTTTTGCACAGAGTTGATCAGTCGATCAACAGGAATGTGATCGTCGCGAAGAAGATCTAGGAAACATTCGGCTCAATCACTCCTTTTTTCTTCCTACATCTTCGATTTTCCTTGCATTAATGCTATATTACATATATATTCTACTTGTAAAATAATAAAGTTTTTCAAAAAATAGGACTTATCATGAAAAAAATACTTAAAATCTCTATGATGGCCGTGTTGACCCTTCTGATGGTAGGCTGTTTTGCTCCAACAGAAGATGATCTCTATGGTCATTGGGAATTAAAAGAAATGAGCACCACCTGGAGCCTTCTTGGCAGACTTGTAAGCGATACTAAAACCTATGATAATGATTTTGACGATCATTTTTCTGCAGCGATCTATCAATTCACCGAGAACACTTTGCTCATTTATGAAAATGATCCTGAAAAATATACCTATAAACATGATGCCACACCTTTAAACGTGGGCGAGGACTCATTAAATTTTATATTTGATCTTGATATCCCCTTTATTGTGAATCCCGAGTTTTCTTTTGACTATATTTTCAATGGAAAAAAGGAACTGACATTGCTTGCTGCCCAATATAGGGAAGATGGCGGTATGGTCTATAAAATAGAAATGATTTTCAAGCGATATAAGGGTGATATCCCACCTTTAAGCTGGACTGCAGCTCTCGAAGATGATATCTATGAACCCGATGAAACAAGCTTTACCCTTCTTGAACTTAATAAAGTCCAGGATCATACACTTACAGACGATGATGAGGATTTCTTCAGCTTTACTCCTGAAGCAAATAAGACCTATATCTTCCAGGTGAACAGTAATCTTGATGTCGAATTACAGCTTGAAGATGCCGATGAAAATGAAATTGCCAACGATGATAATAGTGACCAAAACATTGAAGGATTGAAAGGTCCCGTGGCTTCCGTGATTAGATGGACAGCTCTTTCAAGTGATGAGGTTTATTTAGTCGTGCAATCGGATGAGCTTGGTCATTATAGCATTGAGGTTCGCGAAGATAGATAGATAACTCCTAAAGCTTTTAGCAAGAAAGCATAAGCGCAGGAATTTTGGACCTTTGGAAGATAAAATAAAATAATACAAATTTAATTTTCTGTAGAAGTCGCAAAGAGACACATGTCATGGATGTTTGTCTCTTTTTTGCATCCTGCCGAAAAGATGATAATTAAAGACAAAAGAAGAAGTTAAGGAGTTAAGAAGTTGAGGAGTTAAGAAGCTAAGAAGCTGAGAAGTTGAGAATTTAAGTTAATATTTTGTGCATGGGGCAATTATGCTTTTGTGCTTGGATTTAACTGCTGAGCTTCATTAAAATGCTGAAGTGTTAAATTACGGGAAAAAGCTAAGTTTTAAGGCAGAGGAGCACAAAAAACCCTGTAAGGGTTGATTTTTTTAATTTTACTGTTATTTGGCCTCTCCGGGTTCCCTTCAAATATCTTATATCCTTAATCCTTGTTGGATATTCAAAAACTTCACATATCATATATGGGTGTTCCTTGTTCGATATTCAAAAACTTCTTAAATCGTATATGGGTATTCCTTGTTCAATATTCAAAAACTTCTTAAATCGTATATGGGTGTTCCTTGTTCGATATTCAAAAACTTCACATATCATATATGGGTGTTCCTTGTTGGATATTCGAAAACTTCACATATCATATATGGGTGTTCCTTGTTGGATATTCGAAAACTTCACA
>CAZNFT010000107.1:0-2962 GCA_964572745.1 uncultured bacterium
AAGGCAGAAAGCAGAAAAATTTTAAAATTTAGAAAAAAAGTAAGGGCAACCCTAAAGTTGCCCTTTTTTTGTATTAGCATAGTTTGATTAAACAAATGTTTTACCTAAGGCAATGCTCGGGCTTTGCTATAGCTTCTTCTTTAAATCTTGCAATTTAACAAGCGCTTCTATGGGTGTCATATTATCGATATCAATGTCCTTGACCTCGGCATGTAATTCGCTATCTTTTGCCGAAAAAATATCGAGTTGGACAATATTTTCTTCTTGGACTGAAGGCTTGAGGACTTTTTTGCCATCGGGCAACGTATGATCGGAGCCGGAAAGATGAAATAGTATCTCTTTTGCTCTATTTACAACAGCTTTGGGAATACCTGCCATCTGAGCAACATAAATACCATAACTCTTATCTGTACTTCCGGGAATGATCTTACGAAGAAAAATAACTTTATCGCTGTATTCTTTTACCTGGACATTATAATTTTTAACTCTGGGTAAAATATTTTCCAGATCAGTTAATTCGTGATAATGTGTCGCAAACAGAGTTCTTGCTGCAAGGGCGGGTTGATTGTGTAAATACTCTACAACAGCCCAGGCAATTGAAAGGCCATCGTAAGTACTGGTCCCCCGCCCTATTTCATCAAGCAAGATGAGTGAGCGTGAAGATGCAGTATTTAAGATATTGGCTGTTTCTATCATTTCCGTTAAAAAAGTACTTTCACCAAAGGCGAGATTATCGCTGGCCCCTACACGCGTGAATATTTTATCGACCATGCCAATGTGAGCAGAAAGGGCAGGGACAAAGCATCCCATTTGCGCCATTAAAGTAATGAGAGCTATTTGCCGGAGGTAGGTTGACTTACCCGACATATTGGGACCGGTAATCAAATGTATTTGTTCAGTTTTGAGATCTAAAAAAGAATCGTTGGGAATAAATGATTCATGGGGTGGCAATAGAGCTTCAACCACCGGATGTCGTCCGCCCTTGATCTCCAGGGTAGAAGAATCGTCCACATCGGGTCGAATCCACTGCTCACGCTGCGCTAAATGAGCGAAAGAAGTCAGCACGTCTATTTGTGCTACCTTTTGCGCATTGGCCTGTAGAAGCAGAATATAGGCTGAAAGCTGAGTTATTAAATTTGAATAAAGTTCTGTTTCCAGAGAAATCAAACGGTCTTCGGCATTTAATATTTTATCTTCGTATTCTTTTAATTCCTGAGTGATATAGCGCTCAGAATTTGTGAGTGTCTGTTTGCGAATATAATCTTCCGGGACTTTATTTGTATGCACTCTTGTTATATCAATATAATAGCCAAAAACACGATTATAGGATATTTTTAAGGTAGGAATATGTAAACGCTTTCTTTCGCGTTCCTGTATTTCAAGAAGAACATTTTTTCCTCCTTTAGAAATTTTTCTTAATTCCATGATATCAGGATGGAAATCATCTCTAAAAACACCGCCCTTGTTCACCTGATTGCTGGGATCATCTTTAATTGCTGTGGTAATCAGGTCGATAACTTCCTGGATCCTATCGGGATCTTTAAGTGTAAAAGCCAGTTTTTGATCAATGAGTGCGGGTAATTTAAGGACTGAGATCAAAGAGTCCTTTAATGTGTTAATTTCTTTAGGACTGATCTTTAAAGAAGCAATTTTAGCGCACATGCGTTCAATATCTGCGATACTTTTCAAAAGCTCTCTGATATTTTGGCAAGAAGCCATATCATCGACAAACACACTCACATGATCCAAACGATGCTCTATCTCTTTTTTATCTAACAAAGGATAATAGATCCACTGCCTTAATAAACGCGAGCCCATGGAAGTTAGGGTTTCATTGATAGCCCAGATAAATGTCCCCTCACCTGTTTCGCCCGATAATCTTTGAAATAACTCAAGATTTCTTATGGTAAAGCGATCTAAGCCAAGAAACATACCGGGATCCATGTAGCGGATGGAATTAATGTGAGCTAATTGTTTTTGGAAATTTTCTTTTACATAATGCAAGATCATTCCCACGGATTGCACACATTCAATTTTATCCTCTATGCCAAATCCTTTGAGCGTTGAAGCCTTAAAATGGGACTTTATCGTATCACAAGAATATGAATAATCACTCACCCAATCGGGCATTTTTGTAAACATCCCCTTATAGTGTGGGATCATTGATTTAATATCAAACTCAGAATTTTCCGGCACTAATAATTCCGAAATTGGTTTCGCCTCAATAATTTCGGCTATATTTTCATTGTTAGCATAGATATATTTGAATTCCCCGGTTGATATATCAAGAAAAGCAAGACCGCTCATCGTTTTACCGGTCTGCCAGGCAGCTAAATAATTATTTTCTCTTATATCAAGAAATTTATCATTCACGGCTGTCCCGGGAGTAATAATTTCGCTTACTCCCCGTTTAACAAGTCCTTTTGCCTTTTTAGGATCTTCGAGTTGTTCACAGATCACAACTTTTAAACCCGCTCTGAGCAATTCATGCAAATAATTATCTAAAGCATGATGAGGGAAACCTGCCAAAGGTACACTGGCAGCAGCACCATTAGAGCGTTTAGTTAAGACAATATTCAGGACTTTTGATGCAATTTTAGCATCGGTATCAAAAGTCTCATAAAAATCACCCATTCTAAAAAGAAGGATCTTATCCGGATGCTGAGACTTCAGATTAAAATATTGTTTCATTAAGGGTGTCTGTGCTTTTTTACTCATTTTGAAATATAAATTAATTTCCATATAAATAAAATCTATTTATTTAATTGTCGTCGCGATTCAAGATCCCGGGTCACTACAATATCCATTTAAGTGCAAGCTCTGCAAACAATTTTGTCTTTCATGTAAATAAGTATTGTAAATAAGGAATTTGCATCTTAAATTTCTTGGCTTTTTAACAGTGCTGGAGAGGTGGCAGAGCGGCTGAATGCAACGGTTTGCTAAATCGTCGTAGTGCTTAACG
>CAZNFT010000108.1:0-2919 GCA_964572745.1 uncultured bacterium
TAACGTTTGTGTATGCCTATTGTGTTTATTCCTCCCAAATGGGAAGTATAAGCTATTGTGTTTATTTCGCTTTTATGTTTCAAACATCTCATCCAAAGGGTTTTGTATATTTGAGATCTTTTTCTTTGACACATGAGTGTAGATTTCGGTTGTCTTGCTACTTCTGTGTCCCAATAACTCTTGAATATACCTTAAATCTGTGCCTTGTTCAAGTAAATGCGTGGCAAAACTGTGTCTGAGCATATGTGGTGTAACATGTTTGCGGATCCCTGCCTTAGAGGCAGCATTTTTAAGTATATTTGCCACACTTGAAGCCGAATACTTATTTCCAGTGGGACCTTCAAATAAGTATTGTTGTGGTTTGTAAACCAGATAGTATTCCCGAAGTAGAGTAAGTAAATTTTCTGAAAGAAGTGATATCCTGTCTTTATTTCCTTTCGCATCTTTGAGCATGATCAACATCCTTTCAGAGTCAATATCATCAATTCGAAGATTTAATAATTCACTTCGTCTTAATCCCGCCGAGTAAAGAAGCATTAGAATACATTTATGTTTAATGTTTTCGCATGCTTGAATAATATTTTTTATTTCATTTTTACTCAAGACTTTAGGTAAATGATGCTCTTTTCTTGGGCGTTGAATATTATAATATTCTTTTTCCTTACCCAAAACCTTTTCATAATAAAACTTTATGGCATTAATGCGCTGGTTTTGTTGACTGGAAGAGATATTTTTTGTTTTAATGAGCATTAAGATATAGTGGTTGATGTCATCTTTGCTTATATGATCGATATCTTTAAGAGGGAAATAGTCGCGGAAATCAGAAAAGTACCCAATATATGTTTTTTGAGTATTAGGGCTATATCTTTTTTGTGTTAATAAATTACAATATGCTTCCATGATTTCATCCATATCCCATCGCCCCGAAAAATGTTAACTTAAAACCATATTTATTCAATTATACAAAATTAAGCTTTGTAAATCAGAATTCCAAGCGCTTTTTCCGGGCTAAAGCCCGTAGAAATTAGTCTTTAGATCTTTTGCTGCCGCTAGAGTCAATTGATTCTGATATAAATTTTTGTTATAATTTTATTTCATTTTTACTTGGGACTTATGGTTTTGTAATAATCTTTAAGGATCTTAGTAAGCAGAGGGCGATAATAAAGCCAAAAGAAACTTTTTCGCTCATTAATTACTGATTTGTAAAACAAAAAATCAAAGACTTTAATGTATTTATAATGAGATGTTCTCATGGAAATTGGATTATCGGCAAAATCGCCTGCAAAATAAAAGTAGGGGTAATCCTGATTACTTTTAATAACAGCAGGAAAATCTTTTGGGATATTCCATTTTTCCAGTATCGAATCCCCTTTGTTATTGCTCAAAATATGATATTCCGAAATAACATCATTTTTTGGTCCCGTAGAACAGATATCAAACCAAAATGAATATTTTATAACCCTAGGAAGATCATATAGTTCAAGATAGTCTGAATTTGTAATTATCATGGGAATTTCATATTTAAGATGCGTCTGGTTTTCAAGAATTACTATTTTGTCGTCGTTTCGCACAAAAGCTATGCCCGACTTTTTAAATGGCCATTGCTTGTTATTCTGTTCTTTATAATTTCTGACCAGCCAAACCGGTAATTCCTTATTAATATTTGTATCTAAACTGGCAAAGTAGCGACCGGTCCAACCGGACCAATTAATATCGAACTCTTTTTCATATTTTTTGCGTAGATCATATGAGGTTGGGGAGGCAATAATATTAAACTCGTTTATTATTAGCTTTTTTTGGGCTTTCATTAATTTAAGAAACTCTAATTCATTTTCAGTTAAACCCCCATAGAGCAATTCCGATCTTTCACCAACCTTAAAAGGAGATTGCTCCGGTTTTATATAAGGGTACTCACTATGCCACTCAGCCCAATATATGCCGTACAAGTCAATATAGTAAACCATATCATAGTCGTAGGAAAGTTGCTCTAATTCTTTGTTGCTTTTAGATTCTAGGTCGTAGATGTCATAGCCACCTCTTTCATCCGGGAAAAAACCGTAATAGTCATTTCCAGGTAAAAAATTATGACCGTTTGTTTTTACGAATCTGTTATTATTTAATACCCAATTAAAAGATAGATGTTCTTGATAAGTGCGATTTAAAACCGTTTTATCCAAAATAAAGATATCTATTTTTTTCTTTTCGGAATACTTCCAAGCCAACCACATTAATAGGGGAGTGACTATAAATAGAAGAACACATACAATAACAATTAATTTTATAAGTTTTTCTTTCATGCTACAAATATCCTTATTTGACCTTACTTTGTGCTATTCTAAAGAGCTTTCTTTACAGGATAGCGGTATGAAAGCTTGCGCATTTTTGAAGAAAGTCTCAAATGTTACATTATCATTGATGAGTTCATGCAATTTATCATCATTATAGCCAGTGAGCCACATAATTACTTCGTGCAATTCCTCTTTGGTTCTATCTTTTTTCTCAATTTTTGTTAGATAATGTGGATAGATTGAAGCAAATGTCATTTTAGCTATTTGTACATCTTGTCTTCTTGTATCTTCCATCTCTGCAATCTTTCTTATTTTTTTAGTATTCGTAAGCGGTTGTTCAACTTAGACTAAAGGCTAAGATGTGTGTATGTGCTATTGCAATTAAATTTTCGATATAGGAAGTAAAAGCTATTGTACTTATTTCATGTTTAAGTCTCATAGAATTGATCTATACTCCCTTAGTACTAAAAATCTTAGCTTATAATCATATGTGTTCAATTATACAATATTAAGCTTTGCAAATCAGGATTCCAAGTGCTTTTTTCGGGGCTTAAGCCCGGGGTTTAAGTGTAAAGATCTTTTGGTGCCGGTAGAGTCAATTGATCCTGATATAAATTCATATTATAATATT
>CAZNFT010000109.1:0-2902 GCA_964572745.1 uncultured bacterium
AACAATCTACCTATATTAACTTGGTAGATCGAATATCACTTAAATTTCCTTATTTATTATTTCTATTTTATCAGCACCATTTTTTTACTATCTGTAAAGTTTTCTGTTATCATCTGGAAAATATAGACGCCACTGACTTGATCATTAGCATTCCAGATTACGGCATGGTTTCCGGCTTCTTGGCTTGTAAATGACCATTCCTGAATTGATTTTCCATTGATATTGCGTACAATGATCTTTACATCCGAGGAAGTCGCAAGATTGTAGCTAATTGTTGTTGTCGGATTGAATGGGTTGGGGTAGGCTTCATTAAGACTGAATTGAGTCGGAAGATCTGTGTTAACTTCGGGAGTTTGGATTTCCAGTATTTCATGATGTGTTAATTGACCATTATAATCCACATTGCTTAGGCGGTATTCATAGGTCAGTCCGGCTATTGTTGTATTATCGACAAATTGATAGTTGTTGGTTTCGCTAGTTGTGCCGTGGCCTTCCAATGCCGACTCGTTTCTATAGCTTGCGATCTCTGTCCATGCAAGCGCTCCTTTGTCTCGTCGTTCAATAATAAATCCAAGGTTTTCTAATTCGCTTTCTGTTGACCACTTGAGAGTCGGATAAGCGTTTTCTATATTAGCTGTGAATGAGGAAAGGGTTACAGGAAGTGGATTTTCACCGGATTCTGAGCCGAGAATATATTCTGTGCCGCTTTGGCCGGTCAAAGTTAGAGTCTTTAGGGTATTGTTGAGCGTAGCATTGCTTTCAACCCAACTTGTTGAAGCATTATTTGATCTCTTTGCCAGATCAAGTACACTTTCATTGGTAATGCCGGGGTGAGCTGCGTAGTTGTATGTCAGTGTATAAGTAGGCGTTGTTCCACCGACAATAAAAGCACCAAAATAGTGAGATGAGGATAAATTAACAAGATTGCCCGGTGGTGTTGATACATTGGGAGCAGTATCCACGCAATATACTTGGACACCTGCCGGAGAACCTGAGACCGAGTTCAAAGCGATGCCGTCGCCCGCAGTAGAAGTAATACCTACAGAATTCGGGCTTGTATAATTATGAAGGCTACGATCACCAATAGGAGCACCGGAAACGACCCAGCTATTATAATCGCTAATAACATATTGCGATGTGTTATCCGGAGTGGTAGTCCAAGCTGATGATACAGTTATTTCGTCTGCTGTATTGCTTAAGACAATTCTTTTTTGTCCATTCCCTGTTCCTGCGGAAATGCCAATAAAACGATCTTTCCATTCATCAACGTTCCAGGTTTTGTTATTATCAGTAAGAGTTGTGCTGGTACCGGATTCCGCTTTTCCAGATTCACGGAATACATGACCATTATTTGAGTTGGGAGATAGATCTTCTGTTACATCTTTGTCATTTTCATCAAATCGCCAATATCCAACAAGTCCGGTTTCATCTCCGGCCAATTTTTCACACATCATATCTCTGATTTCATTCTCTGTCAGGGCTGTATTCCAAATAGTTAGCTCATCAATATCCCCGTGAAAGTATCGGGGAGACGTAGCTGCCGACGATTTTGCGGCTTTAAAATAGTAGCTTTCCAAAAAATCAGTAATTTTTGTTCCACTAATGCCGTTGCTATTCTCTTGAACACCGTTTACATAAATTGTTATTTTTTTGTTTCCTTCAGTTAGATCGCATACACCGGCAACATGATACCAGGTATTGGCTTGAGGGCTGGTGGTAGAGTTAACGAAGCGTCTACTATTATCTGATTTTACAGCGAACTGAAATTTAGAGTTATCAGTAGAACTATGTTGTAGCCAGAATTGCGCTTCATTATTGCTAGCGGGAGTACTATTTGATACAATATTTGCGTAAGCATTACCGGTACTTGGATCTTGATTCCATTTAACCCATGCTGTTATGGTCAGTTGTGTGTTAAAACCGAAATCTGCTGAGCAAAAGCCCACAAAAACATCGTCTGTTCCACATTTAACAGCTGTTCCAGAACCCTGTCCAAATAAAAAACAGGAAAAAACAGCGATGATAAAAAACCTTAACAATTTCATATTATTTCTCCATTATTTAATATTATCTGATACATTTTTAATTATACAAGCACATAGTGGCTTAGAATATAAAGTAGTTATGCCATTTAGCTGACAAATAAACATATAAACACAGGAAGCATAAGTGGAAATGCCATCCCCTTTACTTAAAATATTTTTGCCTTTTATGGGCATATCTTGATCTTTTTTAAATATTGTTTAGAACATAAAAATCGAAAACTAGCATACTATTATTCTGTTCTTGCTAAACGTATTTTGTTAAATGTAACTATACTCTGTTACCGATACAATATTTTAATTAAGTAAAACAATTTTTTTAATCATAAATTATTATGGCCTAATGATAATTTCAGAAGGCTAAAAACGTTATAATTAATTAAATTTTATGGAAATAGATGGGATTTCATTTTTTCAACTGAAAAATGAACAAAAAAATGTCTGAAATGTAGTAGCGTGGAAGTGTTGAACGTGGAAGGTAAATAAAGATCAACAATCAGTTATCAACAAAAAGCATATTGAACCCCGCCGGGGTTCTTTTTATGTGGGATGCTTGTTCTCTACTGTTATTAGACCCCACTGTGTCGGTCGTAGTCCTGATCCGAAAAATCGGGGCAGGACGAAGACTGATCGGGGTCTTTTGGGATAATGAACAAAGTCTTTGCAAATTGCATATGGGTGTTCCTTGTTCGATATTCAAGGATGTCGCAAATCACATATGGATGTTGATGAGTGAGATATTGTTCAATTTTTGAACAAATCTTGGGTCAAGGTTGGGTCAACCTTGACCCAAGAAAGTTTACATAACCTGAATTCAACAAGTAAGTGCAACTGAAAGTAATTTGTAAAAACAGGCAAGC
>CAZNFT010000110.1:0-2770 GCA_964572745.1 uncultured bacterium
ATAAAATTGCACTTACTACTTGAATCTAGGTATACTATTTAACAGGATGTTTAAAACTGTTGGATTATTTTTTCATAAGTTTTATGCGCGTTGTGTGCACAATATGAGGCTGTGCAGTAAGGAAAATAACAGATCAATAAATATATAAATGTGAGCTTCCTGGTGCCTTTTTCGTGCGATAAAATATATTTTTCCTGGAGATTATTTTGTTAGTTAGACTGCTTTGCAAAAGAAGTAATATCCTCTTCTTTGCCAAATAAAATTAAGGTATGTGTTTCTTCAAGTGGTATATTTTCAAAACCGAGTGCATATATTTCCTCTTTTCCCTTAGCTAATTTCTGTTTCAAAGCCACTATATTTAGGTTAAAGCTTTTCCTGACATTGATATCAATTATAGTTTTACCCCAATATTGCTTTGGCGCTTTAAGCTCGCTAATGCAGAGCCCCTTAGCATACTCGCTGATGAATTGAACGCTGTCGTACATTAATTCAAGTGCAAATTTACGACCGGCAAATCGTTCGGGAAATAGTGTTTCAATAACATTCATGCTTTTAAGTATTTCTCTATGAACCTTTTTGGTTGCGCGAGAATAAATTTGATGCACTCCGATCTTTTTTAAGTTTGCAACAGTAACAATGTTAGCTTCAAAAGACTCTCCCATAGCAACAATAACGATATCTTCAGATGATACAAAGCGCTTTAAAGAAGAGATTTCTGTTGCATCTAGACTCACCGCATGATAAAAGCCTTCCTGCTTGAGCTCATGGATGGTCTCTTTGTTTTCATCAATAACGACCACATCTGCTTTTTGGTCTTTGAGAACTGTTGCAATCTCACGGCCGAAAGCACCCATACCTATCACAACGAATTTTTGTATTTTCGACATATTGATGTCCTTTATTTTTTATCCTACCATAATATTTGTTTCAGAGAACGAGTAATTGTACTGGACGACACTTTCCCGTCCAACTGCAATTGACAAGGTATATAAACCCACACGTCCCATAAACATAACAATGGTAATAATTATTTTAGAAAAACCACTTAATTGTGGCGTGATGCCACGCGATAAACCTACATTACCAAATGCGGATATAACTTCAAACAGCAAATCTGAAAACTTGGCGCTTTCAACAATACTTATAGAAAATATTGCGATCGTGATCAATATCAAAGATCCAAGTAAAACTATATACGAACGGCGCACAGTCGTCATAGGAATCGTATTCCAAGCTATCTCAACTCTGTCTTTACCACGAATGAATGCCCACGAAGCAGCCAAGAGAGTTCCAAATGTAGTTACCTTAATACCGCCACCGGTTGAGTTTGGTGATGCCCCAATATACATCAAGAGCATAACTAAAATAAGAGTGGGCATAGAAAGCATACTAATTGAGACCGTTGAAAACCCGGCAGTTCTACTGGTAACACTGGTAAATAAACCATTGAGCACGCGTAACCAAGCCGGCATGTTTACCCAGTCTTTCCACTGTAGTGTCGTAACAATAATAGCACCCAATAAGATCAATGTTCCGGATATGAAAAGGATCATTCGTGTTTGCAATGTAAGATGACGGCGATTGCCCGAATTATATTTTTTCTTATATAAAATATCTTGCATGGTGTAAAACCCCAAGCCTCCTACAATAATAAGAACAATAATTGTTAGCATCGTTACCGGATCGCGGTTATAGCCCACTGTTTCTAATCCCTTTTGTAAATTGCTGAATCCTGCATTGCAGTAAGCGGAAACGCTGTGAAATATCGCTGAAAACAGTCTGTTCTGGGGTGATAACCCCAATTTTCCCCAACGCAACCAAAGGAGAGCGGCGCCAAAAAGTTCAAAAACAAAGGTAATTCGAATAATCGAACGTAACATTTCCCCGATCTTGTTCAGGTTTCCGTCATCCAATATTTCCATAAGAATCACTTGATCCTTAAATCGAAAAGCCCCTTTTTGTTGAAATACTAATGCAATAAAGCTAGTAAGGGTTACAATGCCTAGGCCACCTATTTGAAACAGCAGCAATATTATGCCCTGCCCAATAGGGGTAAACGTGTCCACAATATTCAGTGGAGTTAATCCGGTTATACAAACTGCGGAAGTTGATATAAATAATGCATTGATCCATGAAATACCATTATAGCTTGCACGTGGCAACTTTAACAAACACACTCCAATCAGAATAACGATGAAAAAGGAAAAAATAAATATGCGCGATGGCTTAAGAGAAATAAAAAGCCAGTTGTCACGGGTTTTTGCTAGGGCTATCAGCGTATTGGAAATGACATATATCTGAACGATAATGTAATAGACCTTAATATTGGTTATCGCAATATCCGTGAACAATACCTGTAGCTTCAATACCCCTTCGGTAATAAATGAGAGTACAAATAACAGTAACAAAATGCTCTCAAGAGGTGCTGATCGTATTGCTTTCCATTTTTTATTACTTTTAAAAATATGCACAAAATATGACAACACAAAATACAGGGCAATGACGCAATCTAAATGTCTAAATAAATCTAATGTCGGAGCATTTAGATAAAATCCATATTGGGCAATGAGAGAAATTAATGCAGCAATACCTGCTAAAAGAGATGTGCTGAATACTTTTTTAATGGACTCTTTCATTTTCATACTTTAGGTTGTTATAACTAACTAATATATTTAATTGAGGTATAAATGCCCATAAAAACATTTTTTATTTCATTTCATTTGCTAGTATAAATTTTCTTCTGTAAAAAGGCCCAAGGTTTTCCGATATT
>CAZNFT010000111.1:0-2712 GCA_964572745.1 uncultured bacterium
TTGACCCAACCTTGACCCAACCTTGACCCAAGAAAGTTTACATAATATAGATTTTATGATTCATTTCTCATTAATACCTGTTTGCTGTTCAGCTTTCTAGCTAAGCTGCTAAACGGTTTTTTTATGTTGATGGTTGATGCTTGGTCTGCCTAAGCTTAGGATTGAGATATTAACTTTCTTCTTTATTTGCTATAAATTAATAATTATTAACTGTTTAATATCTCTTGGCACAGCTTCCAGGGGCTAGGGCGTGTCTTTAGCTTCTGTTTTTCCTTTGTTTTTCACTCAAAACATAGTATAATTTTATGTGCGATCTAGGTCGGACACATACACAGGATGGATACTACATTGGGGTATTGCGCTGGGAACGCACAAAGAACTACTTTCAAAGATACCTGAAAAAAACATCCATCATTAAATAAGATACTTCTTAGAAGTATAGGCTTTATTTTAAAAAAAGTGAGGAACCATGTTAAAGGATCTAAGTAATGTCGCTCGTCAAAAAATGCACGCTTCTCGCAAAAAACTCTTTGGCAAACATCCGGATGTTTACACTAAAATGTATCAATTTACTCGTACAGATACGGCTAAAGCACTCGGCTATTATCCCTTTTATCCAAAAATTGAAAATTCAGATGCAACCGAAGTTACGATTGAGGGTAAACAAAAAATTATGTTGGGCTCTAATAACTATTTGGGGCTTACAAATCATCCAAAGGTAATTGAAGCCGGGATCGCTGCTCTAAAAAAATATGGATCCGGCTTGACCGGCTCTCGTTTGCTTAATGGTAATATTATTCTTCATGATGAATTAGAAGAAGAATTAGCTGATTTTGTTGGCATGGAGGAGGCCCTGGTCTTTTCAACCGGTATGGGTGTAAATGTCGGAACCATTGTTTCTGTCTGCGGGCACAATGATCTGGTGTTAAGTGATCAATATAATCACGCTTCAATTGTTGATGGCATTCGTTTTTCAGGTGCCAATAAAGTTATTTACAAGCATAATGATATGGAAGATCTTGAAGAGAAGTTGAAAAATGCCGATCCCAAAATGCCAAGATTTATTGTGACAGATGGTATTTTTTCAATGGAAGGTGATATTGCAAGATTAGAAGAACTTGTTGCTTTATCTAAAAAATATCCTTCCCGCTTAATGGTCGATGATGCACATTCCTTGGGTGTATTAGGACCTCAGGGAAATGGAACTGCGGCACATTTTGGTCTAACTAAGGATGTTGATCTGATCATGGGCACTTTCTCTAAATCTCTGGGCTGTGTTGGTGGCTTTATTGCCGGTGAAGGAAAGGTGATAGAGTATATCAAACATAATTCCCGCTCAATTATTTTTACGGCTTCATTACCACCATCCAATGCTGCTTGTGTAAGAGCTGCTCTGGCTGTTATTAAAAGAGAACCTGAACGCAGAGAACAACTCTGGATAAACACGGAATTCATGCGTAAGGGTTTTAAGGATATGGGTTACGATACCGGCGAATCAACAACACCGATCATTCCGGTTCTTATAGGTAAAGACAAGAAGACCTTCCAAATATGGAAAGAATTGATGGAACTGGGTGTTTATACAAATCCTGTCGTATCGCCTGCAACGCCTCCGGGTCGTGGCTTATTGAGAACCTCTTATATGGCTACACACACGCGTGAACAATTAGAATTCTGTCTTGATAAATTTGAAAAGGTTGGCAAGAAACTTAATATTATTTAATTAATGTTAAATATAAAAGGAAAAGGCATGTTTTCTCACTACATGTGTATAAGTCAAAGTGCTGATAAGATGAACAAACAAAAAACATCCGCTAAAGTCATTTTTATAAGCGGTGCATCATCCGGAATTGGTTTGGTAACAGCGGAGTATTTAACATTGCTTGGATATAAAGTCTATGGCACATCCCGTCATCCCGAAAAAAATAAAGAGATCAGGCAATTCGAGCTCATAAAAATGGACGTTTGCGATGAAGTTTCTGTAAAAACAGCTATCGACTCAGTCATCAAAAAAGAAGGTCGCATTGATGTTCTAGTAAATAATGCGGGTTATGGAATAGGTGCAGCCATCGAAGATGCAAGTCCTCAAATGGCGGAAGAGCAGATTGACACAAATTTTCTTGGGCTCTACCGTGTACAGCATTATGCGCTTAAGGAAATGAAAAAACAGGCTTCGGGACTCATAATCAATATTAGCTCCATAGGCGGTGTAATTGGTTTACCCTATCAAGGACTCTACTCTGCATCCAAGTTTGCCGTAGAAGGCATGACAGAGGCATTGTACAAGGAAATGTTTACCCGGAACATTCGTGTTTGTATGATAGAGCCCGGAGATTTTAAAACAGCTTTTACATCAAGTCGCCTTAATATTAAAGGTGATAATGAGTTATTGAACAGATCTCGCGAGATTATTGAAAAAGATGAGCAAAGTGGTCAATCACCCATTAAGATCGCAAAACTTATTGCAAAGCTCATTGACAAAAAACGACCCAGGCTTCGTTATCCCATAGGTGCTTTCGATCAGAAACTTTCAATTCTTCTAAAGAGATTTTTGCCAAACGGGATTTTTGATAGAATTATAATGGCTTATTATAAGGTCAGGTGAGAAGGTGAAAAGGTAAGAAGGTGAGAAGGTGAGAAGGTGAGAAGGTGAGAAGGTGAGAAGCCTGCTCTACATAGCTCCACAGGAGCGAAGTAGAGGTGAGAAGGTAA
>CAZNFT010000112.1:0-2562 GCA_964572745.1 uncultured bacterium
AAAACATCAATCCGAACGGGTCGTTGCATGTGGAGTGTGTGGTATTTATAACAAGGGATTAGAAATAGAGTATAGTTAAGATAAGTTGTGTTAGACACCGCGAGTTAAACGGTTAGCCATTTTTTGCTGGATAACAGGATAAGTTGATATTTTGGTGGCAGGCACGACGTCATTGTACTGGATTTTGTGGGACAAGCTCAACAAGAATATAGTTTTTTCGAAGATAAATTCCGGTCGCTTTTATCTAGAACAAGAAAAACCGTAAAGCAGGAAATTAAGGTGGGCTTTATTAATGTGCCTAGGGGATGTTCCATCCAACTGGAAAAGCAGGCTCAGGAATATATCTTGGAAAATATCAAAAATGCCATTAATAATAAAAAGAATCTCATGATGAAGCTTCGTGATCTGGTTGAGCGAAGAAATGAGCTGTGTGTAGGAGATTTTTTTGAGAATTATCATGTAAGCCCTCGGGATGTATATGGGAAGAAATATACTGTTTCTGGATTGGTTGTTGAAAGTTGTGTCAGGCACCGGATAAGTTTTTTTTAACTTCGTACCAATGGAGTATATACATTGTAATTAAGCCCCATAAAGCAATGATTATAACTTGAGTTTCGCACCCAACAAAAACGCTAAAAAGAAGCAATAAAATGTGGTAAGAAAACACAAAATATCCGCATGAACACTGAGTTTTTGGTATAATTAAGGTATCCAACCAAATCAACCAAAAAAGGGGTGTTATCATGCGGAAAGATGTAAACGAAATTGAAAAAGTGCTTCAAA
Source organism: uncultured bacterium (assembly GCA_964572745.1). Lineage (GTDB taxonomy): Bacteria > Fidelibacterota > Fidelibacteria > Fidelibacterales > Fidelibacteraceae > M50B103. Next base: position 784 of record CAZNFT010000112.1, read on the forward strand.
CTTATAGCTATTCGATCAACACTATTATATGCGAAGTGATGAGAACATTCAAACTAAAATCCATTTGCCATCGGATTGGATTTAGAAAGCAAGAAGGATATAGTGTCACAGAAATCCTTGCCCTAATGCTCATGTTCCCGCTGATGCTGCTAGAAAGCGTCCATGCACTGTATCATAGTCAATATCAAAAAATCACAAATATGAAAAAAGATGCAATCTACCGAATGAAAAACAATGAAAAATTGCCATGGAGAAGCCTATTACTAAGTATTGCTAAGCAATTTTGTTATTTAACGAATCCTCAAAAAGAAGTGGCACTGAACTCTGCTTTTATTATTGATGATACGATAGATGCCCGTGTAGGCAGGAAAATTGAAAATATTTCGATGGTGCATGACCATGTCGGGAGTCAAAAGGGAAGTAAATTAGGATTTAAAAACCTCACGATGGGCCTGTTTGACGGTAAAAGTTTTATCCCCTTAGATTTCAGTCTGCATATAGAGAAAAAGCTGAAAGCTAAGCAACGAAAAGAGCAATATCAGAAATTACGTGATCCACGCACGGCTGGAGCTAAACGCGAAAAGGAATGTAGAATCGACAAAATTACGAATGCGATTCAGATGATTAAAAGAGCAGTAAAACAAGGGTTTATGGCTAAGTTTGTGCTGGCCGACAGCTGGTTTGGCAGCAAAGGATTTATCAAAGCCATTCGAGAAATCAAAAATAAGTCGATGCACGTGATTTGTGGTGTACGCAGAGACAAAAGACGATATGATTACAACGGCAAACAATTGAACGCCAAGCAGCTACTATCCATGTTGAAACAAGAAGGGAAGGAAAAACGCTGCCGTAAACGCAACACGCGTTATTATGAAGTGATTGTAGATTACGAAGGGATTGGCCCGGTACGCTTGTATTTCTGCCGATTCCCCTACCAAAAAAAATGGCGTTTGTTCCTCTCAACGGATACTTCCTTATCCCTTTTGGAGATGTTGGAGAATTATTCGATCCGGTGGACTATTGAAGTTTTTTTCAAGGAAGCTAAACAACACCTCAAATTGGGGAAGTGCCAGTCAAGAGATTTTGATGCACAAATCGCCCAAGTGACAACGTGTTATATTCTTTACATTTTCTTAACCTATTTTCGCAGAATCAATGCTTACGAATCAATAGGGGATTTGTTTGAATGCATCAAAGATGAACTGATAGAAAAGAACGTGGCACAAAGATTATGGGAACTTTTTGAAGAATTATTGCAAGTTGTGATCGACGCTATTGCAGAATCCGGCACAATCGATATTAAAAAGTTTAAAGAATCCCCAGAATATCAGTATCTAAAAAAACTATTTAAGAGTTCTTTTCTAGTCAATCAACTCATAGATCTGGATAATGCTTCATAAATGCTGAAAATGGAATTATGCATAACTCAATAAAATCAAGGATTTTTAGGAACGATAAGCCCCAATATGCCGATTTATCGGGGTGCGAAACTCAAGTACATTATTATTACTCAAGTATTATTTTTTCTATTAATTGGGATCTTGTTGTTCAGAGTTTCTGATGTCACATTTGAAACATTTTTCGGAAAAGGCCAAACGGTAGTACTTTTTGTCTTGCTTTTAAGTTTTGTTCCTTTGCTCCAATTGATTAATTTGAAGTTTACTAATCATCAATTATTTTGGGACTTTGTGGTTAGCGGAATCTATATTATTACCGCTGTTATTTTATTGATGCATGAACAGAAAATCGTCAACTGCTATAACGCACAAGAGATGAACA
>CAZNFT010000113.1:0-2558 GCA_964572745.1 uncultured bacterium
TATTTCATGGGTATCATTTTTTCTATAGACATGTAATCCCTCCGGGATTTCTTTGTTATAATCGATAATGTAAAGCACAAGAAATTTCCTATTGCTATGCAAAATAAAATTAAAATTTTAAGAAAGCGACCGTAATTCTGCATGTAGCAATGAATATCGGTTACAAACATAAAATGAACTATGCGCTTTTATGTTTGTTCAGTCCGTTGCATGGCGGATTGCGCTATAGAGAAACGCAGCTTAGATGCGTTTCTAATTTAAAAAGTGCTTTTTGCATATATCCTCTATGAGAACGCTCATTTTTTCTTTGGGATAAGTGTATTTAAGTTGTTTATAAGGAATTGTGTTGATGTATGCGTTTATTTTTCGAAAGGGCCAATCATCAATATGCCCATAGAGATATTTCCAATCCTCTACAGATTGCAATAAATAATTTTGTATGCCAATCGTTTTTTGATCATTATCCGTTTCACAAAAGTGAATATGTCCAACAAGCTTGCTTATATTATGTTTTTCAATTTTAATTTCATCAATGCTTAATTGACGATAGAGATGATCGATAAAGATTTCTCTAAAATTCATAAAATCTGCTTTAGACACACGATCTATGATCACGGTATATTTTGTAAGCGCATTTACCAGCAATAGGCATTTTTTATGATTAACATAAAAAAGAGTCGCATTCCATTTACCTAAGGGGTTTTCACTATGAAAAGGAGCGACGATGAGTTCACTCGGAACAAGGGCCTGCAATTTTCGAGATAAATGTATTTTTGTGTTCATGTATTCTCCTTGAATTCAACTAAAGATGTTTATAATGTTAAAATAATCTTGTATTCTTTTGGTGTTATTTCCATCACCGCCAATCTTGGTTGTTTGATTAGACCAATATTTTGTAAAGAAGAGCAGTCTATAATTTGTTTTAAAGAAATAGGTTTTGTGAAACTCTCTATGGGCTCAAATGTAACGGAAAGCCATTGGGGATCGCTAGTGGTTTTGTCTTGGTGGGCTTCTTCAATGATTTTCATGCTTCCCATGATGCGTTTTTCTTTTTGACTATGATAAAAAAGGGCGACATCATTTAATTTCATCGCTTTGAGATTGTTGCGAGCTTGGTGGTTGCGAACGGAGTATATCTCGAAGCTACCATTATGCAGTATCTCCTGCCAACTGACCCGAAAGGGAGCGAATTTTACAAGCCAGTAATTCATGGTTTATTTATAAGTCCCTATTTTGATGTTTTATAGTCATTTTATTTGACCCATTCAAATAAATAGTCTTTTTTAAACTCGATTTCGAAAGCTTTTAATAAGTTTAAGTATTCTTCTTTAAATGTTCTTTTCCTATGATGTTCTTTTTGTTTTTCAATATATTGAATAACATCGGATAGTTGAGAATGTCCGTAAGAGAATGCACCAAAACCTAGCTGCCATTGAAATTTGCAGTTTGTAAATTTCTTTTCTTTGATAAATTTATTTGATGATTTTTTTATTTCTCTAATTAAATCTGATAAACAACATGATGGTTTAAGACCGATAAAAAAGTGTATATGGTTTGAAGTGCCGTTTATGGCGAGCATTTTTTGTCCCTTGTTTTGGACAATACCTGTGATGTATTTATATAGCTCTTCTTCCCAGCTTGCTTGTATGAGAGCTTGGCGATTTCGTACCGCAAAAACAATTTGAATATAGATTTGTGTGTAAGTGTTTGGCATGATTTTACCTTTTGATCTTGTATTCATTCCCCAGGAATGAAATGCGTATAGAAAAGAGCAAAAATATAATCATACGACCCCGCCGGGGTCGTATATTTCATGGGTATCATTTTTTCTATAGACATGTAATCCCTCCGGGATTTCTTTGCTATAATCAATAATGTAAAGCACAAGAAATTTCCTAGTAACCCATGATGAGCTTAAATTCATTGATTTTATTATTGATATGATCAGACATATAAGCCAAAGCACCAATCGTAAAATATCCTGTAACGACATCAAGTTTGCCTTCTTCGGTATACTTTGCTATCCATTGATGAACCTTTAGATTGTTATTTTGGTTATCTAGAATCATTATTTATACCCATAGTTTGTTATTTGTGCCGCTCGCTTTAAGCATCAAAACAATAGAAGTTAATAATATTGGTTGAGACATTTTTAATCCTTAATATGCGTAAAATTTATAAATTTGTGTAGTAATAAACAAGCATTTGTTTATAAGAAAGCCTTGACTCATAAATCATATTTCTAATTGCAAATGCCACTTGTCCGACGAAGCTTTTGCGTAGTTGGATGGCATTTGGCACCATAAACAGAGTGCATGCTGTAAAGACGAGCTAAGGCGCGTCTATGACTTACAGAGTCGTGAATATTGCTTTTAGATAAGATCATGCCATCTTCAACCTCAGAAATTGTGACCTTAGATAAAAAAGATAGATAATCATTTGAGACGCACCCTGGCACGTCTCGTTTTATATCTCTCTTTCCACATCATAATTTCTCTGCGGAGCCTGTCCTGATGAAAATCAGGAGTCTGGATGGAAGTGCTGTCAGTTTTTTCGAG
>CAZNFT010000114.1:0-2528 GCA_964572745.1 uncultured bacterium
AGGATTATTTGGATAGCTTTCCAGACAGGATAACGGGATATACCAGATGGCTTTTCGACGGGACAGCAGGATTATTTGGATAGCTTTCCAGACAGGATAACGGGATATACCAGATGGCTTTTTGACGGAATAGCAGGATTATTTGGATAGCTTTCCAGACAGGATGAACCTCCTGCGCCACGACAATTCGGGGCTTCCATCCTTCGCCAAGGCTTCGGATGGCACGGTTCTACTTCGTCAGCAGGCAGCAATCATTTGGATTGCAGATCGCAGAGCGCACATTGTTGATTGGCGATTGATCAAGAATCTTAAATCTGTGATTTCAAATCCATCATAAATCATAGATTAACAATTATCAATCTGCAATTCAATGGATTCCAGAGCGCAAGAGTGCAATGCCTCCTCGCAGAAAATATTCTCTTAAACTGCGTCAGCAGTTTAATATAGTAGCAATAGTCTCGCCTAAAAAAATAACCCCAAAGGGGTTAAATATATTCAACGCTTTTACGCTTCAATATTTCAACATTCTTATATCCCGGATTTCGCAAATCGAAAATCGTTAATCCTTGTTCGATATTCAAAAAGCTCCCCATCATCTTTCCCTATCAATCGCCAAATGTACGGGCGGGTCGAGACCCGCCCTTTTCACTTTGGATGAAAACCTTTTATCCTAATTTATAAAAAAGCTTTATTGTTCAGACGCCATGCTTGGCATCTTTTACAAAAATATACCTCTCGAAAGCAATGATTTTCGGCAAAACAATACAAGAGACGCAGCGTCCTCCTTCGCCTCTATTTTCGAAGAAACTCCTGCAAAGCTGGCGGCTATGGCTGACCAGAAGGCTTCTTCGCTCAGGAAGGCTTCGGAAGGGCACGGTTCTACTTCGCTCCTGCGGAGCTTCGAAGAACATGCTCTACTTCGTCCGTCAGCCGACGGACTTCGAAGAGTAAGCTCCTAAGCCCTGTGCTTCTCAGCCTCTTACCTTCTTACCTTCTTACCTTCTTATCTTCTTATCTTCTCATCTTCTTATCTTTTCACCCTTCCGTCTTCCCGCAATTAACATCTTAGGTCTAATTTTTAGGCTTATATTTATATTATTTTTGCCTTTGAACTCATTACTTTTGCCTTGTATATTATTCGCATGAGTACAGTCGCAATAGTAGGCCGCCCAAATGTAGGAAAATCAACTCTCTATAATCGTTTTTTGCAAACGCGTAAAGCTATTGTGCATGAATCTGAAGGAGTTACACGGGATCGCACCTATGCCGAAGTGGAATGGTGTGGACGATATTTTACTATCATTGATACCGGCGGTATCATGATGGATCCTCGTAATACCATTGAAGAAGGTATTCGTGAACAAGCATTGCTTGCTACCGAAGAAGCTGATTTAATTCTATTTTTAGTCGATGTGAGAGTCGGCGTTACTCAATTTGATGATTATATTGCAAAATTACTTCACCGCAGCGGAAAACCTGTTTTATTGGTCGCTAATAAAGTTGACGATGCACACTTTTCTATAGATATCTATAATTTTTATTCTTTGGGTTTCGGTGAACCACTCGAAGTATCTGCTCTTAGTGGTCGATCCACGGGAGATCTTTTAGATGCAATTATTGAACGTTTACCAATAAACTCAATTAAAAATGAAAAAAAATACGACCTGAAAATCTCGATTCTTGGTATGCCCAATGCCGGAAAATCTACTATCGCAAACACTTTTCTTGGTGAAAACAGACATATTGTAACAGATATTGCAGGTACAACCCGCGACAGTATTAATTCAGAAATGAAATATCAGGGCAAACGAGTCATGCTTGTAGATACTGCCGGACTTCGCAAAAAATCCAAGATCTCTGATTCTATAGAATTCTATTCCTTTGTTAGAACAAAGCGCGCCATCAGAGAAAGTAATGTCTGTATACTTGTAGTTGATGTTAATAAAGGATTCTGTGCGCAAGATGTCCGCATTGTTCAGGAGATCCGTGATCAGCGTAAAGGTCTTATTATTGCAATGAACAAATGGGATCTCATTGAGAAGGATACTCACACAGCCGCAGAATTTACCAAAGAATTGCTCTATCACTTTCCTATTTTAAATGATCTACCTATTATGTACATATCAGCAGCTACAAAACAAAGATTATATAAAGTGATTGATGAAGCTTTTCTTATCAAAGAAAGGATGCAACAGCGTATTCCAACCAGTGAGTTAAATGACTTTTTTATTAAAGCTATTGATAGAAATCCGCCAGCATCTATTAAAGGCAAATATATTAAAATCAAGTACGTAACACAGGTTCTTGAAAACCCACCCCTCATTGCTTTTTTCTGCAATGAACCCAGCCTTCTTATGGATAATTATAAACGCTACCTCGAAGGTATTTTTAGAAAATACTACGACTTCAAAGGCGTCCCGGTAAATTTTGTATTTAAAAAGAAATAATCGCCAATAAACACTAAACTGCTGAAGCTTCTCACCTTCTCACCTTCTCACCTCTACTTCGCTCCTGTGGAGCTATGTAGA
>CAZNFT010000115.1:0-2499 GCA_964572745.1 uncultured bacterium
AAGGGTGATTCTTTAAAGCATATAAAAAAGCTCTGAGTTTTTACCCGGAGCTCTTGAGAAATTGTTTTATAATAATCTTACTTCAGCAGAAGCACTTTCCGCATTTTTCTACCACTAGAATGATCAACGCGAATTAAATAAATACCCGTGGGCAGATCGCGACCATCAATATGAATAGTATGCTCACCTGCATTCAAATGGCCCTGATAAATATTTTTAACTTCGCGACCTAAAAGATCATGTAATCCCAGATAAATATCAGATCCCTGTTCTAAAGTCAGAGGCAATGTACAAGAAGGATTAAAAGGATTGGGATAGGCCTCGCCCACTGAAAATTTCTTGGGAAGAAATGTTTTAATTCCAACTTCGTATGAACTCCAGACAACATTATCTATGGCAACTTGTCCTGCTTCTTTACCGGATTGAAGGAACTTAATCACAAAATCGCCTTCTATATTAACGCTGATATTGCCACTGTTTTTTATGATGAATTGTTCATTATTTGTTGTGACAGTTGCTTTAAGGTCATCATTTATATAAACATCCAAACTGACATCTGTGGAAAAAGCCTGTTTATAATCAAAACTTAAAACGCCAATACCACCACTGATAGTCCCTGAATAAACACTGGCATCGGGAACTTTTCCCTTAGCCAAACAAGGTGTTTCTCCATTGATCTCCTGATCACCACGACAAGATATATAAGTCCATGTACTTCCATCCTGACCAAGAAAAGTGCCATCCATATAGGATGATCCGGTTTCCGGAAAATTTTCGAAAGTTTCTGTACCTGTTACACTAATAGTATCGGGAGGAGTCACGATGGTATCAATAAGTCCTGCAAGAGTAAGAACACTGATAACATTCGAGAATTCACTCTCATATTCACTATTGTATGATTTTAACTTGTAATAATAATTCGTTTCGGGATTTAGACCGCTAACACTTTCGCTGAGTGTAGTCAAATCCTTGGGATTATAGCCCGGGAGAGTGCCTGAAAAGGAGATGTCTGTTGCAAGATAGAGTTTATATCCGCTTGCAGCTGAAACGGACTGCCAGTTGCAGGTAAAGGATGTTGAGTCAATATTGCTTGCATCAAGAGCTAAGGGAGCAGCAATACTCGATGGCCCTTCACCACCCCAGATAGAATAAACATATTCCGGATGATCAATGAAGGGATTACGGTTTTCTTGATAAGAATAGACCACATCATTTCTTCTTCTTTCAAAATCATCCACGGGATCGTTGGTATGCCATTCAATAAGAGTAGAAAGTTTACCAAGTCTTGGACCGCTTGTTCCGGTATAATCGACTAATTCAAGATCCGGTTCACCACCACCATCGTAGCGTGTAGCCATATAGAACATCATTCTTGCGCAATCACCTTTGACTTCATCACGAGGTTCAAAGGAATCACCGGTCATATAACAATCTGTAGTTCCGCTCACTAAAGACCCGCCATCATCATAATCTTTATTTCCCCGAGCACTATTAACACTAACATCGCTGGGTCTTAAATGATGCATATCAGTTCCGGCAGGAGCGGTATTACCAAAATCTCCATGGGATTTTGGCCAAGAATGTTCACGATTCCATTGGGGAAATGATGCTGTTTTAGGCAAAGAGCGTCCTGTATATATCAAAATAAAATTGGATGAATTGTTGGGATCTTCATCAGTTTCAACCAAAGTATCCCATAAGTTACTATATGAATATGTTTTATGTCCATCAATAATTTCATGTAAGGCTGCTTTTAGATCTTCACCGGATTTCCCCTCGGCACTATTATAATAACCGGGAGGAATCGCTGCAGTCAGTATATATATACTAAAAACACATAATAATAATAATTTTTTCATTCTTCACCCATTTTTTAGGGACTAAGGTAATAAATATGAATTCTAAATGCTATCTTTATGTTCCCTTCCAATAAAAAAATATAAATACTATTAGAGCCATTTTTCTTTTGCGTTCGGATTTTAGTTTTAGGGTTGATGATTTAAGCGATTGTACTTTATTTTTCAATATCCTTTCTTCGAAAAAAAATAAAAAAATATTTGATTTTATAATCCATCATACATATACTATTTATGTAAATGAAATAGTCGGGATAAATTAGTTTTGAATTTTAGCACTCTACTGTATGAGATTGCTATGTAACTGTGAACTTAACAAAAGGAGAGAAGATGAAAAAAGCTATTGTGCTTTTAATGATTGTGGTATTAGCTACATCATTTGCTATCGCAGAGGATGATAACAACATGGATGCCGGTCTTCGTGGCGGTCTTCGCTCAGGTTTGACTGGGCGCTTTTGGATGGAAGATAATCCCATTGAAGCTTTAGTAACCTTCAGAGGATCGGGACTTATACTTACGGGTCTATATGAATGGCATAAACCCTTGGAAATTGGCGAACTCGAAGGCCTTTCATGGTACTTCGGTGGTGGTGCTCATGTTGGTTATTATTCATTAGGTGATTGGGTTATAGGTGGAAATAATG
>CAZNFT010000116.1:0-2475 GCA_964572745.1 uncultured bacterium
GTTCAATATTCAAAAACTTCTTAAATCGTATATGGGTGTTCCTTGTTCGATATTCGAGGATTTTGTAAATCGCATATCCTTGTTCCTTGTTCAATATTCAAAACTTCACAAATCGTATATTGGTGTTCCTTGTTCAATATTCAAAAACTTCTTAAATCGTATATGGGTGTTCCTTGTTCGATATTCGAGGATTTTGTAAATCGCATATCCTTGTTCCTTGTTCAATATTCAAAACTTCACAAATCGTATATTGGTGTTCCTTGTTCGATATTCAAGGGCTTGGCAAAGCACATATCGGTGTTGATAGTTGATAGGTTGAATGACCGATATGAATGCTAATGCTTAAAATAGTGTTCCATTTTTGAACAATCCTTGGGTCAACCTTGAGGCAACCTTGAGGCAACCTTGGGTCAACCTTGACCCAAGAAAGTTTACATAATATAGATTTTTTTAATGCATTTCTCACTAATACCTGTTTGCTGTTCAGCTTTCTAGCCAAGCTGCTAAACGGTTAAATTTTTTATATGGATAGTTGATATTTGATGGCTTAAAATGGAAATTGATGCTTGAAGTACTATTCAATTTTTGAACAAACCTTGGGTCAACCTTGACCCAAGGTTGACCCAAGGTTTTGAATAATAAAACAACAGAAGTCTATAAAAAAACACCGATTTCAAGCCCAGCGTGGTGTGTTATTTATTCACCATGTAAGTGCTCAAAAGATCCTTCATTCGAATGTGTTTTATTGCTCTTAAAAATTCTTATCGCCATAATACCAAGTAGCAAGATAAATAACTCTGCAGCCAGAGACCACCAGGTAGCGGGTTTTGCCTGAAAACCTTCAATGGCAAGAGCGATCACTCGCGTGATCACGATAAATCCATTGCTCAGGACCTGAACAGACAAGCCGGGCAGTATCCATTTCTTCCTGAGTGCGATGAAGAAAAACATTCCAAGTCCCATTTCAACACCACCATAAAAAGCCCGGATTTCAATGCTTCCGGCAGGATCTATAATTTTCACGCCTGCTGTTTCCATGAGTCCAGGCGCAATAAAAAGCACAATCCCAAACCCAAAAAATCCAATAGCCGCAGCTAATAAAGAGAAACGAGCAAATTTATTTGGATCAACTTTCATGCTTAAATACCTCCATGCATAGTGCCAGTCTACATCTATTAAAGCCAATCACGCTAGAAAGCACTGATATTTTTGCAAGTTTTATCATATCTGATTTTCTTTTAATATTTATGATTGTTTTCAATAATCAAATTATTCTCTTTTTTTCTATTGCATCATCTCTCGTTTTCTTTTCATTTTTGAGATTGATAAATGCAGTCGTGGATAAGATCACTAAAACAATTTCTGCTGCAAGAATGATGTAAATAAGGGGTTTTGCTTGCCATTTTTCTACAACAAGTCCGAATATGCGACCAATAACCAATCCGCCCACCACACAGATATGAATGATCAGGGCAGGTTGAAACCATTTGGGTCTGTTCAATGCAAGTAAAAAGAATAGACCAAAACCTATTTGAAGACCTCCGTACATGGCACGGGCTTCTACCAAACCGGAATTTGTCAGCTCTTTTATTCCCACCAATCCAAGCAAACTGGGGAAGATCAGTAGGGCGATGCCAAATCCGCCAAATCCAATAGCTGTGGCACCAAAAATCCATTTTTCTTTTGACATATCAGTCTCCTAATCTTACTATGTGACATCATGGTCACCTTCTTAGTTATCGCAAATGCTATATTAGACATGCTTCATAAATTCATCAAGAACCTCTAGTAATTCACTTGATTCTCTGTCACTTAATTCCAAAGTGCCATCGACAAGATGATCATTGAAACTTGGCAAAGAAAAAGTAGATGTTAATTTACCACCCCAGCATTTGATAAGGACTTCGCTTACATAAGCAAGATTTGTTTTTCCACCACGTGCCCCAGGAGACGTTGATAGCAAGCAAATGGGCTTATCTTTTAAAATTGGGTTTTCAATACGCGAAATCCAATCCATGGAATTTTTAAATACCGGCGTAATACCGCTATTATATTCGGGCAAAGAAATCAGGATGCCATCAACTTCTTTAATAATATCATTTAAAGCTAACATGGTCTCAGGAAAATCACCACGTAATTCCTGATCCATACTATAAACTTCTGCCGGAAAATTTTTAAGATGGATAACTTTTAATTCCACATCCTCAAGACAATTGCCTGCATATACTGCCAAACGCTGATTAATAGATGTAGATGAATTGGAGCCAGAGAAAACGAGAATTTTTTTCATGATCTAACCTCTTGTTTTTTTTCATAATAAATATAGAAGGTTTTTTTGTAAAAATAAAGGATTCTTGAGAATAAGGAGTTGATGCTTACTCAGGTTAAGGTTAAGGTTAAGGCTGAGGTTAATGGAATTGTTGAAAGCTTGAACTTAAAGATAAAAGAAAAGTTTTAAGACGAAGGAGCACAAAA
>CAZNFT010000117.1:0-1073 GCA_964572745.1 uncultured bacterium
TTGATGGATGTACGATTGTAAATCAATAATCTTTGATCGATCGCTGATCAACAATGTGTGCTCTGCGATCTGCAATGATGTTTGATAGTGTAGGTGGCTATAATAAAGCTGGAGAAAAATGTGATCTTGTTCTTTTTTAGAGATCATATTCTTCGCGAACTTAATCTACTTGGCGGGAATTGTGATCTTCGTTCACTTTGTGCATTAAAACCGAGGCTTTTGTTCACTTGGTGGGTTAAAAAACTCTTGTGTCTTTGTGGTACTTTGTGTCTCCGTGTGAGGGATTGTTGTTTACGATTTACATCTCAAGCTGAACATTACAAAGATAACAATTGAATAATTCCCAATAAATACTTAAAATGTAAACTAAGTCAAAGCTTAAGATTAAGGTTTAGGCTTAGCCCAAGTTTAAGAAAAGAGGTTTTTTCCTGATAATTATTTATTAAATTAAAAAGTAAGAGTAAAATAATTTCAAATCATGTGAAGGGGGACTACAGATGATTGAAAAGAGGTTTACAAGTCTTTTAGGGATTTTTCTGTTTGGCAAAAATCTATGAAAGTCGGAATTGAATCTTTTAAGTTGACTGAAAAACTGCCATACTTTGAAGATAGGGGATTAATATCTCAGATCAGAAGATGTTCCAATAGTATCTCGGCTAACATAGCTCAGGCATTCGGAAGGGAGGGAATAAAAGATAAGCAAAGAATCTATATTATTAGCAGAGGATCCAGTTTTGAATTACAGAATCATTTGATCTACGGCCAAAAAGTTAAATATTTTTCTGCAGAACAAGCTGATTCCTTGATTAAAGAAATTGATGACATAGTTTAAACTTTAAACAAAATAATCGCTACACTAGAAAAAAGAAAAAAATAATAACAAATAAAAGTATATGATAAATTACTCTCAACCTCAACCTTAAGCTCATAGGATTACATGAAATAAAAGGTATAATATTATCCGCTGGCTCCGGATCAAGGCTATATCCCCTTAACGCGAAGTGAAAAAACTATTCGTGTTTTAGATCTATTGACATATTGAAAGTTGTTAACCCCCTCGAAATACTCGGGGT
>CAZNFT010000117.1:1173-2312 GCA_964572745.1 uncultured bacterium
TAAAGTTCATAATTGCAGAAAAGTCAGTTGGAATAAATGAGATTAAAGCTATATTTTAAACGCAATTCTTAACAATAAGGAATTTTTAAATGAAGGGTATTATATTAGCCGGCGGCTCAGGAACTCGTCTCTTTCCTCTCACCCTCAGCCTTAGCAAACAACTCCTTCCTGTCCATGATAAACCTATGATCTATTATCCTTTATCGACCTTAATGCTCGCCGGTATAAGGGATATTCTTATCATTACCACAGAACGCGACCAAGAGGCATTTATTAATCTTCTTGGTGATGGTAGTCAGTGGGGAATAAAGCTGGAATATCTTGTGCAGCCAAATCCCGAGGGTCTGGCGCAGGCATTCATTCTTGGTGAAGAGTTTATCGGCAATGATAATGTTTGTCTCATTCTGGGTGACAATATTTTTCATGGCAGTGGCATGCATATTTTAATGAAAAATGCCGTAAAAATGGTCGAAAATGAGGGAAATGCTCAAATTTTTGGTTATTATGTCAAGAACCCTTCTCGATACGGTGTAGCAGAGCTCAATGAAAAGAATGAAGTCATTTCTATAGAAGAAAAACCTGAGCATCCCAAAAGTCACTTTGCCGTTGTTGGCATGTATTTTTACCCCAATTCTGTCGTTGAAATGGCAAAAAATATCAAACCCTCAGCCAGAGGCGAACTGGAGATCACGGATATTAATTCTTTATATCTCAAGAATGGCAAACTAAACATGCAGATCATGGACCGTGGTTATGCCTGGCTCGACACCGGTACCCACGACGCCCTCTCCGAAGCCGGTATGTATGTTTCGGCCATAGAAAAACGCCAAGGCCTCAAAATATCCTGCCCCGAAGAGATTGCCTGGAGATTAGGCTTCATCAGCAAAGAAGAAATGCATGCTCTTGGCAAGAAAATAGGGGAGAACGATTATGGAAAATATCTGTTAAGCCTTTAGCTTAAGGTTGAGAAGAATAAGAAAGTCGATGGGTCGATAAAGTCGATGAGGACAATAAGTCGATCTGGTCGATGGGTCGATAATTCTCCGTCATCCTGCTTGTGCCGATGAATATCGGTGAAAAATTTACGAAGTAAATTTGTTCAGCCCGTCGCATGACGGATCGCGAAGCGAGATCTGGAG
>CAZNFT010000118.1:0-2233 GCA_964572745.1 uncultured bacterium
CCAAGTAAACATGAGCTGATACCGATCTTCATAAAACCTCTTTCCTTTTTACATGTTTAAAACATCAATTAAAAATAAAGCCTGGATGTCACTTTTTAAAGGTTTATTTCTCTTTTTCTACAATAAGCCCTGTTTCAAGATACATTGTGGCTATTATTTCTTTTAACTTTAAAGATATCAAACATTTAATCACGGAAATATTGCATATCTCAATATTTTTTGTATATTTAACTAAAATTAATGGAGGAAAAAATGATCAATAAAAAATTACAAGACCAGATTAACTATCAGATCAATCGTGAGTTATTCTCGGAATATCTGTATTTGTCTATGGCTGCGTATCTCGAGGATCAGGGCTTACCCGGTATGGCTAATTTCATGGTAGTTCAAGGAGAAGAAGAACACTTTCACGCTATGAAACTTTATAATTATTTAAATGATCGTGGCGGTCGTGTGGTTCTTGATGCCATTGAGCAACCAAAGATTGAGTTCGACTCTCCCATGGCTGTCTTTGAAGAAAGTTTAGAGCACGAAAAACTGGTTACCTCACTCATTAACAAGCTCATGGATCTTGCCATTGAAGTTAATGATCATGCGACAAGAAGTTTCTTGAACTGGTATGTCGATGAACAGGTTGAAGAAGAAGCAAGTTTTGAAGCTTTGATTGACCAAATGAAACTGATCGGAGGCAAAGGTAATGGAATGCGGATGATAGACAGAGAACTAGCAACCCGCACATTTACCCCGCCTGTAAACGAATAAAATAAAGAGAGGTTATTATGACAAAATTAAGAGAAGTTTACTATTGCTCGATTTGTGGCAATGTTGTTGAAATTTTCAATGAAGGTGCATCAGCATTGGTTTGTTGTAAACAAAAGATGGAAAATCTTGAAGCACAAACAGAAGATTCAACACTAGAAAAACATGTGCCTTTTGTAGAAGAAACAGATGGTGGCGTTCTTGTTCGCGTTGGTGAAAAAACAGCTCACCCCATGAGCGAGGATCATCATATCAAATTCATCGAAGTCCATACCAAAGACATGGTACTCAAAGCTGAACTTGATCCCAATGGTGCACCTGAAGCAAAATTTCCCGTAAAAAAAGAAGATATCGTAAAAGTCCGCGAATGGTGTAATTTACACGGTTTGTGGGAAGCATAAGGAGAACAATATGGAATTTAAAAAATCAAAAACTGCTGAAAATTTAATGAAAGCTTTTGCCGGTGAAAGCCAGGCACGCATGCGTTATACATATTATGCATCTGCCGCTAAAAAAGAAGGTTATCTGCAAATTTCCGACATTTTTCTTGAAACAGCTGAAAATGAAAAAGAACATGCAAAACTTTTTTACAAACAATTGATCGCAAACGGTATAAATGGCGATGCTGTTGAAATTAATGCCGCTTATCCTGTCGGTCTTGCAAATACTATCAAGAATCTGGAATGGGCCGCTGAAGGTGAACTTGAAGAATGGGATGAACTTTATCCTGAATTCGCAAGAGTTGCCGATGAAGAAGGTTACCCGGAAATTGCCGAAGTGTTTCGCGATGTTGCTTTAGTTGAAGTTCGTCACGAAAATCGTTTCCGCAAACTCTTGAAGAACATTAAAGAACACAGTGTTTTCAAAAAAGACGGTAAAGTTCTCTGGATTTGTAAAAACTGCGGACATATCGTTGAAGATATAGAAGCACCGGAAATATGTCCCGTCTGTGCTCATGGTCAAAAATACTTTGAAATATGGGTAGAAAACTATTAAAACCTAAGACGTAAATCACAAGACCAAGCCTTGCTCCTTTAGAGTTTTGCTTGGCAAGCGTAAAATGTAAGGAGGCTCTTGAGCCTCCTTTTTTCTTGGGGCTTGAATAATAAGGAGCCCGTCATTCTGCCCTCAACAATATCGATGCATCAATATATTGTCTACAAAGTTGACCCAAGGTTGACCCAAGGTTGACCCAACATTTGTTCAATAATTGAACACTATATCGACCAATCGTAAGCATTAGGAACATAAATTCTTCCGCCCTTTTTCCCTAATAAAAGAACTTTGGCCTGTACAGTGCTGGGGCAACAGCGGCTTTTTGATATAAGGGGTTTTCTCAATTATTTAATCTCACATGATTTATCAGAACTCAGCTGTTAATGAATAGTGAATAACAAAAAAGGAATGTGTCTTGATTTCTTGCTCTCTAGTTAAGTTTCTTGACCCAAGGTTGACCCAAGGTTGACCCAAGGTT
>CAZNFT010000119.1:0-2192 GCA_964572745.1 uncultured bacterium
GCCTGTCCTGATGAAAATCAGGAGTCTGGATGGAAGTGCTGTCAGTTTTTTCGAGTAGCCGGTACTTTTCACTATTGTTTAGTTTATTTTATCAAAGCTAACTTTTGCGAGCCAATAAAATTTCCAGCTGTCATTCTCACAATATATATTCCGGATGGCATACTTCTTGCATCCCAAATCAGTTTATAGCTTCCGGGTTCAACATATCCTTCAAATAATTGCTCAATTAAAACTCCCTGAATATTATAAATATTAAGCTCAACACTGCTGTTTTCTGCACACTGCATTCTGATCACTGTTTTTGGATTAAAGGGATTAGGATAGGCTGGAAATAGGGAAAAAATCTCGGGAATAAATAAATTGTCTATAGAAACCTCTGCCTGCATACCCTTAGCTTGAACGGCAAAAAGAAAGAGACCTTTATGAGGGTCGTTACTTTTTATATTGACGGTGCCGGTGCACAAAGAGGTATCGCTTGGTGTAAAAGAAATTGAGAAAATACCGCTTGCGCCGGGAGCAAGGGAATCGGTCGGAGGCGTGCTTATAATAAAATTAACTCCCAAACTATTTTGAACATAGATTGTATCGATCAACAAGTGTCCCGTCCCGGTATTACTGATGGAATATGCTTTAGTGACAGACCCGGAATCAAGGTATACTGTTCCAAAATCAGTATTATCAATTAATGAAGGTGTAGTGTCTCCGTTAAGGATTTCAAGACTATTTGCATGAACAGCTATATTTGCTTCGAGAACACCACCGACCCCTGTGGAATAGATATAAGCTGATCCCGAACCATACTTAGTGTTCGCGTCATTGGCATCATGATCTTCACCCACGGCTCCGATAATAAGGACATCATTAGATATATCAACACTATTGCCGAATCGATCTTCTTCAGAACGGACATAAGTCGTGATCTTCTCTTGTTCTGACCATATTCCACCCCAATTTTTAAAAACATAGGACGCACCGGCATTTTTAATATAATTTTCTGCAAGTGTATCGTGATCTTCTCCATAAGCACCAACAATGAGCAGATTATCCTCTATAGCTACATCATAGCCAAAGAAATCTGAAACCCAGCGTTCGGATGCAACTATTTTTTGCGTTTGGGTCCATACTGATCCGGAGTAGTCAAAGATGTAAGCAGAGCCGGTTTTGTCTTTTTTATTTAAACCATCGACATCATGGCCTTCCATATAAGCACCGGCAATGATAGTCGCCCCATCAATATCCACGCTGCAGCCAAATTGATCATGAGAATTCCTATCGGAAGCCAGTAATTTTTTAGACCGGCTCCAGTGAGACCCATCATAGTTAAAAACATAAGCAGCTCCGGCATTCATTTTGTAATCCAAACTGTCTTCATTCATATCTTCGAGGGGGACACCAACCACGATGTTGGCCCCGGAAATGGCAAGGCAAGTACCAAAATTATCACCCTCACTTCTATATTTGGCAACAAGCTTTGCGGATTGGCTCCAACCAATACCACTGCGAGAAAACACATAAGCGGCACCTGCTTGTGCCAAACTGTCACTGCTTGCCTCAGCATAATCTTGGTAAATAGCTCCAATAACAGAGCGATTTTCAGTCATGGCGACACTGTAACCGAAATAATCTCCGTAGTGCCTGTCATCGGCATATATTCTATCGTCCTGAACCCAGCTTGTACCGTCATAATAAAATATGTATGCAGCACCTTCTTTATGGCCTCCGGCAACATTTTCTTCACGAGCGCCCACAATTGCATAGTCACCACAGATATCTACACTGCATCCAAAGTAATAGTTTTCTCCCCGATTTGATGCGACCAATTTTTGCATTTGCACCCATTCAGAACCATCAAAGCGGAAAATATAGGCAGCTCCGGCATTATGGATTATTTCTCCTTCATCTATACTTTGATTTTCTCTATAGGCACCCACAATAGCGAAATTTCCTGATATAGCAACTTCATTGCCAAAGTATTCATCATTGTTACGATCTGTTGCCACGATCTTGGAGATCATATTCCATTCTGCAGAAAAAAGGAGGGAAATACTTAACATAAAGATACTGAAAATAATCATGCTCTTTTTCATGAGCGACTCCTCATTTGTTTTATGCTAAATAAAATATACTGATAATAAATTAACCCGTTGTGTGAAACTAAGCAAGTGCATGTTTAATATGATTTAGAGGTTTAT
>CAZNFT010000120.1:0-2150 GCA_964572745.1 uncultured bacterium
ACACTTAATTAAATATCGGAAAACCTTGGGCCTTTTTACAGAAGAAAATTTATACGACCATACTTATACTTTATCGGTGAAGCAGAAGGTGTAGTAGACCTATGTAAAGATATTATAACAGAGAATCCTTATGATATCAAAGCATTTGTAGCAATGGATTTGATTTATCAAATATCAAAGAACAAAAAGGTCAAAAAAGACATCGACGAAGAGATGTTTAAAACATATCTCAAAACATTCGATATTAGTAAAGGTAATAAGATCCTGAAAGCAAATGCAATGTTGCTTTTGGCTAGACTAGAAAAAGACGTTAAACGCATGGATAAGATATATAAAGAACATAAAAGTGATTATATGGGTATTCATGCATTAAATGATCAGTTTATGTATTACTTCCATGAGGAAGAAGATACGGTTTTGGCGAAAGCTATTATCGATGAAATGGATGCAGTTTATCCAGATGAGTATCTCACATACGAAGCACATCTTATAATTGGTGATGATGTCGAAGATCCATTCGAATATTATAGTAGGAGAGAAGCTGCCGAACAAGTTGAATTCGTATCAGCTGAATACAGCGAAAGTCTTCCAGAAGAATACTCGCTAAAGGCTGCATTTCCTAATCCGTTTAATCCAAGTACAACGCTTGAATATGCTCTTCCAGTACAATCAGATGTTGAATGTGCAATCTTTGATTTATCTGGTAATGTAGTTAAAGAGTTTTCCTTTAATCAGAGTACTGGTTTACATTCAATTATATGGAATGCTGAAGATGCTTCAAGCGGTATTTACTTGGTGCGATTTGTGGCAAAAGCCACTGATGGAACGAATTCGTTTGTTGATTATCAAAAAGTGACATTGCTTAAATGATGAATAGACTCATAACAGGCGGAGCTAAAATCTTCGCCTGTTTTTTTATAGCCATAAGTTTTCTCCTGGCAGAAGATCCGGATACAACCCTGTCCAAGCTTAAAGAACAATCTATGAATATTGAGCATGCATCAAAGACTTTCGATATTGATATGGTAAAACTTAAAGCTCTCATTTACGTAGAAAGGACCAATAACTACAATTGGCAGGATGAATACTTTGATGATTACCTGGCCAAGAAAGGACAGAACAGTTCTATTGGTTTTTGTCAGGTAAAGATGAAGACTGCCTACTGGATTGAGTGTCAATTGGCTGTTAGTACATCAGAGTTTTATCCCGGGAAGAAATATGAAGGAATTCTTTCTGTAAGTCAATCGCCACAAGAGATCATTGATAAACTTAAAGATAATAGAAAAAATCTTCTTTATGCCGCAGCATATATGAGGATCATTCAAAGCTATTGGGAGATTAAGGGATATTCAATTAATGACAGGTTAGATATAATAGCAACTATTTTTTCTTATGGTATGTTCAGCAGGGGGACTGGGGAGCCACTAAAACCGAATGCTGATCCCAAACCTAATTGGTTTGGGGAGCAGACTTTAGATATCTATAACCGTTTTGCTTTACAATATCCAATAAGCCCTGAATAAGCAGTTATTCTTTCAATTATCTTATAAACACCTGTTAAATAGTATATTAACGCAAAAATATTACACCGGTCAGTTTTTGGTCACCTTGCCTTGTAACTTACTGAATATCAGTAGTGAACAGAGTACTGAAAATCCCTGTAGAGTCTACCCGCCGAATCCGCCAGTTGGCGGAGTAGGTGGGCTGGTTCCCCCATAGGGGTCCCAGTGGGAGATTCCGGCCGGAGCCACTCCGAAAACAAAAGCTCTGAAGTAATTCAGAGCTTTTGTTTTTCTTAGTAAAAAGGTAAAAGATTAAAGGGGCCGACTTGTATGTCGGCCCTTTTCATATTTAAGGCGGGCCGAGTCCCGCCAGTACATTTGCATCGGAGCAGGAATCTTACACTAAAATCGAAAATCATTATTCGTAAATTGATATTCGTAATTCGAGCCGCAGGCGTAGAGAGATTTAAAATGCGATTGTAGGGGCGACTCTCGAGTCGCCCGTGAGGAGTGGCGTGTGTAGGGGACAGATATATCTGTCCCAAGGGGCGGATTTGCGTGTTCCCCTAAGAGATATTTTTTTTGTCGATTATAATATCGGAAAACCTTGGGCCTTTTTACAGAAGAAAATTTATACTAGCAAATGAA
>CAZNFT010000121.1:0-1891 GCA_964572745.1 uncultured bacterium
ACTCATAGCAGTAGCTGCTATCCCCATCATCTTCACTTAAAACGACAGCACCTTCATAGTCAAGATCCGGGTATATCGTCTTTTCAAGTACTTGCGCAAATATGAAGCCTGCACAAAAAACCAAGAAAAGACAAATCCACTTCATCTTCTTCATCGTTTTCTCCCTTTAATTTTAATTCCTGCCAACATAAAGATCATTCCTGATCAATATCATCCAATTTTCCATGTAAAATGAGCTCATTAAATCCGGGATACCTTAAGCAAATATATATGTGATCACCAATGATCAGAGGTTCTCCTATAAACCTCATATCTGATGAAGGTAATTTGTAGATATATTCCATATCAGTACCATTATAATGGACAAAACCGTCCCTCATTACGAAGAATAAATCCTTTTCGTTTCGGCCAAATACCTTCCACCAAAAATCATCGTAATTTATTGATAAAACATTATTGAGTTCTTCATTCTCATACAAGTATACATCATTATCAATGGTAAAATATTCTTTTCCTTCAATAATGGACATACCAGCCCAGCTGATATTATTTTCTTGATTGGAATATATTTGTTGTAAACTATCGTTATCAATCATGTAAAATGCAACAGTATCAGGACCATCGTAATTAATCCCAAAAGAAAAAATAAACACACTTTCATCTGTTCTATTAATTTCTAGAAATTGTGAATTAAAATCTGCCCGCGCTATTTCTGACCAATCAGTACCATCAAAATGCAATGCAAACCCGCGCCAGCATTCATTCGTACCATCATAAAAGCTGATCGTACCGCAGGCATAAACATCATCCGATGAAGTACCCCAAATATCACTTATGCGAATTGAATGAAAATGCTCATCTAAAGCATATATAAAATAATTTTCCCATGTTTGGCCATCATAGTGCCAAATTGCCCCCCCCTCACTATCGGGCCATTCGGCTCCACCCCCCATCCATATATTGTTTTCACCGAACCCAAAAAGAGCATATCCTGTACAATTTATTGATTCGTTAGTGTATGTTGACCAATTTGTGCCATCAAAATGGAGTAAGCGATCATTTGCAGTTCCCCCCGCTCCCATTGCCCACAGATCATTCGGTGAAGCGCCCCATACAGTGCTAATATAATTCATTGGCATATATAACGTATCAATTTCCCAAACATAGTTACGACTGCCCGGCTGGATTTGAGGTTTAAATATATCGCATGAAAGTAATAATATAATAACTGTCAATGATATTAAAACTATTGACTGAGTCTTTATATGTGTCTTTTTAAACAAAATATGAATCTCCGTTGTATCTGTTTGTTTATCTATATTTAAAGTCAACGTCCAATTTTTAAAATTTATCTACTCCCGGTAAAATTGAAAAGGTATTACAATTTTTATGATATTCGGAAATATTCGAATCAGACCGTTGATTTATTGGCGGGGAAGTGGCACGTGTTTTAAATACTGAAAGAATCAAGCCTAATGGTAATAAACACAATCTCATTTCAACCCCAGATAGGTATTAGCCGGTGCTCTTACTATTAACTATGATGAATGGTAAAAATAAATAATACAAATGTCAATAAAAAAACAGATTAAGCAACATTTTTTCTGTAAAAAGGACTAAGGTTTAGGATTTCAAATTCAGTTTCAAAGTTCATATATTTTCTCCCCGTCATCCAGACATCATTTTTTTCAACTAAAACAGCAGTAATAAGCCTTAAGCAAGATCGAGGATTAGGAAAGATCCTGGCAACGCGTGTACGTTGTTTGATCTCTTCATTCAATCGTTCAACGCCATTGACCGTCCTGATCAGGCGCCGATGCTTTTCCGGGAAGTTAAATACCGTCAAGGCTTCTTCAATATTCTCATCAAGCCAGCGACTAAAATCCGGTGC
>CAZNFT010000122.1:0-1782 GCA_964572745.1 uncultured bacterium
GACGTGATCCGCGGATATAATGATTTAATCATTCTCAGCTTACTGCTAGAGAGGCCTTCCTATGGTTATGGTATTTCAAAACAGATCAGAAAGATAACTGATGATCGTTATATCATAAAAGAAACAACCTTATATTCAGCTTTTAATCGTCTTTTAAAACAAGAATTCATCGAATCGTATTCAGATATTAGTCCTCAAGGAAGATCGAGGACATATTACAGAATAAGCAGCTCAGGTCGGGACTATTATCACGAAAAATGTGAGGAGTGGGAATTAACAAAAGATGTAATCAATCAATTTATCAAGGAGTAGGATAGATGGATGCAATAAGATCTTATATTGACAATATGTTTGCTAGTTTTCCCAGAACTGAAGCTGTTCTTCAGGCTAAAGCGGATATGTTAGCAAATATGGAAGAAAAATATCAAGAATTTATGAGTCAGGGATGTTCTGAATACGAATCAGTTGGAAAAGTGATCTCTGAATTTGGCAATATTGATGAATTATTATCAGAGCTTAAAATTCCTGTGCAAGCTACTCATAAAACGCCTTTACCAGATGCCCAACAAGTGTCTAGAGACGAAGCTGAAAGCTATATTAAAAGCATGAAACGCTCAGGCCTATTAAGGGCTTTTGCTGTGTTTTTTATCTTATGCGGTGTAGCGATCTTCATATTTATGAAGGCGCCATCTTATGATGTGGAATGGCTGCCTTTTACTTTAAATACTGATGTGAATGAAGCTTGGGGAATTGTTTCTCTTTTACTTATGGTGGCGATTGCAGTAGGCTTATTCATTTATGCAAACATGAGCTTGGAGGAGTATAAATATATTAAATGGGATTTTAAAATAAAAGCGAATGCTCAACAGTGGCTTGAAGACAGTCGGCATAAATTTATGCGTTACTATCCCCTGACCTTAATCTTTGGTGTAATTCTCTGTATTTTAGCGCCTTTGCTTATTATTTTACCCTCTATCTTACATGATGTAGGTGGCATGGAAACAACTTTAGTTTCCATCATGCTCGTCGTGATCGCGGTGGCAGTATTTCAATTTATTTATTTTGCTAATATTAAAGAAGCTTACGACCGCTTGCTTCAATATGGTGACTATAATCGTGAACCCGAAAACAAAGTCCTTGCTATAGTGTCATCAGCCGTGTGGCCTTTAGTTATGATCATCTTTTTATTGAATGGTTTTCTAGCTGATCGCTGGGGAACTGCTTGGATCATTTTTCCCATTACAGGTTTAGCCATGGCGATTTTTAATGGTGTTTATAATGCCATAAAAGGATACAAAGACTAAAGAAGGGAAAAGTAAAAATAAAGAGAGTAAAGCACGAAAAAACACGAATACACATGAGCTCACATAATATGCTTGAACAATAAAATGTGGAAACGTTCAAGTGCTCAAGTGTTGAAGGTAAAATGAAAATAACGATAAACTATCAACTATCAACTATCAACTATAAACAACAAGCTTATTGAACCCCGCCGGGGATCTTTTTATGTTGGGCGAGATCGTTTTCTACTGTTATTCGACCCCGCCGTGTCGGTCCTAGTCCTGATCCGAAAAATCGGGGCAGGACGAAGACTGATCGGGGTCTTGTAAATAATGAACAAGGATTAACGATTATCGATATTCGAAGTTTTCATAAATCAGATATCGGTGTTCCTTGTTGGATATTTATAATCTTCGTAAATTACATATTGGCGTTGATGCTTGAAATACTGTTCAATTTTTGAACAAAGGTTGACCCAACCTTGACCCAACCTTGACCCAA
>CAZNFT010000123.1:0-1702 GCA_964572745.1 uncultured bacterium
TAAAGGGGTATGTTGCATACCCTTTTGCATACCCCGTTTCATACATTTGGAAAGAATAGTCTTTCAATCTCAATCTCAGATAAAAGGTGAGTAATCTATTAAATAACGAAAACTTTATTAAAATGGGATAAAGATAGTAAATTCCAGTACAATTATAAAAAATGTGCTATTGGGTAATCTAATATTTGTTCTCTTTCTGGTTTTGAAAGTATCGCAAGTTTCTCCTTCGCTGCTTGCTTGTGCCCTAGTAAAATTAATGAAGCACACTCGATTGGTGTATTTATATATTGATCTTGAATATGAGAAATCAACCATGTAATGTCATTAGAATCCAACTCACCTATAATCCTTTTCTTTGTCTGAAGAAAATTTATATGGATATAATCGCTATCTATATCCTTATAACTATCTAGTTTCTCAATAATTTTCCATGCTAAAGATAAAATATTTTCTCTAGTCACATTATCGTAAGCAGATAGTAAACTTAAAACTAGAAGATTAATTTTGTCTCTTATGGCATTATTTCCAAAATCTAAAGAACAAATTGAATTTAAAACGATATCGATTTCAAGATTCATAGCCATTTCCCAAAAATCTTTGCTTACTGTACAAAAAAAACTGATTTTATCAGCAATAACCTCATCATCACTATTTAGCAACCAAATTTTAATCCTATTATCCACGTCCCCATCGAAAGGATTATAGAATCTTTGGACTTTTTTGCCATTTTCCATAAAGGTGTGTTTAATTAACACAATAGAAATTGTTTCAATTTCTCTCTGACAGAGCTCATACCCAATTTCATCCGTCGATTCATATATACCATAATATTTATCTGAAAGACGTTCTAGATAATTAATTTCATCACTCGAAATTCTCTTTTGACGTAGTGACGACAATATTGGAACCTCTTTCAGAAACATATCAATTTTCATTACTGACTTGAAAATTTCAGGAAGGTCTCGCACTATCCCTCTTTTAGGAATTTTTAATTTAAAAGGTTTTTCATTGATAAGCAATTCATCCATTGCAAGTGTATTTAGAAAGGATATCGCTGTAATTCGTTCAGATAACGTACCTGACTTTTTCAAATTGGCTGTCATTCTTTTCTCGAAAAATAAAAGCTCTAGGCACTCAGATAAGTTTGCTTTCACATAATTATCAAATTTCTCAAACGTTTGGTGAGTATAAAATATTTCACCTGAGACACTTGAGAATTTAAAAGATGCATTTTTAATTTCATGAATGCTAAATGTACCATTAAGAGGTTTTTCAATTGGGATAGTAAGTCCATTTTTTAGCACTACAGAAGGAATCCAATCTCTTACTTTTGTCAATGAACGCCAATCTCTGGAATTTGTTACAATTGTCATTTTCCCATTTCTTTCGGATTCCTTATGAATCGTAATATCAAAAAAAATTGCGTCATCAGTTGAGCCATTAAAACAGTAAGTATCAAAACTCTCTTGATTATCCTCTTCACCAGTGTTTTGATCTTCGATGGGTCTTTGGCAAAGAATACCCTGTTGGCTTCTTACTTTTAAAAGATTTTTACAATACCCGTAGAATTTTGTTTTTGCATCTGCAGTAAACTCAAAAAATATAAATTTCCCCGACTTATTAATATCTCTATACTTCGCTTTAAGATGATAAGGAGAAAAATAATTATAATACATCCTAAATTTTAATTTGTCTTTCTTTG
>CAZNFT010000124.1:0-1691 GCA_964572745.1 uncultured bacterium
TGTCTATTAAGTATTTATAAGAAGTAAAAAGAATCCATTGACCCAATAGAGTTTGGCTCAAACTCAAAAGCAAAGTTTGAGCCAAACTCAAAAACAAAGTTTGAGCCAAACTCAAATTTACCTCTCTCAGCTCCTGTTTCGCAATTCAGGTCTTAGCTCTTTTTTCATTTGAATTTCCTGCTAAAATTGTAAATTACAGTGAAGAATTTTTTATGTATTCCTAATTAATGAGAAAGGGAAAAAATGAGAAGGAAAGTGATCGTTTTAACATTCCTGGCAATGGCGATTTTATTGGCAGCGCCAAGTGATTATAACAAAGTCATGAGTTACCATATCGGTCCCGGAACAGTGTACTCATTATATGAGGGGACCTCACGCAACTGGGCGATCCATCTGACTGAAATTGACCTGACAAATCCTTATATAACTCTCGAATCTGTTATTGGAAGAGATATGATGACCGGTTCCGAAAGAACTTCGAGTATGAGTATGCGTTCAGATCGCGAGGGACA
This sequence comes from uncultured bacterium, assembly GCA_964572745.1. Lineage (GTDB taxonomy): Bacteria > Fidelibacterota > Fidelibacteria > Fidelibacterales > Fidelibacteraceae > M50B103. The sequence continues at coordinate 513 of CAZNFT010000124.1, forward strand.
TCGTTCTGTATGTGCCATTAATGCTGATTTCTTTGCAGGAAATGGTCAGCCTATTAATAATCAGGTCATCAATGGTGAATTTGTTCAGGGCTTTTCATTTGCCCGTTCTGCTTTTACTTATTCCAATGACGGAACTCCCGGTATTACCATCCCGAAATTTACAGGTGCGGTAATCTCAAAAGATACGGTGGGTCAGGATATTTCTTATCCTCTCCATGTTGTTAATAATGCCAGATATGAAAATTATCTTGTAATATACAATCATTACTATGGAAGCTCAACTCAGACAAATGAATGGGGCTATGAATGTCTGGCTTCTCCTATCAGTGATTGGGTTGTGAATGATACTGTTCTTGCTGTTATTGAAAAAAGAGAATCCTATCTAGGGAATATGAGTATTCCCAAGGGGAAAATCGTTCTTTCGGGACATGGTGCCGGAACACCTTTCTTGCACGAAAATTGTGCAGTAGGCGATACTATTAAGATCGTTCAAACTCTTGAAAATGCGGCAGATAAAATCACACAACTCGTGGGTGGTGGTCCCTGGATATTAAAAGATGGTGTGGATATTACATCCAGTAATAATGAGGGTGTTGCGGCTAGCTTTTATGCTGTAAGACATCCCAGAACCGGAGTGGGTTATTCTGCGGATTCAACAAAGGCCTATTTTATGGTCGTTGATGGTAGAAGCTCTCGCAGTGTTGGTATGACCTGTCACGAAATGAGTGACTTTTTTAAGACTGTTGGAGCCGCACATGCTGTTAATCTGGATGGTGGTGGTTCTTCTGCTATGGTCGTCAGAAATAGTGTAAAAAATTCTCCTTCGGACGGTGCCGAAAGAAATGTCGCTAATGCTTTATTATGTATTTCTTCTGCACCCAATGGGACTTTTAAGCATTTACAAAAAGAACTGGCTTATGTAGAGGTTTATAAAAACAAAAGCGTATTTTTAGGTTTTAGCGGTTGGGATGAATATTATAATCCAACAGGTATTCCAGATTGGAATCAATTAACTATAAATTACGACAATAGCCTCGGAAACTTTGAAGCTAACAAATTTACTGCTTTTGAAAAGAGTGGCGATACCTATGTTAAAGTTGAACATAATGGTCTAGCAGATTCTGTTCTTGTTCATATTAAAGAGTTGACAGATCTATCCGTTTATCCCGATACGTTAAC
>CAZNFT010000125.1:0-1680 GCA_964572745.1 uncultured bacterium
GGAGCGTAGTAGGACGAAGTAAATTTGTTCAGCTCGCAGGGTCGCGAAGCGAGATCTGGAGAAGAGTTGAACAAAAGAGTTGACAGTTGAAAGTTGATGGTTGAAAGTCGAAAGGCTGTTTAAAAATGAGAAGGATAAAAATGAGTACAATAAATTTTAAAAAGAATATCCTTATTACAGGTGGGGCCGGTTTTATTGGATCTCATGTTATACGGCGTTTTGTGAAAAATTATCCCAATTATCATATTTTTAATTTAGATGCACTCACTTATGCCGGTAATTTAGCTAACCTTAAAGATATTGAGAATAAAGCTAATTATAGCTTTATCAAGGGCGATATTGTGGATGCAAAGTTTGTCAATGAGCTTTTTGCTAAACATCAATTTGACGGCATCATTCACCTGGCAGCAGAATCACATGTCGATCGTTCTATTAGTAATCCTACACAATTCGTCATGACCAATGTTGTCGGTGCGGTCAACTTATTGAATGCTGCTAAAAATCTAAAAAACCCTGATTTTCGTTTCTTTCATGTCTCGACCGATGAAGTCTATGGTGAGCTGGGCGAGACAGGTTATTTTAAGGAAGATGATCGCTATGATCCTCATTCTCCCTATTCGGCATCAAAGGCAAGTTCTGACCACTTTGTCCGCGCTTACCATGATACCTATGGTCTGGATATTGTCATTTCAAACTGTTCAAATAACTATGGATCGCATCAATTCCCTGAAAAATTGATCCCGCTTGCCATCAATAATATCAAGAATAACAAAGCTGTCCCGATCTATGGTGATGGCTTGAATGTAAGAGACTGGTTATGGGTAGAAGACCACGCAAGGGCTATTGAAACTATTTATTTTAAAGGCAAGAAAGGCGAAACCTATAATATTGGTGGTCATAACGAGTGGACAAATCTAGATCTTATCCATCTTTTGTGCGATCTCATGGATGAAAAATTGAACAGATCGCTCGGTACGTCAAAAAAACTCATCACCTTTGTCAAAGATAGAGCCGGTCACGACGTGCGTTACGCCATTAATGCCAATAAGATTAAAAAAGAACTAGGCTGGGTCCCAAGTTTGCAATTCCAAGAAGGACTTTCTAAAACCATCGACTGGTATTTGGAGAATGAAGAATGGACGAAAGAGGTAATAAATGATGATTATAGTGACTATTATAAAAAAATTATTTAGATTAAGACTAAGGTTGAGAAGGTAAGAAGGTAAGAGGATAAGAAGTTAAGATAATATTTTGTGCAAGGTATAATTTTACAATTAAGCGTTTTATGCGCTAAGCTCTTCTGGCGCACGGTGACACGAGAGACCTGTCATTCTGAAAATTATTAAACAAACAGCGTTTGTTTAATAATTGTTCAGTCCGTCGCATGACGGATTGCGAAGCAAAATCTCTGTTACGATAAACGGGAATGTAGACTCTGAACCCCGTTAGGGGTTTCACAGAAATAGACAGTGGAATTCCTCCCAAAAGCCGCAACCCTGGCGGGGTTGAACAGAAAACAATAAGCGTAAACATGATGGAAAAATAGAATATTCAGGGCAAAACCCAGTAGAGACAAGGCTGACGCAGTTTAAGAGAATATTTTCCACGAGGAGGAATTGGACTTATGCGATCTGCTAAATTACAGATTGCTGATTGTCCCAGAAGGATGCCTTCGGCACT
>CAZNFT010000126.1:0-1679 GCA_964572745.1 uncultured bacterium
ATTTTACATCCGCTTTGAGCTGGTTTTGTTCTATCTCGTCTTCAAATTCTTCCTCGACAACATCAATAAATTCTTCTATTTTCATGTTCGGTTTTTTTATTCGCACAAATGTACAATATTTTTATTTAGTATGTATTTATGAGTAAGAAGAGTCTTTAATAATATAATAGTGTTATTTTTGCCCAACTTTACCGGATTAATTATGTGCTCAAAAAAAAGATTGGTGCTGATATTGCCAACAAGTCAGCATCTTAAGGGATTTGCATTACGAGATAATACAAAATTCCCCCCTATTGGTTTAGGAATTATTGCATCGCTGACACCAGAACATTGGGATATACAATTGATTGATGAGAACTTTGATAAGTTTGAATTTGTTGATGCTGATCTTGTGGGCATTACCGCATTCAGTGTTAATGCTCCAAGGGCTTATGATATTGCTTCTGTTTATCGCAAAAAAGGTATTCCTGTCGTTATGGGCGGAATACATGCATCTATGATGATTGATGAAGCCCTGGAATATGTAGATACTGTAGTGAAAGGAGAGGCCGAAAGCATTTGGCCTACCGTAATAGCAGATTTTGAAGCCGGTGAGTTAAAATCATTCTATCAGGGTGAATACCTTGATATGAAAAATGCCCCTAAGCCTCGTGTAGATCTTTTTAGTGATAAATATATTTTTGGTTCTGTACAAACCTCAAGAGGATGTCCCATGGACTGTTCCTTCTGTTCCGTTACCGCTTTTAATGGGCATAAATATAGGGAGCGTCCGGTTGAGGAGGTCTTGGATGAGATTGAACTGTCCAAAGATAAACCTTATCTGTTCTTTGTTGATGATCATATCGTTAATAATAGTAAACGTGCACAGCAGCGTGCTATCGATATCTTTAAAGGTATGGTCGATAGGGGACTGCAACGTAACTGGTTTTGTCAGGCATCGCTTAATGTTGCAGACAATGAAGAGGTGCTGAAATGGGCTCATAAGAGTGGCTGCTATATGATTCTTACCGGTATTGAGTCTGAAAAACCGGAAGCATTACAATCCATAAGTAAAAGACGGAACCTTAGCAGGGGAGTGTCTTATTATCAAACAGTCTTTAAAAAGATGCATAAGTATAAAATTGCAGCTCTGGGAACGTTTATTTTTGGCCTCGAAACCGATGAGGAGAAAGATATCCTTGCCCGCCGCGATTTTATTCTTAAGTGTGGGGTGGATGTGGTGCAGGCATCAATTCTTACACCTTTACCCGGGACTTCTGTCTTTAAGAGAGCTATGGATGAAAAACGTCTCATCTCCGATGACTTGCCACAGTTCTGGGAGCGTCTGCATTTTATGGAAGTGACCATGAAACCTGCTAAGATTGAAGTTGACAGAATGAAGGCTCTGATGTCAGAGGTGTACAGAAGTATCTACTGTAAAGAGAATCTCCGCAGGATGATGTTCAGAACACTTATAAGAACCAGATCTTTCAGAACGGCATATCTTGCCTATTCAACAAATATTAATTACGGAAGGTTATCATTGGAAAATGAAATAATGGATGAAAATATCGATGGCCTGGATATGAATATGGAGTGGAAAAACAAACCACGATCAAAATATCTACGCCGGACCGACTGGATTTTTAAACTGTTTTATCTCACCTTTTTGAGAAAATTTTGTGAGTAATTATTTCCTG
>CAZNFT010000127.1:0-1677 GCA_964572745.1 uncultured bacterium
CTCTTCCTAAACAAATAAGCAAATGTCGGTTTAAATGACATGTTCATCGCCCTCCTCGTTAGTTAATTCGATAAATAATTTCTGTAAATCCATTCCGTCTATTCTGACCGTGTCCGGCAAAATCTTGTCATCCAAAGCACCGTAAACGTATCGTACCTTAAGCTGTCCTAGTGACTCTTCTCCAATGACATTTAAGCCAGCTGTTGAAAGTGCGTGGGATGATGATCTAAGAGAACATATAGATTTTCAAGATTGGCAATTTATTTCTGCATCACCAGATACACTTTGGCACAAGGATATTAACACAAAAAAACCATTTGTATGCTTCGGTTCGTTTCAGGATTATTTAGGTAAAAATAAGAGTACGGGCGGTGTTAAAACAAAAAATGAATGGGCGCATAAAACTAAATGGGATTGTATTGTATTTGATGAATATCATTATGGAGCATGGCGTGAAAACGCCAAAGAGCTTTTTGAAGCGGAGGATGAACAAGAAAAAGAATTTTCTGAAGGTCAAGATTTGAAGGATTTTAATGAAAAAATATTACCTATCAAGACCAACGCATACTTATATCTTTCGGGTACTCCTTTCAGAGCAATAGCATCTGGTGAATTTATTGAAGAGCAGATATATAACTGGACATACTCAGACGAACAAAAAGCAAAAGAATTATGGCAAAATAAAAAAGATGCTAATAATCCATATGCTTCACTTCCACGTATGGTAATGATGACATATCAGTTGCCAAATTCAATTATTGATATCGCACAACAAGGAGAATTTAATGAGTTCGATTTGAATGTTTTTTTCTCAGCAAAAGGTAAAGGTAAAAATGCAAAATTTATATATGAGGATGAAGTCCAAAAATGGCTTGATTTAATTAGAGGATCTTTTCAGGCAGCAACTATAGATAATCTAAAGCTTGGTGCCCAAAAACCACCGATGCCTTATTCCCATGCTGAACTTTTAAATATACTAAATCATACTCTCTGGTTTTTACCGTCGATTGCTTCGTGTTATGCAATGCATAATTTAATTAATCAGAAACAAAACACTTTCTATCAAGACTATAAGGTAATTATAGCTGCTGGTCAGGATGCAGGGATTGGCATAAAAGCACTTCCGCCAGTATTAAAAGCTATGGATGATCCATTGAAATCAAAAACCATCACCTTAACTTGTGGAAAACTTCTTACTGGTGTAACAGTTAGGCCATGGGCTGGTATTTTTATGCTTCGTAGCTGTTCAACACCGGAAACTTATTTTCAAGCAGCTTTTCGCGTACAGTCTCCGTGGACAATCAAAAATCCTGACGATAAATCTCCGAATAAAGAAGAAGTTATTAAGAATGAGTGCTATGTTTTCGATTTTGCACCAAATAGAGCACTTAGACAAATCGCTGAATATAGTTGTCGTTTAAACGTGAATGAATCTAATCCAGAAGCTAAAGTGGCAGAGTTCATTAGCTTTCTTCCAGTACTTGCATATGATGGTAGTGTAATGAAAAAAATAGATGCAGCGGGAATTTTAGATATGGCCATGAGTGGAACAACTGCAACTCTTCTTGCTAGGCGTTGGGAAAATGCCTTACTTGTAAACGTCGACAACGACACACTTAAACGATTAATGAATGATAAAGAAGCCGCAACAAAGGCCTTTGATGAGTTGGCCAAAAG